>JBKBMW010000016.1:0-15804 GCA_046295675.1 Candidatus Anstonellaceae archaeon | reverse complement strand
TTGAAATTGTTGAGTATCTCCCTCTGATTCCATAAACAAAAATTTTATAAAAACTTTTAATTTTTTAGATAAATCTTTAAAAAAATTTAAAAATTTAAAAAATACTTATCAACATATTTTAAAATTCAAAAAAAAGAAAAAGAAATAGGAAAAATATGGATTTTTTTAGATATTATACAAAAAGTTTGTTTGCTATTTTAGGCTTAAGTGGAGTTTTCTTTTTTATAATCTCAAAATCTTTGTTTGAAGCCTTAATTTTAATGCTTTCTTCTTTAATTTTGGCCTTTTTTTTCTTTTTTTACTTTAAACATTTTAAAAAATAAAGTAAAGATAAAAATTAAAGTAAAGTAAACATTCTTCTTGATGTTTCTTCCATAAAATTGCTATATATTTTATCACCAACTTTTATTGGTTTTAATAGCTCTTTTTCTATCTTAATTCTTATCTCTTTTGGAATATTTGCTAAAGCACCTCTATAAAAAAGTTATCTAAAAACACCGGCAGATGCAGCAATACAAACTTTCCCATAAATTTAAAAATTCTAATGCTAAAATAGGGATATGGAAAATATTATAAAAAATTTTGTCATTTTTCTTTTCTTTGTCTCTTTAGTGGTATTTGCAATAGAAGGAGACCATAGTTATAATAATACTGTAGCCTCTGTTCGCTATACTTGGAAGGATGGAGTAACTGTACCTCTTGAATGCATAGAAAAATGTAAAGATTCCCGATATAATACTTTGATAGTTATAAGCCCAAATTCAACAAATATAATTTTATCTGAAGAATGTAAAAATATATGTTTTAATACTAAAACGATCCAACCAGAACCACAATCAACAGTAGAAAGAAAAACCCCCCCTTCAGTTCTTTCAACTACTACTGGTTTAGAGAAAAAAGAGGTTGAAGAGAGAAATGAAAAACTAAAAGAGATTAAAGAAGAATTTAAAGAAAGAATTAAAGAAAGGGTAGAGGGACAACAAGAAAAAAATGCTCAAAACAAATCCAATGATTCAGCAGCTCCTACAGCAGCAATTGTACAAGAGAGAAATGAAAAACTAAAAGAGATTAAAGAAGAATTTAAAGAAAGAATTAAAGAAAGGGTAGAGGGACTAGAGGGACAACCAGAAGTAGAAGTTGAAATAAGAAATAAGCCTATCAAAATAAAAATCAAACCAAATCAAACTGAAAAGGAAACTGAAATCCAAGATGGTAAGTTTAAACTTCTTTTAAAAAATGTTTCTTTAGTTAACAATTCTCTTTTGGTGAACAACAAAACCATTATTTTACCTTCTGAAATTGAGAGTAATTTGACAAAAGCAAGACAGAATATAAAGCAATTAAAGATAATACAAAATAATAATCAAATAAAATATCAAATTAAAGCAGCTAAGAAAGCAAAAATTCTTGGATTCTTTCCTGTAGAATATGAAGAAGATATAGAAGTAGATGGAACTAACGGCAAGCAAAATGTTGTTTCAGCTCCATGGTGGAAAATATTTACTTTTGATTAAATAAAATTTTAAAGAGATTTATTTTTTCTTTCTTTTTGGTTTTTTCTTGGGTTTACTTTTTATACTTTTTTTTGTTTGATTTAATGAAGGTTTTGGGGTTTGATCTGTTTGACTTATTTCTTCTAAATCAATTGTTTGTTGCATTTTTGGTTCTTGAGATTGAGAAATTTCAACTTTTTGTTCAATTGGGCGTGGGCTTAAAATAAATTGAGCAACTGCAAATGCAACTGCTAAAAACATGGCATAAACAAAGGCTGCAGGAGCTAAACTATCTCCGATTTTTACTGATATAAAAAACAGGCTTCCGTAAAGAAAATACTCTCCAATCAACCAGATTATTGCAATAACTAAAAACCAAAAGATATATAGTGCAACCAATTTTTTTATTTTTTTATCGTTTTCCATAAAAAGAAAATAAAAAGAGAATTTATAAACCTAACGCTTATCTTTTTGTTTTTGTTCTTTTACTATTAGAGCATGAAATTCCTGGTAAAGTTTGAAATTAGCAGGTAGATTTTTTTGAACAAATTCTTTTATTTTTTTATAATCATATTTTTTTTCTGCAAATAAGCCCATTTCCTTGAAAAATTTAAAAGTGTATTTATCTGCAACAAATTCTGGTTTTTTATAGGCATAAAGAAGTATGGAATCTGCTGTTTCTTGCCCTATTCCCCAAACATCTAAAAGTTCTTCTCTTGTTGGTTCTTTTTTTAAATTAATAAAAAATTTGCTGAACTCCAAAATTTTTCTTGCTTTTTGGTTGTAATACCCTGCGCTTTTTATAATTTCTGAGAGTTCATCTTTATCCAAAGACAAAATTTTTTTTGGCTCTAACCTTGTTTTTAGATATAAGTTATATAAGGCTTTAGATGCATTAGACCAGCTTGTATTTTGAGTTAAAATAGCGCCAAGAGAGATCTCAAAAATTTGCTTTTTGTTTTTTGGATAAACATAATCTTTTGGGTGATAACCTCCATTTTCTTTTAGTTCAATCAATGGCCACCAACCTTGAGGGCCATGCTTTTCAAAAAGAACTTGATAAATCTCAAACAATGTTTTCATATCTATTCTAAGTTAAATAAGAAAAAGGTTAATAAATATTTATACATAATTATTATATTAAATGTAAAAATATGTTATCTCAGTGAATAATATGCTTGATTTAAAGGAACAGAATTTATGTTTAATTGATAAAGTTTCGCCATTAAAACAAAAAAAAATGTTTTTTAAAAAAATTCATCTTATACCAAATAAAGCAATTACTGACGATAGAGAAAATAAATTCTTTTCAAATCTTTTCTTTTTTTTAAAATCTCAAAAATCTGAAGTTGTTAGCAACTTTAAATATTTTGATGAGGCTATAAGTAAGAAAGTGAAATTAACTTTTAAAAAAAGTGAGGCTAACAATAATTTTTTAGTACCTGCTTCTACTTTAGCAGTAGTTAAACTTTATAAAGAAATAACTAAATTAGAATATATACAAAAATCAAAAAACGAAGAGGATCTCTTTCTTATTTTAGATTTTATAAAAAAACAAAAAATTGATGGAGAAGATTTTTTATTGCTTTCAGAGCTACAAACTAAAAAGATTTCTAAAAATAAAATTATTTTATTTGATTTTAGTCACAATAACGAAGATGAAGTTATAGATTTATTTTGGCTTTATTCTAAATCAAACAATGGAGAGAATCATCCTTTTCATCTATTAAAGGAATTAAAAATAGAAATACCAAATTCTTTTTATAAATTACTGCACCTTATAAGAAATTTGGATGCTAATTTTCAAAGAGTTATAAAGGTAAATTTTATTTTTGAGCAAGTTGAAGATAAAGAAGCAAAAAAAGATAAACAAATAAATGGATATGAAATGAATGGTAAAGATGAAGATAAAGAGAAAAGAAAAATAAAAAATTTTGCTTATTTTTTAGAGCTTAAAAAAATTTTAGAAGAATGGAGGGGCTAAAAATGAGCTTAAATATGGAAAATTTTACAAATTATTGGGGAAAGGCATCAGGCCAAATTACACCTTATAAATCAACTCAACAAAAAAATTATAACAAAATTTTTTTTAATAAATTAATAGACACAGAAAAAAACATAGAAAAAACAAGAATTGCAACTAAAGAAGATATACTAAAAATTGAAAAAATTTCTAAGGGACTGCAAGAAAATTATCTAGAGTAATCCTATAAAGCTTAATTTGTTTTGCATTTTTGCAAAAATCTTTTATAGATTTTTTATTAATTTTTCCTGTAAAGTCAATAACTAATGGTTTATTTTCGTCTTTTGTTACAATCCCTACATGATAAGTTCCATTTTTTCTTTCAATCCAGATAATATCTCCTTCCTTTAAATTTTTTTCAACTTCTTTTTTTGGGATAGAATTTCCAAAATAGACTATGAAACCAAGAGTGCTTTTTGGTATTTTTTTTAGTTCTTTACTTTCTATTCTTAAAATAAAAGGTTTAGATGTTTTTGCACTTTTTTTCCAATCCAAATCTTGTTTACCAATCAAACCAGAATAGAGATCAACTGATAAATTGAAAATAAAATGTCTACAATTATTTTTTGAAGAATTGTATTTTCCTACTTTATTTATTGTTGGGTTTGGGTCAAGTTGAAACTCCTGATATATTTTCTTTGCTCTATAGGCTGAATAAAATGGATTTAAAATGTTTGCAATTTTTATTAAAACTACTTTTTGAAGAGGCACAAGATATTGTTCTAAAAGTTGATTTTTTAAATTGATAAACTCCGAACAAAATTTTAATTTTTCTTCCTGATTTAGAGTATTAAAAAAATTTTCAATATCTTTTAAATAAGGAGTTAAAGAAAATGAATTTAAATTGGTAGAGTACTCTCTTGCAAAATTTACTATTTTTAATAATTTGCTAGAATAACTTTCTTTATTATAGAGTTGCTCAAGAGTATACATCTATTTTTCCTCTTTGGGTTTTTTGAAATAAGTTTTTAGAAATTCTTCTAAATTTTGTTTAAATTGAACATAAAGCCCTGCCTTTTTTAAAAGTTTTTCTGTTTCTCTAAAGTCATAACCATAAAAATTAGATGGCTGTACAATCTTGTAATAAGCCCCTTTACCCAACTTTTTATCTATTTCTTCTTCTAATTCTGGACAAAAAGAAGAATAGCTTGATTTAAAAAAGGTTTCTCCAGCTAAAAAATAAAGTGCAAAAATTATTTTGTCAGCATCTTGCAGAACATGTTCTATTTTATTTAATGGCTTGTGACCAAGATGTAGTGGAAGTAGATAAATAAAAAAATAATTTTGGTTTATAAGTGGATTTTCACTATGCTGTGCAAGAAAATAGGTTAAAGTAGCAATTAATTCAAAATCATTTAGTTCTCTTTCTCTGTTTATAGCAAAAGATTCACTTATTTCATCTCCTTTAACACTTTTTTCTGGAGGATTAGAAAAGATTAGCCCCTCTCTTTGATTAAATTCTCTTCTATTTAACAAATAAACTTTAAAATATGGATAAGGCTCATCCTTTCTTGAATTAGACCAACCCTTTGCTAATTCTGGGAATTTTAAAAAGAAATCGTTTATCTTTTTTTCTATTTGTTGAACTAAGGTATCTGATTTATTATCTACTTTTTTTAGTTCATATCCTTCTAATACTTTGTTCCTATATTTTAAAAATTCATTATATGGTAATTTATTATTTGGAACTATAATGGTACCTGAAAAAATTAAACTTATAATAAGATTATTTAATGAAGATTTTTTAATAAGCATATTTTTATAAAGTTTTTTAAATTTAAAATCTTATCCGTTTAATTATGAAAAAGGTGTTTTATTGGTAAATCCGTCATTGGCAGAATTTAGATGGAAAGAAAAAGAAGAGCGAGAGCTAAAAAATGCACAAATTAAAGATAGAAGTGGGAAGGAGTATAAACCAGTTTTATCTCACAGCCTAACTTTAACCACAGCTTATAATAAACTAAACGGAGCAAAAGAATTGTATGGGTGGTTTTTAGGTAGTTTTTGGCAAGTACTTGACAACTACAAAGAGGAGAAAGAAAAACAGGGTGGTAAACTTAGTCCATTTTTATATAATTATGAACAAGAAACCCTCCCCTTTCTACAAAGGGAAAAAAACAGGGAACTGAGAATAAACATGAATAACATCGAAAACAGAAATCTCACTCCAAGACTTATTCAGATATATTATGAAAGGATAGGAAAAGAAATAGATTATACTACAGCAAATTACATATATCAAGAAATAATAACATTTGAACGTATGTATTCTGATGTTAAGAATACTTTAGATACTATAAACAAAACAAAAGAAGAGATAATAAATAATCAATCAATTGATGAAAAGAAAAAAAATCAGCTACTCTCGGATTTAGATAAGATGGCCAATGAGGCAGTAAATCCTTTGTATACCTCTACTTTTATACAAGATTATATTTTTTGGGCAGCAAAGGATTGGGAAAAAAAGGGTAAATTAGTACCATTAGAAAATAATGATACATATAAATTGTTTAGCTATTTTGTGGATTGTATAAAATTGTCTAACTATAACGACATGCTACATTTGTTAAATCTAAAAGGAAAGGATATAAAAGAACAGGAACAAAATTTGGTCAGCCAGCTTCAGCTTTCGGAGAAAAGTAAAGAAGCTATAAAAAGTCTAAAAGACGAAGAGTATATTTTAGATTATAAGACATACCCGTTTAAAAATGTAGAGAGGGCTTATAACCTGATAGCCACCAAAAGTCCAGGAGAGCTTGCATCAAATATAGAAGAATTAAATAAAGAGTTTAATATGGGGTATAATAGATTTTATCTTTCTACTATAGATGATCTTATCTTTTATCAGAGAGCCCAAAAAGAAGGCTTCTTTGCTCCTTTTTGGGAGAAACATGGAGACACAATAACAACTGCAGGTATGTTACTTCTTTCTCTTCATCCGGTTACAAGATTAGGTGTAAGTCTTTATTATATTGGAAAAGGGATTTATGAGATTACAGAGGGAAACACAACAAAAGGAATTATAGAGGTAGGGGGGGGAGCACTATTAGGAGGAACAGCAATAAAAAGTTTGAAAACTACCAGCAAAATACTTAATGGGGTTAAAAAGTTTTTAAATGAGTCCAAAGAGTTTCAGATGTTTAACAAAGTTGCACTTTATGGATTTGGAAGTTACGGGATTGGTCAAACTGGAAAAAATATTTATACATTTACAAAACTACTGGAATTAAGCAAATACGGATTAACTCAAGAAGAAGAGGCAACTCTTGCAAATATATATCTTAATACCGGACTAGCTGCTTTGTTAGGTTTGAAATTAGTCAGAGAGCATACTCAACATTCTCATAAACTTACTTCCAAGAACCTTAAAACTACTGTTCCTAAAAAAGTTCCTAAAACTACTGTTCCTAAAACAAAAGAAAAAGGAACTACAGTAGCTGAAGGAATAAAACCACAAGAATATGTACATCCACAACATAGCAGTCAACAACATACTACACAACATACTACAACACAACATACACAACCTACAACACAACATCCTGATCATAAGTTAGTTTCCCAAGATCATGCTACTAAGGATCAAATCGCTGTGGCTGGAGAGCCCATAGCTAAAAAAGATATGGATAAAAAAGAAAAGGACAAATCTAAATCTAAATGGGAAACTGGTTTTACAACATCAATTCAGATAACTAAAAAAGAACGAAATAAAAAAGAAACAAAATAATTACTTAATTTAAAATTATTTAAAAATATTTAAAAATTTAGATATTCTAAAATATTTTTAGATTTTCTTAAATCTTTTTTGTCTAATACTCAAAACTCTATTTAAATTTTTTAGCAATGCTATAATAGTTTTTCCTAAAAAACCAATTTATTTTTTATTCTCGTATTTGATTATTTTTTTATTTAAAATAATACCATTATAGTAAATTAAGATAGTTAAATATACCATTATGGTAAATAAAAAGTAGTAAAACAATGGGTAATACCAAGATTTTTGCTTATTTTTTAGATTAAGCTATATTGTTCCATCCAACTTTTTGTATAAATACTGTAATGGTAAACCATATCAAAAAATTTTATTAGTAGAACAATATGTTGGTTTACTATATAAGTAAAGTAATAATTTTTGGAGTTTACTTTTATGGTAATTTTTATTTAAAAATATCGAACTTTTTTATTAAAAAAGGGTAATATTTTTTACTTAAAAAGGCAAAAAAATACCATCAACAGAAGATAAATATACCTTAAAAATATAAAAAAAATAACCAAAATAGGATAGAAGGAAAAATGTTTTTAGATTTTCTAAAATCTTTTTTCTATTCAATATCTCTTAAAAATGGAAAAGTTTTTGAGTAGGTAAATCTTACTTTGCATTCATTATAAATATCATCAATATCTGCAAGTTCAAAGTTCTTTTGATCAAAAGTCATTAAATTAAGTAGTTTTTCAAAATCAATTAAGCGAGGATCTCTTTTTGTTTGGTTTTTCTCATTTAGCTCCTCTAAAAGAAAATAGTATTCTCCCAAAGAATAATTTTTAGAATCAAAATATTTTATAAATGTAAAAGTTATAAAAAAGTTTGTTCTAAATAATCTTATTTGCTCTGGCTGAAAGTCTTCTAAATCGATGTAATAGCCTACTGGGGTATAAACATCTGCATTAGGCAAAAATGGAGGAGTGGAACCTATTACACGATGTTCTTGAGAAGATAAAATAGATGAAAAGATATGTTTCGGCGTAGAGGGAAGAGAAGAAATACAAGAGGATAAAATATAGTGAAGTTTTTTTCCTTTACCAGTAAAAGAGTTTTCTTCAACAGTACGCTTTAAAGCTTGATAGATTGGATAGATATATTTTGCTTTTTGAATTTCTGGATTTAGTGCTCTTTCTACAAAAATATTTGCCCCTCTAAATACATCATTAGGTAAAGAATCTTTTAGCTCCCTTAAAGCTTTTTTATAAAAATCTATATGTTTTAAAATATCGTTATTTGTGTATTCCATAAATATATATAGACGCAAAAAATTATAAAGTTAATGTTAACTTTCTTGTTTAGAATTATTTAAAAACTTCTTAAAATATCTCTCAATGTTTTCCTTATCTCTACTATACCATTCATTAGCTTTTGGATGACTGGTTAGCACTGCTTGTGCACAATCTATAATAAAAAGCCTATTGGCTTGATCATCAATTAAAATATTATATTCTGATAAGTCAGCATGCACTATTTGATTTTGATACATTTTTTCTATTTGTTCTATTAAAAATTCTTTTTGTTCTTTTGGTTTTGTTGGTCCTATTTGTGCAAGCGTGGAATAGGGAATTCCATTCTCTCCTAAAAATTCCATAATTAAAATATTTTTTTTAAACGAAATTGGTTTTGGTACTGGTACTTTGATCTCTGAGAGATATTTTAGATTTGAAAATTCCTTTTTTGTCCAACTAAAAATTATTTTTGGCTTGCTTTTTTGCACTTTTAAAAATCTCTGATCCCCTTCTAAATACTCATACATTTTAACAAACGAGGGAGTGTGAAGCCTATATATTTTAACAGCTAAATACTCTCCAGAAGGAGTAGTTGCTCGATATACATTTGCTTCCTTTCCTTTTGCAATGCAATAATCCAGCGATTTAATTAATTTTTTTGAAAAAAATTCCTGTAAATCTAGCATGGTTTCTCTATTAAATACTCCATCATAAGCAGGCCAGGAGATTTTAAGCATTTTCTCTTCTTTTGCTGGCCTCTTTTTTTTGGATAGATAAAGTGCCATAAAAAAATAAAGAATGTTTTAAAATATAATACTTATAGATTTTTAGTAAAGAAAGTAATTATCCTAACTACTTATCCTAACTCTTCCTTTGCTTTAGAAAAAAGGTAGTAAATATGAATTGGGGCTAAAAAAAATCCTAAAAAAAGATAGTTTAATGTAAATGTGGAGAGCACCACATATTCCCATCGCTTAATATAGGCATAAGCTAATGGAGAAAATAAAAATCCTAAAAGTAAGGCAAGATAGAGATTTTTTTTTGTAAGTTCGTAAGCTTGAAGAAGTTGCTTTTCTGTGTACAATTCCTCTAAATGTTCAAGAACTTCTTTTTTCATAACAAAAATACAAAGAGAATAATTTTAAATCTAACTTTTAAACAACTTTTTATAAATATCCACGTTTTTTTAACCACTCTACCTGCAAATGATTGTATCTCCAAACAATATCTGCTTTTTTATCTGCTTCTATTTTCCATGGCTTTACTAAAACAACATCTCCTGGCCTAACCCAAATGGTGCGCTTAATCTTTCCAGGTATGCGTACAAGGCGTTCTTTTCCATCCTTACATTCTACTTGTAATCTTCCTCCACCTACCATTGCAATTACAGTTCCTAATACTTCACCGTCTGCAGGCAGGCGTACCCTAATAATCTGTCCATTTTCAGATATTTTTTCTTTTTCTGATTCTTTTTCCAAAAAATCACTCTTCTTTTATTTTTCTTTCTTTTATTTTTTATTTTATTAACATCAATTATTTTTAATTATTATTTTTAATTATTTTCTAATCGGAGTGATTGCTCCACAAGCTTCGCAAGAAAGCATCTGTATTCTACCTTCGTATAAAATAATTTTTGTATCAGGGCGTTTACATTCGGAACATATCACAAAAAATTTTATGAAGTCTTGATATTTTTCTTCTAAGAGCTTTTGAGGTATCTTGCTAAAAATAAACAATCTCTGGCCATCTAACTGGACTGGTACTGCCAATTCTTTTCCAAAATATTTTGCAACGAAGTTTTTATCTCTTCGTAATTTTTCGCATATATCATAAAAATTTTGTATAATTGCCTTGGAGCCTTCAAAAACTATTTTTAATTGAGGTGGCTCAAAGCGTTCAAACTTTTGAGTTTTTTCTGGCAACAGACTATATGCTTTTTTTAATAAATTTTTATATTCTTCCAATAAATCAACCTTCCAAAAATTATTAAATAAGATAATATAATAATCAGAAAGATTATTAAATAACTTTCCTTTTTATTAACATATGAAAAAAAGTAAATTAGAAAATATAATGGTTCCAAAAATATCCAAAAAAAAGCAGAAAAATCAAAAAGTGGAATTTGCAAATTTAGATAAACTTGGGCTTGAGGATTACAAACCTTTAAATAAAATCACAAAAAACACTTTGATTGTAGAGATTGTACTAAATTATCCAGAACTTGCTGAAGAACTAATGGAAATTGGATTTCATTGTATAGGTTGTCCGGCAAGTTCTTTTGAAACTATTTATGAAGGCTGTTTGGTGCATGGTCTAAACGAAAAAGAAATTGAAGCATTTATTAAAAAATTAAATGAAAAAATAAAAGAAATAAAAAAAGAAAAAACTAAACAGAAAGGAAAAATTAAAGGTGAAAAAAATGTCTGATACAGAAAATTTTATCAGACGAAGTCTTTATGGAAGAGTAGAAAAAAGTTCTTCTAAAACACAAGCAAATAAAGCAGTGGTTGCACCTAAAGTAGGAAGAATAAAACATGGAAAAAGAGTAGTGTATGTTACACCTTATCTAAACAGTGCAAAAGAAGAAGAGAAAAAATGGCAGGACAAAGGCTTAAAAACTGAGATAGCAAAAGAAAAAGATGAAAACTCAAGGACTGTTTTTGTTGTATATGTTTTTGAATGAGATTTAAAACTTTTTGAGTGAGTAAATGGAAGAGATTTTAAATCCGCAGGAAATAAGAAAAAAAATTTTTGATCAAGGTAAGATTGAACTTCTAATAACTCATAGTAAAATGCGTCAGAAAGTTAAAAATTATTCTTGTTTTTGTTCTATAGACTTTATGCAATCTTTACAATAGCTGTAAGTAAATCCATTTTTGTCCATTTTATAATTTAATTCAGAAAGATCTTCTATTTCTTTTTTACATCTATGGCATTCAAATCTCATTTTTTCACATTTAATTTATATTACATCTCTTATTTTTAAGTATTTGGTTTTTGTAACCCATATCTTTTTATTTTTTTCTTGATTTATACATACGCAAAAAGTTTTAGGCATTTAACTATAAAAAAGAGGTGAATAGAATGGGTGGAAAGAAAAAACCAGGATGTTGTTAATCTTAGTTCTTTTTTCTTTTTTTTCTTTTAATTTAATTTGCTTGTTTAATATCTAAAATAGCCACTTCAAAAATCAATTTTTTTCCAGCCATCGGATGGTTTAAATCCAAAAGGGCAGTCTTTTGTTCCTGATTTATCTCTAATACAGTTGCCAAAGCCTCATTTCCGTTTTTATCAGAAACAACCAATATTGAACCAACCACACTATCTTTTGGAAGTTTTTCTATTGGGAATTCTACTTTTAGTTCCTCATGATACGGTCCATATCCTTCGGATGGAGAAACCTCAAAACTTTTTTTCTCTCCTTTTTGCATATTTAAAATATTTTTCTCAAACCCAGCAATTACTTGGTTTTCTCCAACTACAAATTCAAAATGTTCTGCCCCAGAGCGATCAAAAATAGTACCATCTTCAAATTTTCCAACATAATCCAATACTACATGGTCTCCTTTTTTTATTTTTTTCATCATTTTCAGCCTCCAAACATTGTAAACTCTCAAATTCTTTAGCAGCATATCTTTAAATAGATTTTGTTTAAGTTAGGGATAAACTTAAAAATTAACTGGAAGTTTTTTTATTATGGATTTAAGCAATTCAGATTTCTTTTTTATTGGTCTATTTCTTGGGTCAATAATTCTAACCTTGTTTTTCTTTTTTCTTTATCTTCCATATAGAATAAAAATGGAAAGAGAGGATGCAATAAAACGCTCCAGGTCTTCTATCTCCGGTCAAGCACTAGAACAATTCGCCCCTTATTTTAGAGATTTTCCATTTTCAGCTTCAGAGGCAAGATTTATTGGCAAGCCTATAGATTTTATTGTTTTTCAAGGTTTAGATAACAAAAAAGTGGAAAAAATAATTTTTGTAGAGGTAAAAAGTGGAAAATCTTTCTTAAGCCAGGTTCAAAAATCGATACGGGAAATAGTAGAAAATAAGAAGATAGAGTGGTTTGAATTTTTTATTAAAAAATAATGGCAAATGGAATGAGAAAATGAACGAAGAAAAAAAGATTTATCTTCAAGTAAGCCTATATATAAGTATTCTTTCTTTTCTTTTCATTTTCTTTGCAATTAAGTTGAAAAACTATTTTATTTTGGTTGTTGGGATTTTTTTTGTTTTTCTTTTTATAAAACTTTTTGAAAATTTTTATTTGAATAAAAAAGATAAGATCTTTTTTTCAAAAGTGAAGAAGGCACAATTAAATTTATTTTTACTTATACTTATTTTTCTTTGGTTCTTTATAGGTGGAATAGCCTACATTTTCATAGGTTGAAAACAATGCAAAATCAACAAGAACTTACTTATTATTTACATAAAAATGGGATAATAAAATCAAAGAAATTATTTGAAGTTTTTTTTGAGTTAGACAGAAAAGATTTTGTTTTGGATGAGCAAAAAAATTTAGCGTATTTAGACATTCCTCTTTCAATAGGATATGGACAAACTATATCTGCACCACACATGCATGCGCTGATGGCTTATCATCTAGACTTAGAAGAAAAAAAGAATTTAAAAATTTTAGAAGTTGGGACTGGTTCTGGATACTTAACAGCATTGATAAAAAAAATTTCCACAAAAAGCACAATATTTAGTGTCGAACCTATTATGGAATTAGCTTTGTTTGCACAAAAAAATATTTTAAAATCTGGTTTAAAAGCACTCTTAATAGAAAAAAAAGAGGATAAACCTGAAGAAGAGCAAATAAATATTTTTGTAAAAAACGGCTATTTTGGACTTGAAGAATATTCATTATATGATAGAATAATTGTGGGAGCTTGTTATGATCAATTTCCTAATTTTCTGATAAAACAACTAAAGAAAAACGGAGTCTTAATTTCTCCGATTTACTATGAAGAAGATGGTTTGCAACATTTGATAAAAATAAAAAAAACTTCTAAAATAACCATAACTGATTTGGGTTTGGTAAGTTTTGTGTACATCCAAAAATAAAATCAAAATAAAATCAATTAGGTTTATCTTCACTTATTAATAAAATTGTCTTTTTCACAAATGTTTTCTCCAATTTTTATCCATACTTTATCTTTATCTGACTCTATTGGCATATTCTCACAACTCAAATAAAAAAAACCATTTTTTAAAGTAGGTAAGAAATCCAAAACTTTATAACTTACAGATTTGTTTAAACAATTAACTGTAATTTCATCTTCTTTGTCAAAATTTGCGATAAACACTCTAGCATAATAATTTGAAGAAAAATCAGTTAAAATTTCATTTTCTTCAAAGATTGTACATATCTTTTTATTTTTTTTAGATGGTTCTAATACACAAAGATAGGTGTAAGCGCACTCCTGGTCTTCCAACCAAACACTTTGTTTTATAATCCCAGTTTTATTAAATTGGCAAATACTATCTCTTCTGAAAATCCCTCCCTTTCCAGCGAATCTTTTTTCTTCACCACAGTTAAAATAAAGGTTTTGGTCATAAGAATTTCCATATACAGAAATAGTAGCTTCTTCCCATTTGGTTACAATCAATGGAGAAACTTTAATGTCGCAAAAAGGGGAGGATTTCCTCCCGTTTGTGCTATCAGGAGATAAGGAAACATTAATCTCTCTATTAATTTGTTCTATCTGTAAATTTTCTGTTGTTTTTTCTTTTTCCAAATACTCTGAATCATTTGTAATTGGTTCTATTTCTTCACTTTTTAAAATATTTGATTTATTTTGAGTTTCATTCATTTTCGGTTCGGTTTGAATATAACTTAAATTCTTTATATCTTGGTTATTTATCTCTTTTTGAGTTTGTTGATTTTGTTGATTTTGATTGACAGGCTTTGCTTCAATAGCATTTTTTGTATATTCAGGTAAAGTAGTAGTGGTCTGATTAGTGCAACCGCTAAAAAACAAGAAAAAAAATAAACCTATTGCAAAAACAATAACTTTTTCATTGTCCATAAAAAAATCAACAACAAAAAATATTAAATTTCTTACTAATAAAAATAAATTCTTTTTTAATTACTTTTTGATGAGTTCCAATATCTGTTCAATTTTTTTATAAAGTTCTTCTTTTGTAGAGTTATTCTCAATTTTAAAATCCCCTGCCTTCAAAACTTCCTTAAGCTGTTGACCTGTTTCTGAATTTGCTTCTTCCAATCTTTCAAATCGTAGAAAATCTTCAAATGTTTTTGGATCTCCTTCTCTATTTCGTTCAATCATTCTTTTATATCTGGTCTTTGGATCTGAATCAATGATTAATAAATAAAAATCAGGAAGTTTTCTAAGTTCATTTACTTCAGCCAAGTTTCTAATAGAAACAATTACTCCATTTTTTTTATTATTTATTCTTTCCACAACTTTTTTTGCTAAAAAACTAGGACCATTTTCTTGTCTAAGTTTATTTGCATATAATATTAAATTTTTTCTGTTCAGAGGAATTTTTTTTTCTATTAAAATCTCTCTCAATACTTCTGAAAGAGAATAATACTCAAAACCTTTTTTTATTAAATAAAGAGCAGCAGTATCTTTGCCAGCACAATTTTTACCTCCTATTCCGATATAAACCATTCAATCACTTTAAGCATTTTCCTTTGATTTTTTTGTTGCTTTATTTTAGTTTTTTCCCTCTTCTCTTTTTATTGATTCTGAATCCGAGTCTCCTTCAATATACTCCATAGCAACTATTTTTTCGTTTTTCTCTAATTTCATAAGTCTAACCCCTTGAGTATGTCTTCCAATTATTCCGATATTAGAAGCAGGTATTCTAATAGCATGATTATTTGATGAGAGTAGCAAAACCTCGCTATCATCAGATACTGCTTTTGCACAAACCACTTTTCCATTTCTTGATGTTGTTTTTATATTTATAATTCCAAAGCCTCCTCTTCCTTGTAATCGATAATCCTCTACCCTTGTCCTTTTTCCATATCCATTTTCACATACAGTTAAAATTGTTGGTTTATCACACAAGGAAAGAGAAACAACTTCATCTCCTTCTCTCAAAGATATTCCTCTAACTCCTTGGGCAACCCTTCCTATTTCCCTTAATTCTTTTTGAGGAAAGCGAATACAAAAACCATTTGCTGTTGCTAAAAAAATATCTTCATCAAAAGAGGAGGTCAGAACCCCCACTAATCTGTCCCCTTCCTTTAATTTTATTGCTTTAATTCCTCCTCTTCTTGGTTTGGAATATTCTTCTATTGAAGAGCGTTTTATTAGTCCA
>JBKBMW010000015.1:0-16256 GCA_046295675.1 Candidatus Anstonellaceae archaeon | reverse complement strand
TTTTCCAATTTCATAACCAGTTGTGGTGAATACTTCATACTCCTTTTTTACTTCAATATATTTTGAAGCCATCTGTTGTTCCATGGTTAATGCAAGTGTTTTTGCTTTTCTAACATGTTCAGCTGTTACAAGTGGAGCATTTTCTTCTCTTGCAATATCTCCAGCTGCTCTCACAAGTCCTCCTAACTCTCTTAAATTTAATGTAAAGCGTTTTTTTCTTCCAGCCTTTCTTCTTGCTTCTGCAATAACCTCTTCCACTGCTGCTCTATCAAAATGGGGAATTTTTTTATCCTTTACTACCTCTTGAGCAACGAATTGTACCAATTTATTTTCATTTTCTTCATTATCCTCCATTGTTTCTTCCATATACACTTCATAACCTGCTCCCCTAATTCTTGATCTAATTGCCGGATGCATATATCTTAAATCCATATAATTTCCAGCTGCTATAAGCACAAAATCACATGGCACTGGTTCTGTTTTTACTATTGCACCAGAAGATAATTCAGATTGTCCTGTAATAGAATATTTTTTTTCTTGCATTGCAGTTAGAATTTCTTGCTGCCAGCGCATTTTTAATGAGGCAATCTCATCGATAAACAATACTCCTTTGTGTGCTTTATGAATTGCTCCTCCTTCCACTCTTAAATGTGGTGGAGTACCAAGCCCGCCAGATTGTAATGGGTCATGTTTAACATCTCCTAATAATGCACCTGCTTTATTTCCAGTTGCATCAATAAATGGAGCAGTATATCTGCCTGTGTTGTCTATTATCAATTTTGGTTCGTTGTGTTCTACCATAAATCCCATTCTTTTGCTTATAGTATTAGTGAATCTCCAAAGAAGATAAAATATAGCAAAACCGCCTAAAGCTGCTAATACAAACCATTTGTTTTGATCGTTTAGATAGCCGAAGGTATACATTACAATAAGAATTAACATTAAACCAAGCAAAAATAACAAATTCGTATAACTGGATTTTTGTTGTGGCTTATTTATCAACATATTAGAAGCATTTTTTGCACTTTGATATATCAATCTTCCTGCTCCAGGAAGGTTTTCAAATCTTTGTTGTTTTAAAAAAGCAAATTTCTTTATTTGGCTATAAATCATAGAAAGCTCTGGGTCTTTTCTTATCTGTTCCTCATTAGGATATGTTGGAACTACTCTTATCAATGGCTTATTTTCATCGTTTGGATTTGGATAAACCAAAACATCTTCTAACTCTTCTGCTGGCATCAGTTCTGCCATTGCCTGAGCTAACATGGATTTTCCTGTTCCAGGTGGTCCAATCATAAGTACATGGCGTTTTTGTTTTGCTGCCTTTTTTATAATATCTACTGCTTTATCCTGGCCTATAACCTGATCCACCAGTCTGGGAGGAATTTTTATTTCAGCTGTGGTTTTAAAATCCATCATTTTTCCACCAGTTTTTATTTCTTTTTATTTCTTTTCTGCTTAAATCCATTTCTTTATCTCTCTCCTTCTTTCATCTACTCAACATACATATATAATAATAGTTAATTAAAATTAAAGTATTTAATATTTATTTAGAATATTTAAAAAGTTTAGTTTTTCTTTTTTGTTATCTTGCTTAATTCTTACTTCAATATCTTTTTTATCTTTCTTTTTTCACAAAGCTTTACAAAATCTTTTAAGCTTTTTCTCTGTCCTATTTAATAGGAGGTGGGTAAAAAAATGCAAGAGATTTTAATAGGGAAACTTGCAAACTATTATTCAAAAATAGGAGTAGGTGTACTTGATTTAGAAGCAGACTTAGCAATCGGAGATAAGATTAGAATAGAACGACCATCTGGCTCATTTATACAAAAGGTGCAATCAATTCAAATGGAACATCAGCCACAACAAAGTGCTTTAGCTGGGCAATCCATAGGAATAAAATTAGATCAACCTGCTCCAAAAGGCAGTAAAGTTTATAAAATAATTGAGGAATAAAGACAAAAAAATCCTTATTTTTGCATTTGCTTAGTTTACTTGCTAAAGAGTTTTTTGTAAGTATTGTAAGTCTTAATCTAGCGGAATTTTACCCTTTCAAATCTGATTTAAAACATCTTTTCTTTTTTTGTTTGGTGAAAAAATGAAAATTTTACTAAAAAACATCGGAAGAAAAGAAATGGAGAAAATTTTGGTTGCATTGGATAGTATAGGTAAAGATTTTTATTTTTTTAGAATTGGAGAAAATCTTTATTTAGGAATAAATTAACAATTTATCAATACTATTAATAACTAAAATGCCTAAAAACACTAATTAGCAAGTACTAACTAGCAACTAATTTAGCAAACTGATTTTCCAAACTTAAAAATTAAAAATTACCAAAACCTTTTTAAATTTTTTTGTTTTTAAATTTTTAATGCAGATAAATTTTTAAAGTCTTTTAGCCTTAATATTAGGCACTGTACTCTTGGTTAGTTAATATACTCTAGGTGTTTTCTTGGTAAAAAAAGCAACTGCTATAAAAGAAAAAATTTCTCATCGCCTGATGGGAGAACATATTTTATTATCAGAAGAAGAAAAACAAAAAGTCCTTTCCTATTACAAAACAAAAGAGTCTTGTCTTCCTGTTATTTTACTCTCAGACCCTGCTTTGATTGGTTTAGATGCAAAAGTAGGCGATATTGTTTTAATTAAAAGAAAAGACCTTACAGGAGAGTACAACTATTATAGAATTGTCCAAAAGGGTTAGTAGTAAAATTAAAAAGAATTTATGCTTAGCTGTGAATTTAGAGGGGTAAAATGAAGGAATTATTGGAAGCATATTTTAGAGAAAACTCTTTAGTAAAACAACATCTAGATTCATACAACAAATTTATAGAATCTGGCCTTCAGGAAGTAGTGGACAAAATCGGAGTAATCAAACCATCTATTGAAGGTTTTGAGCTTCATCTTGGAAAAGTGCGATTAGAAAAACCAAAGGTAATAGAAGCAGATGGTTCACAGCGAACAGTACTACCCTCAGAAGCAAGGGAAAGAAATTTTACCTACGCTTCACCTATTTTTTTGGAGGTAATTCCTGTTTATAATGGAGTGGAAAAAAGGGCTTTTCCAGAGATATATATAGGCGAACTTCCAGTAATGATAAAATCCAAGCTTTGTTATTTAGAAAATATGTCAGAAGAAGAATTGATTGCTGCAGGCGAAGATCCAGCAGATCCAGGAGGCTATTTTATTATCAATGGTTCAGAGCGAGTGTTGGTTTCAATAGAGGATTTGGCACCAAATAAGCTTATGACAACATGGGAAAAAGATAATACAATGGTAGTATCTAAGGTTTTTTCTACTCGTTATGGATTTAGAGCAAGAACCACAGTGGAGCGAAGCTTTGATGGAACTTTAAGTTGTACCTTTCCTGCCTCTCCAAAAGAACTTTTATTAATTACTGTTTTAAAAGCACTTGGATTAGACAAAAAAGCAAAAATTTTCAAATATCTTACTGATGATGATTCAGTTAAAAATGACTTCTTGTTAAATTTAGAGCTTGATGAAACCAATGATAGCCAAGAAGCATTGGATTTCATTGGTAAAAAAGCCTCTCCAGGACAAACTGAAGAATATAGAAAAAAAAGAGCCGAAACCTTGCTTGATACCTATCTTCTTCCGCATATAGGTACTGATCCATCTGATAGACTACAAAAAGCAAATTATTTACTTAATATGGCTCAGCGAGCAAGTTTGGTTGCAGCAAAAAAAATAAAGGCAGACGATAAAGACCATTATTCAAATAAAAGAATAAAACTTACTGGAGATTTAATGGAGGAATTATTTAGATATTCTTTTCAATTTTTAGTAAAAGATATCTCTTATCAGGCAACAAGAGCAGATGCACGAGGAAGAAGATTAGCAGTACAAACCTTGGTTAGACCAGATGCTCTTTCTGATAGAATTCGTTATTCCATGGCAACTGGAAATTGGATAGCTGGCCAAACAGGAGTATCACAATTGCTAGATAGAACATCTTATCTTGCAGCAACCTCGCATTTAAGAAGAATAATCTCGCCTCTTTCAAGAAAGCATCCTCACTTTAAAGCAAGAGATTTACACGGAACCCATTGGGGAAAAATTTGCCCAAATGAATCTCCGGAAGGTCCATCTTGTGCTTTGGTAAAAAACATGGCTCTATTTTGCGAGATTTCAGTCCGAGAGAACACAGAGGAAATAGAAGAAGCTTTATTTAGGTTAGGTTTAGAGCCTGTAGAAAAGGAAGGATAGGAATTGTGGGGATATTTATGACAAAAAAATTAAATTTATACAATGGAAAAGTTGCTGTATTCCATAATGGTCGTATTATTGGCTATGTAAAAGACGGAGAGCAATATTTTAAAACTCTCCTAAAAGAAAGACGGGCAGGCAATCTCCCAAAATCTGTGAATTTTTATTTTAATAAAAAAACCTCCGAATTCTTTATCAACTCTGATCAAGGAAGAGCAAGAAGACCATACATTGTAGTTGAAAACTCAAAAAGTTTGCTCACACCAGATTTAAAGGAAAAACTCCAAAACAAACAGATAAGTTGGGGAAAACTAGTTTCAATGGGGGTAATTGAATATTTGGATTCTGATGAAGAAGAACATGCATTAATAGCTTTGAGTGAAGAGGAGATTACTCCTAACACCACTCATTTGGAAATAGAAGCAGTTACTATAACTGGAACCACTGTTTCTATTCTTCCCTATCCAGAATATAATTCCTCACCAAGAATTACTATGGCTTGTTCAATGGCAAAACAATCTCTTGGAACTTATTTATTGAATTTTAACAAACGCTATGATTCTAGAGCGCATATTATGTACTACCCACAGCAACCACTCGTGCAAACTCGCCCATATAAAATTCTTAATTTTTCAAATCATGCTGCTGGGCAAAATTTCATAGTAGCAATAACCACTATGATGGGTTATAATAGTTCAGACTCCATTGTAATCAACAAATCTGCAGTAGATCGGGGACTGGGAAGATCTGTATTTTATAAGACCCATGAAACAGAAGAAAGGCGTTATCCAGGAGGGCAAAAAGATAAATTTGAAATTCCACCTATTGTTGCACAGGGATACCGAGATGAAAGGGCTTATAGGTTCTTAGGTGAGGATGGAATTATAAATCCAGAATCCAATGTTGAAGCAAAGGATGTAATAGTCGGAAAGACTTCCCCACCAAGATTTTTGGAAGAAATAACTGTTTTTGGAATGGTGGAAGAAAAAAGAAGAGACAATTCCCTTGCAATAAAACCAGGTGATGAGGGAATTGTGGACTCTGTTTTGATTACTGATTCTATTGCAGGAAACAAGCTTGTAAAAGTTCGTATTCGTTCTATCAAAATCCCAGAACAAGGAGATAAGTTTGCTTCCAGACATGGACAAAAAGGAGTGATAGGTCTTTTGTTGCATCAAAATGATATGCCATTTACAAAGGACGGTATTGTTCCAGATTTGATTTTAAATCCGCATGCCATCCCATCAAGAATGACAGCTGGGCATTTGCTTGAAACATTAGCAGGAAAAGCTGCTTGCATTACTGGTGAAATTGCTGATGCTACTGCTTTTAATGGCGATAAAGAAGAAAAATTCCGCAACGAACTAAAGGCTTTAGGATTTGATGAGTATGGAGAAGAGATTTTATACGATGGAAGAACTGGCATGAAGTTCCAAGTAAAGCTATTTATTGGAGTGATATACTACCAAAAATTGCATCATTTGGTATCTAACAAAATGCATGTTAGGGCAAGAGGACCAGTCCAACTTCTTACTCATCAGCCAACTGAAGGACGGGCAAGAGAGGGAGGATTAAGATTTGGTGAAATGGAACGAGATTGTCTTATTGGTTATGGTGCAGCATTATTAATAAAAGAAAGATTGTTAGAGGAATCAGACAAAAGCTATCAACTTGTATGTGCAAAAACTGGAGCAATTGGATATAAAGACTATGTTAGGAATAGATTGGTTTCACCATTAGACGAGAACAGCACTGAACTTTATTGGGTAGAGATATCGCATGCTTTCAAACTTTTACTTGATGAAATTAAATCTATGGGAATTTTCCCAAGATTGATTTTAAGAGATAAGGCATAAAATGAAAAAGAGGTTGAGATTATGTTAATTACAAAAGAGATTGATAAAATAAAATTTTCCCTCTTTTCCCCAGAGATGATAAGAAAAATGTCAGTAGTCAAAATCACTGTGCCTGATACTTATAATGATGATTCTTATCCGATAGAAGGAGGTTTGGTAGATCAAAGAATGGGTGTTATTGACCCAGGTTTAACTGATAAAACCTCTGGTGGTAAGGCAGGAACTTCTCCAGGGCATTTTGGCCATATAGAACTAGTTAGACCAGTTATTCACCCAGAATTTGCAAAGATTATTCTTTATGTTTTACAAAACACTTCTCCTTATACAAAAAGAATTTTATGGTCTGCAGAACAATTGGATAAAATTAAAAAACAACTTGCAGAAGAAGAATTAAAAATAAAAATTAAGCGTCCTTCAGTTTGTCCTTACACTGGACAAAAACTTCCGGAAATAAAATTGCTCAAGCCAACCACATTTTATAAAGATAAAGAGATAATGCTTCCAACAGAAATAAGAGAATGGTTAGCAGCAGTACCAGATGAAGATGTTGCTGCTCTTGGGATTGATCCAAAATATTGTAGACCTGAATGGATGGTGCTTACTTGCCTACTTGTCCCTCCTGTTTCAGTTAGGCCATCCATTACCTTAGAAAGTGGAGAAAGGTCAGAGGATGATCTTACTCATAAGTTAGTAGATATTATGAGAATTAACCAAAGACTGGAGGCAAATATTAATGCTGGTGCTCCCCAATTGATTATAGAAGATTTATGGGAGTTGCTTCAATACCATGTCACCACTTATTTCAATAATGAAACTGCAAATATTCCTCCTGCTAGACACAGATCAGGCAGACCTTTAAAAACTCTTTCTGCAAGGCTTAAAGGAAAAGAGGGAAGATTTAGATATAATTTATCTGGAAAGAGAGTAAACTTCTCAGCTAGAACAGTTATCTCTCCAGATCCTTCCATCTCAATAGATGAAGTAGGCGTGCCTTTAGAAATAGCAAAAGAACTCACTGTTCCTCTAAAGGTTACTTCTTGGAATATTGAACATGCTAAAAAATTTATAATTTCAGATGATTATCCAAAAGCAGAGTATGTAATTAGACCAGATGGAAAAAAAATGAGAATCACCCAACAAACAAAACAAGAAATTTTAAATAATTTAACTGTAGGTTCGATTGTAGAGCGTCAACTTATAGATGGAGATATCGTCCTATTCAATCGCCAGCCTTCATTACATAGAATTTCAATTTTATGTCATAATGCAAAGATTTTACCTGGAAAAACACTAAGACTTAATCCATTGGTTTGTCCACCTTATAATGCTGATTTTGATGGAGATGAAATGAATTTACATGTAATCCAAACAGAAGAAGCAAAAGCAGAAGCAGAGATTTTAATGAAAGTACATAATCAAATTCTTTCTCCACGACATGGGCAGGCTATTATTAAATTTCATGAGGATTATGTGTCAGGATGTTGGTTTTTAACCAGACAGGAAGCAGAGTTTGATAAGGAATTAACCTGCAGATTTTTGGCTATTGGTGGAATTACAAAACTTCCACCTCCTGATAAAAAGGATAAATGGTCTGGAAAACTTATTTTTTCAATGTTTTTACCCAAAAACTTAAACTGCACCGTCAATACAAAATTCAAAAGAAAAAATCCAGATGGCTCACCCCATCCAGATAATGTAGTTATAATAAAAGATGGAATTTTGCTTCAAGGGGCAGTAGATAATAAGGCTTTAGGGGAGATATTGGAAAGGATTATTTATTTAGAAGGTTTTGAAGCAGGAAAAGAATTTTTAGATAGAGTTGGAAAAGTTTCCTTGGAAGTAATAACTTTAAATGGTTTTTCTGTTTCTCTTTCCAATTACTCTCTTTCCAAAGATGCTTTAGAACAAATAGAAAAATTGCAAGATAATCTTAAGCGAGAAACTGAATCAATAATTGCCCAGTACAAAAATAAAACATTAGAACTTATTCCAGGAAGGTCATTAAGAGAATCTTTGGAAGAAAAAATAATGACGCTTACTTCCAAAACTAGGGATTTGTCTGGTTCAATTGTAGAAAAACACTTTGGAACAAATAATACTTCAATTATCATGGCCTCCATTGGTGCAAGGGGGTCTTTGTTAAATGCAATTCAAATGGCTTCTATGGTTGGTCAGCAGGCAATTAGAAATAAAAGACCTTCAAGAGGATATAAAGGAAGACTTCTACCACACTTTAAAAAAGGAGATAGAGGTGTTTTAGCAAAAGGTTTTGTTGCAAGCTCATTTAAAAAAGGCCTTTCTCCAACAGAGTATTTTCAGCACTCTATGGGTGGAAGAGAATCGCTTGTTAACACTGCTATTAGAACTGCAAGGTCTGGATATATGCAAAGAAGATTGATTAATGCTCTTCAGGATTTAATAGTCATGTCAGATTTTTCAGTTCGAGATGCTGGTGAAAAAATTATTCAGTATGTATATGGAGGAGATGGAATAGATCCAATGTTTTCAAGAGTGATAAAATACGAAGAAAAAAACGAAAAAAATAAAAAATAAATAAGGAGTAATGGTGATTTTAATGTTAGACAAAAAAGAAATTAAGATTGCCGTTGGTGAGGCTGTTGGGATAGTAGCTGCTCAATCAATAGGAGAGCCAGGAACTCAAATGACTATGAGAACTTTTCATTATGCAGGGGTTGCTGAACAGGTACCAACTGGTCTTCCAAGGCTTATAGAATTAGTGGATGTAAGAAAAACCCCAAAAAAACCAATTATAGATATATATTTGAAAGAACCTTATAATAAAGATGAAAAAAAAGCAAAAAAAATAGCTTCAATTGTTAACGAAGTTTTATTAGGCCAAGTAGGAGTGATTAAAGAAAATTTTGAAGAAAAAAAAGTGATTGTCCATCTAAATGAAAAAAAACTACAAGAGCTTAAAATAGATCTGGACCAAATAAGAAAAAAAGTAAAAGAAGCACTTTCTTCTGTTTCCATAGAAGTAGAAAATAGAGCAAATTCCATTCATATCAAGGGAAGCAAAATAACGCTAAAAAGCCTTCGTAAAATTGCCCTCAGGCTTGAGCAGCTTACAATTGCTGGTGTTAACGGGATAAATAGAGCAATTGTTATTTATGAAAATGACGAATATTTTATTCGAGCCTCTGGTTCAAATATTTTAGGATTAAAGGAATATCCAGAAATAGATTTTTATAGAGTTTATACTAATGATATAAAAGAAATCGAAAAAGTTTTTGGTATTGAAGCAGCAAGAAATGCATTAGTTCAAGAACTAAAACAAGTGTTAGATTCCCAAAGATTAGAAGTAAATGAAAGACATATCATGCTACTTGCAGATGCAATGACTGCAAATGGTTATCTAACTTCCATTGGAAGGCATGGTTTAGCAGGACAAAAAACCGGTGTGTTGGCCAGAGCTGCATATGAAGAAACAGTTAAACATTTGGTGAATGCTACAGTGAAAGGAGAGGAAGATAAACTTGTTGGAGTAACTGAAAACATTATTGTTGGACAAATCGTTTCTGTAGGCACAGGAAGAGTAAAATTAAAAATGAGACTTTAAAAAAGGTTACTATGCAATATTTTTTTAAGGTGTGATGAATTATGCAAGAAAAAGTATCTGAAACAGAAATAAACAAAGCAATAAGATTATGTATAGATTCTGGCAAAGTAAAATTTGGCCTAAAGACAGCTACTAAACATGCTTTAATAGGAAAAGGAAAACTTATTATTCTCTCTTCTTCAGCTCCAATGGAAAAAGTACAAGATATCAAAAGATATGCAAAACTATCTAACCTTCCGGTTTATCTGAGTTCTTTAAATTCAAAAGAGCTTGGTTCTTTATGCGGAAAGCCATTTTTAGTTTCTGCTATTTTGATTGAAAGTGTAGGAAATTCCAAGATACTTGAACTTGTCAAGACATAACTATTGGTTGTTTATATGATAGAATTATCTAACGATGAACTCAAAGCTCTTGCAATCTTTGAAAAAATAACTGGTGTGGTTCCTTCTGATGTTTATATCTCAAATCATGCAGTAGTGTTCTTTGTGCCATTTTCAGAAATGGGAAAAGCAATAGGGCAGAAGGGCTCAAAAATAACAAAAGTCAGACAATCATTTGCAAGGCAAGTTTTAGTATTTGAGGAAACCTCTGATTTGGAACAATTTATAAAAAACATTTTTGCTCCAGTAAACATAAAAAATATAAATATTCATGAGAAAAAAAATAATAAGATAGTATATGCTATTATAGACTCTGCTGATAGAGGAATTGCAATAGGTAGAGATGGAAATAGAATTAAACTTCACCAGGCTTTGGTGAAAAGAAAATTTAATTGTGATTTAAAATTATATGTAAAATAAAAATATGTAAAATTAAAATAAATGAATAATAGGTTAAGAAACTGGTAAAAAGAAAAGGTGAATTAATGGGTAAAGGTGAATTTGCAGGAAGAGAATTATTAAGAAAAAGAAAAAAACACAGATGGTTAAAAAAACCATGGAAAAGAAAAAAATTAAAGCTTAAAGAGAAATATGACCCACTGGAAGGGTCTCCACAAGCAAAAGGAATAGTGATTGAAAAAAAGCAATTAGAACAAAAACAGCCACATTCTGGATTAATAAAATGTGTAAAAGTCCAACTTACTAAAAATGGAAAAATGATTACTGCTCATGCTCCAAGAAATGGTGCTATAAATTATATTGATGAACATGATGAAGTTATAGTGGCAGGACTTGGAGGCTCTCAACGAGGACAAATGGGTTCTATTCCAGGAGTAAGATATAAAGTTGTTGCAGTAAATGGAGTTGATTTACAACAGCTTGTAAGAAAGAAAAAAGAAAAACCAAAGAGATAAAAAAGGTGTTTGAATGCAAAAAAAACTTTTATTTTCTAAATATGATTTTGATGGGGTAAAAATATCTGATCCATCATTGATAAATTATATTTCACTCAAGCCAGTTATTTTGCCTCATTCTTTTGGAAGGCATGCAAAAAAACCTTTTGAAAAAGCAAAGGTGAACTTAGTAGAAAGGCTTGCAAACAAATTGATGAGAGGAGGAACTGGAAGAAAAACATCTGGAAAGGTTATTCGAACTCATGGAATTTTACAGGGTCAAAAAACAAAAACTATGAAAATTGTAGAAAAAGCCTTTGATATTTTAGCAAAAAGAACAAAACAAAATCCAATTCAATTGCTTGTGGATGCAGTACAAAATTCTGCTCCAAGAGAAGATTTTACAAGAGTTTCATGGGGTGGAGTTTCCTATCAAGTTGCAGTGGATATCTCTGCCTCAAGAAGGTTAGATTTGGCTTTAAGAAATATCGCAATGGCAGCAATAATAAATGCATTTGACAATAAAAAAACCCTTGCTGAGGCATTGGCTGATGAAATAGAATTTGGGGCAAAAAATGACCTTCAAAATTCCTATGCAATTAAAAAGAAAGACGAAACTGAAAGAATGGCAAGGGCTGCAAGATAATTATCTTGTAAATGAATGCATTCAAAATTTTTAGAGAATATACCTAAATTTTATTAATATATTCTTCAAAAAGTTTTTATGAAAATATATAAACGTGCCCAATTAAGTACAGAGTATTTAATTATTTTGGCTATAGTCCTTATTATAGCTCTAATTATAAGTTATTTTTTTAATTTTTTTCCTTCTTTAAATTTGTATGCGAATTATTCTGCTTCAAAAAATTTTTGGGCTAAAGATTCATATCCTATAAGTATAGAGGAGAGTTATTATAAAAATTCTACTTCCAGGCTTTATTTATCTCTAACCTCAAAGGAAAAGGAAAATATTACTATTAATTCTATTTTTGTAGACAAAAAAAAATTGGCATTTTTTTTGTATAATGCAAGTGCTTTGGAAGGGGTTGGAAATGCATTATGTAACCCTTCATCTTGTATTTTGTCAAACTGCAACTGCGAACTTGTTCTAACTCCATTCTCTAATACCTCCATAGTTTTTGAAAAATATGATTTTTCTGATAGCTCTTCTTCTTGTCAAGGAATAATTTTTGAAAAAAGTTTAGGTATAAATTATACAATTGAAAATATCGGGCCTCTTTTTTATCAGCCGATTTTTAAACTTCCAATTAGTTGTATTAATTAAATAAAATAAAGAAAAAATAAAATAAAAAATAAAAAAAAGAAAAGTGTGAAAGAAGATATTTTAAATTTTTAGGATGTTAAAGTTTTAATAAGGGAAGAATATGAATAAAAAAGCACAACTTTCTACAGAATTTTTAATCATTCTTGCAATAGTTCTTGTTATTGTATTGGTAGTTATAAGTATTTCAATTTTTTTTGTAGAATCTTCTTCTGAAATAAATCAAAAACAACTTGAGGTATATTGGGCATCACAAGCTTCTCCAATTCGCATTGTACAAATGCAAGGATACTTCTATTCTTCTTCACCTCTATTAGGAGAGATAGCATTAATTTTAGAAAATATAGACTCAAAGCCAATAACTATAAAAAGTTTTGTTCTTGAACCATATGGTTCTGAAACTACATTCAATGTTTATGCCAATCATTCCACTTCTGGTTCAACTTCCGGCTTAACTTTATACGGAACAGCTGGACCATCAAGTTTAACAGGGCTTAACATTACGTTTGCACCAGGAGAAAAAAAAGATGTTTATTTGCGCACTTCTCTTGCTTGTGCAAATACTTCTGCAACTATTCTTACTTCCACTGAAAAATTTTTAAGTTATTTTACAATATACTATGATACTCCGTATTTTAGTGGTTTGTCTTTCAAAGGACAAAAGCAAATAGGAGGTAAATGTGCAAGTTCCTAATTAAACAAGATAATTAGTTTAATTGGTCTATTAATTTTTTTGTTTCTGCTGCCAGCTCTAAAATTTCTTTTTTTAATTCTTTAAGTTGTTGAGTATATATCTCTAAAAGTCCAAAGTTTTTTCCTTTTTTTAGTAGGTTTTGTCTTTTCTCTTTTAATTTTAAATAGTGTGTTCGTTTATCAAGCAAGTTTTCTAAAAGTTTTTCAATTTTTTGATAATGCTCTTCTTTTGAAATTTTGTTTTCTTTTTCTGCCTTAACCTGTAAATCGTTTACTTGAACAGGAGTTTTTAATTCTATTTTTTTATTTTTTCTCCAAGAGTAATATTCCCCGTTAATTTTGTATTTTATTTTAAGATATTTTCCTTCCTCTAAAATTTTAAGAAGTTTTTTTAATATTGCAGGCTGAATATTAAGAAGTTTTTGTAAAGTTTTAAATTCAAATTCTTTTTCTTGGTTTCTTTGAAAAAAACCAACAAGTTCATCCATTTCAGAAATTATTTTATTTTGCGACATTTTGGATCAGTTTTTTTCTTATTGACCATTTACCAGATAATTTAAGCTTCATTCTTCTTAAAGCTTCTTTTACAATTTTTTCATTATTTAAAAATGTTTTAATACTTAGGATAGCTTGGCCTTTTTTTATTCTTGCTGCTCTATCTGTTGGCCTGCCAAAAGAAGCGCGCATTCCTTTTTGTAATCTATCAGCACCTGCCCCTGCAATCATTTTGTTTTCTCTTATCACATGATGACACACTACTCGTAAATGAAAATAATAATTGTTTAAAATAGTTTTTTCCAAATATTTGTTTGCTGCTTGCCTTCCTGCTTCAAGTGCATTATCTCTTAATTGAACTGATTCTTTTGCAACCAACTCAAACTCGCAATCATATTCTGGTTTTATTAATCCCATTCTAAAATTAAGCAAATTTGTATGGGGCATAGAGCTTATATATGATTTTGATGGTTTTTTTTGAGAAAATCTTGTCCAAGCAACTTTTTTTAGAGTCCTACAAGTTCTTGCTGGTCTTATACCTGCCATATTCTACACCTTTAGTAATTTATTGTATTTATACATCTAAAAATTAATAAATAAATAGGTTGAAATTTTTAATTTTTTCCAAATTTTTGTTTCATAGGCTGAAGACCATCTAACTCCAAAGAATCGATAACTTTTTTAGCCATATCTGGATTAAATTCTGATACCAATTGACCTACAAACTCATCCACTTTCTTGACATCAAGATTGTTAAAGGGATTCTGTGCAAATTCATAGAGCTTGTTTAACTTTTTTATTCCCTCCATCCCAAGAAGTTGATAAAGATCTAGGGCTTTGTCCAACCCCTTGCCAATTTCTTCTTTGGTTTTTGCATTCAACAAGTTATATTCAAGAAGTTGAAAAAATTGCTTTCCTTCATCATTAGCAAATGATGCTATAGTTGCATTAGGATTTTTATTTTTATACTCATTATACTGGCTGATAACCTCTTCAAATAAATTTGTAAAAATATCTGATGGACGATAAAAAACACTAAACTTATTTCCTAATTTAATAAATTGTGGCAATAGAGCTTTAAGTAGTTCGTTTTGATAAGGAGTTAATTTTTTTAGATATTCGTTCAACATTATTTTATCTGTACTATCAAACTTCTTCAACCCATCTAGCAAATTTTTGTGTACACTATTATTTACCTCAATTTGTTCCTTTGTTTTTATCTGGAATAAAAACACCAATCTCACTTTTGAATAATTTTGAAAGAATAAGATATAACAAAGGAAAGGTTTATAAAAATTGTATTAAAAAGCAAAGTCGTTTAGTTATTTTTTAGAGCATCTTTAAAGCCCAAAGATTGGTTTATAAATATTCTTTTCCTAATATTTTTAGGCAATTTATTATTCTGAAAAAGATGGATTTAATTGCTAAATTTTGCTTTAACTTCTAATTAAAAACAGGGAAATAAAATGAATGAAAAAGAACCAAAAGATTTAAAAATTAATACTGAATTTTCTGCAGAGTACAATGCAGAACATATTGAAATTTTGGAAGGTTTAGAAGGGGTAAGAAAAAGGCCGGCAATGTATATCGGGGACATTGGTAGTAGAGGGCTTCATCATCTTGTTTTTGAAGTTGTGGATAATTCCATTGATGAAGCATTGGCAGGTTATTGTAAAGAAATAAAGGTAACAATTTTTGAAAATAATTCTGTTTGTGTAGAAGACGATGGAAGAGGAATACCAGTTGAGAAACATAAGATAGGAAAATCTGCTTTAGAAGTAGTAATGACCATGCTACATGCCGGAGGAAAATTTTCAAACAAGATTTACAAAGTTTCAGGAGGATTACATGGGGTTGGAGTATCAGTAGTAAACGCATTATCTGAATGGTGTGAAGTAAAAGTAAAGAGAAATAAAAAAATTTATTTTCAGAGGTATGTTCAGGGAAAAGCAGTAGGACCTGTAGAGGAAATTGGCGAGAGTACCTCCAGTGGTACCTCAGTTACCTTTTTAGCTGATAAAACAATTTTTGGCGCCATAGATTTTGATTATAAAATCATTGCAAAAAGATTGGAAGAACTTGCATATTTAAACAAAGGCATTAGAATAATATTGGAGGATAAACGAGAAAACAAATCTGAAGTTTTTCATTATAGTGGAGGTATTATCGAATATTTGACCAATATAACAAAATCAAAAAAACCACTTCACCCAATAATTTATATAAACAAACAAAAAGAAAATGTGAGCTTAGAGGCATGCATTCAATATTGTCAGGATTATTCAGAGAACATACTTACTTATGTAAATTCAATTAATACCATGGATGGAGGAACTCACTTAATAGGCTTTAGAACTGCATTAACTCGAGCCATAGTTAATTATATTAAAAACAATAAACTTTTCAAAGAAGAAGAAGAAATGCCAAATGGCGAGGATGTAAAAGAAGGTCTTTATGTTATTCTTTCTATTAAGATACCAAACCCAAGCTTTGAAGGGCAAACAAAAACCAGACTTGCAAATCTAAATGTTAAAGGAATAGTGGATTCTGTAATTTTTGATGAATTAAAAGCTTACTTTGAAGAACATCCCTCTGAAGCCAATATAATTTGCCAAAAAGTAGTTTTAGCACTTCAAGCAAGACTTGCTGCTCAAAAATCCAAGGAGCTTGTAAGAAGAAAGGGAGCATTAGAAGGAGGAGTATTACCTGGAAAACTTGCTGATTGCTCTGAACAAGATCCGTCTATTTGTGAATTATTTATTGTAGAAGGTGATTCTGCAGGTGGCTCTGCAAAACAGGCAAGAAACAGAAGAACACAAGCTGTTTTGCCATTAAGGGGAAAAATTTTA
>JBKBMW010000014.1:0-16843 GCA_046295675.1 Candidatus Anstonellaceae archaeon | reverse complement strand
GTTCGCTAAGCCCGGCTTTCGCCTCTGCTCTCCACGCTATTAAGAGAACAGTCAACCTAGCATTTGTCTTTGACCCTTAAAAGTGCATTTCTGACGCACTTAAGCTAAGCATTGGGCACCCTTGTTTGTTTATCGAGGGTGTACCGCCCCAGCCAAACTATCCACCTGACGCTGTTCCCTTGCAGGTAAGCAATATCAAACATGCTAAGTGGTGTAACACTTTCGCCTCCACCGCCCCCGGAAGGACGGCTTCGATGGCTCCCACTTACGCTTGGTAGCACATTCAATATTACAACATCAGGCTATAGTAAAGCTCCACGGGGTCTTCGTTTCCCTCTGGAAGTTCCCGGCATCTTCACCGGGCTACCGAGTTCACCAGGTCCCAAGCAGGGACAGTGGGAGAGTCGTTACGCCCTTCATGCAAGCCACCAATTAAGCGGCGAGGTATTACGCTACCTCAAGAGGGTCAGAGTTACCCCCGCTCTTTGCCGGCGCTTATGTCTGTTGAAACAGGCTTTCACGTACCGGTAGTGAGCAGGCGTCACCCGCAATACTTACCATTTCTGGTTGGCTGCGAGTTGTGTTTTTGGTAAACAGTCGCTCTCCCCTTGACACTGCGACCTGCTGATGCTTTTGACATCTGCAGGCACCGCTTCTCCCTAAGTTACGCGGCCAACTTGCCGAGTTCCCTATGCCAAGTTTCCCTGACACGCCTTGGCTTGTTCAGCCAGCAGCACCTGTACTAGTTCTAGGTACGGTTGACCAAGATCGCTTTCTGTTTTCTTTTCATGGAATCCAGGAATCAGGCAACTTACGCATTCCTAAAATTATACCATTGCTCCTGATAATCAGTCTTCATGGTATTGTTTTAGTTAGACAGGTCTCCCTGCTTACCCTATCCCAAATCGTCAAAAACAGAACTTGCGTTACCGCATCTACTTGGTCAGGACCGGAATATTAACCGGTTTCCCTTTTGCATAATAGGTATTACCCTTATGCTTAGGACCGCCTAACTCTAGGCTGACGAACATCTCCTAGAAACCCGTGTGCTATGCGGCGTCCAGGATTTTCACCTGGATATGCTGTTACTAATACCAGGATATTCATAACTGGTCTGTCCATAGGAGCTTACGCCCCTACTTCTACCAAACCAGCTCGCCCCCCTACCAGCTTTGCATCAAAGATGCAAACTCTGGGGTATCGGCACTAGGTTTAGTCCCGAGCCTCTTTGAAAGCTATATCCTAGACTGGTCCGCTATTACGCGTTGTTTAAAGGATGGCTGCTTCTAAGCCTACCTTCCAGCTGTTTTAGGATATAACCTTCTTTGCGATTGACACTTAACCTAGATTTTGGGGCCTTAACCCCAGGTACGGTCGTTCCCGTAACGGCCCGCTAGCTTACCCAACGGAACCCGACTCCCTTTTTCTTTGGCGGTTATAAATTCGAGGTTTGACAATCAAGTGAGGCCTTTCGACCCCGCTCCTGATAATCAGTGCCCTACCTTATAACCTACCTCTAAAGGGGCTATACTAAGATATACTTCGAGGGGAACCCGCTATTGCCAAGTTCGATTGGACTATCACCCCTACCCGTAGGTCACCCAAGCAGAATATACTAGCATTGGTTGCGGTCCTCCATCCACCTTCAGGCGGACTTCGACCTGCCCACGCGTAGATCACATTGGCTTCGGGTCTGAAGGGAGTGACTGCTCGCCATTTCTGACGAGGGATTAAACCAACTTGCTTTCGCTTCGGCTGCTAGCCTTGCCACGCCCTTAAACTCCCTGGCCCTTGCTTCGAGAAGGACGATATGACACTGAACTGCTTTATCGCTGCTAATTTTGCAATTAGCAACTTTTAAAACAGTTATCCTTTCATGCCATATCAAACTGATACCATTTAGTTTCAAGTTCTTTTCACCCTCCGTTTAGGAGAACTTTTCAGCTTTCCCTCGCGGTACTAGTTCGCTATCGGTCTTGGGTTATATTTAGCATTGGAAGTTGATTCTCCCATATTCCTGCCCAATACTCAATGGACAGTACTCTTTTTCTGGCCTCTTGACCAATCCTAGTTTGCATACGGGGCTTTCACCCTCTATGGCTCAGCTTTCCAGCTGATTGTGCTCATAGAACTGCTCAATTGGCCCTACATCTCCCACCTGTTACCAGATTGGGATTCGGTTTGTGCTTTTTGGCTTTCACTCACCGTTACTTACCAAATCTCAATTTGATTTCTTTTCCTGCCGATACTAGAATGTTTTAATTCTCGGCGTATTTGCCCATCACAGGGACTAGCGCGATCTTGGGATCGTAGGATGCATGCTCCTTCCCCAAGCTTTTCCCAACTTGCTAGGGCGCTATCTTCCCAAGCCAAGCTATCCACTAAATGGTATTAACAGCATACCACACTTATGAACTCTCTACATCTGTAGAAAATTTGTGGTTGTCTTCAACCCTGTTGACCAACAATTTTTGTTGGTTGGCATTTTGCCCATGCTCCTGACAGATGTCAGGATGCAAGAAATACTCTAAACGCTTTAAAATTGCATTCCATCGCAACCAACATTATTTATTTTATTTAGTTTTCGTCGGTGCTGATGTTTCAGCATTTGTGCTGAAATTTTGGTAGCATAAAATAGAGCAAAATAAATATATAAATGTTTTGGTTGCTGCTTTTAACTTTTAAAAAGTGCATTAAGAGTTGGTAATTTAGCAAAAAACAAAAGCCCTTTGGTTTGTTTTTTGGTTGTTTCTATAAAATAATAAATGAACTCAAAAAATATGGACTTTGTTGCTAATAAAAAGAATGGAATAAGGCTTAGAAAATGCTCTAAGAATAGCCACTATTTGTTTTATCTGTAAATGGCCCTCAATAGTCTACCTTCTGTTTTAAGCCACATTAGACTAAGCAGCCAAAATTGGCCTTGCACTCCTGCCAAATGCATTTTGCCGTTTCATCCCAAAATTGGGTGTCGTTTCTGTTCAAAATGCACCAAAGCCTTAAACTTTGGGCAGTTTTAGTGAGTGGGTAGAGCTTCCTCACTACCAACAAGGGCAGCGAGAGTGGCTCAAGGGCCATTTACAAATATAATGATAAAATCAGAAATATAAAAATTTCTCTTAATTCAAATTTTTAAAAATTTAAAAATATTTAACACTTGTTTAGAGAAGTTATATTATTTTCTTTTAACCAAAGAACTTTTGGCACTATTTCATCCATTTTAATTCTTTGTTGTTTTCCATCATCTCTAAATCTTATTGTTAAATCTTTTTTATCTAAAGATTCATAATCTATTGTAAGACAATAAGGTACACCTATCTCATCTGCTCTAGCATATCTTTTTCCAATTGAACCTGTTTCAGAATAATAACAATCCATTTTCTTTTGTTTTAAAAGCAAATAAACCTCTCTTGCCAATTCGTCTAAACCATCTTTTTTCATTAATGGAAATATTGCTATCAAATACGGCGAAACAGATGTTGGAAATGCAAACCATTCCCAATCCTTTTCTTTGCTTTTTGGTCTATAACAATGTTCCAGTACTGCATAAAACGAGCGATCCAATCCAATAGAGGGCTCAATAACATGAGGGATAATTTTTTTTCCTTCTGTTTGATCCAAAACCTCTAAATTCTCCTTTGAAAACTGTTGATGAGAGGATAAATCAAAATTGGTACGATAAGAAGTTCCAGATAGTTCTATTCCTCCATAAGATGTATCCACTTCTGCATCTACATTACAAACAGAATAATGTGGCAATTCCTTTTTATCAATAAAAGCAAAATAAAACCTTGTTGGGTCAATTCCCCAGCTAAAAAACAATTCCTGTTGCCAAAATAAAAATGTTGCAAAAATCTCATTTGGAATAATTTTTTGTTCAATTGCTTCTTTTAAGGACATCTGCTTTTTATTGTTGTCTTGAAATTTAAAAGTAAGATTTTTAGATGAAATGCTTTCAAATCCATTAAATTTTTGAACCTCGGGATTAAAAAAATATTCTAGTTCCATCTGTTCAAACTCCCTTAACCTTATAAGTCCTTTTCTTGGAGAAATCTCATTTCTAAATGATGGGCCGATTTGTCCTATTCCCAAAGGAAGTTTTGAGCCATTTTGCAAAAATATTCTTTTAAAATTTAAGAAAATACCTTGAGCTGTTTCTGGTCTTAAAAAAACTTCTTCTTGATTAATTGTTCCAAGTTTTGTAGAAAACATTAAATTAAAAGTAATTGGCTCAGAAAGTTCTCCCTTACAATCAGGGCATTTTATTTTCAACTTTTTTAATTTTTCTCCTAATTCCTCTAAATTAGTAGTTGGGTGGTGAAATTCACCATTCAATGCTAATAAATGGTCTGCTCTAAATGCTTTCTTTTCCTTTTTGCAAAAAACCACCGGATCAAAAAAGTTTTTTATATGTCCGGAGGCCTGCAATACTTTTTTTGGCAACAACAAGGAACTTTTTATTTCAAAAAAATTTTCATTATTTAAAAATTTTTCCCTCCATAATTCCTTCATCTTGTTAATTATTTTCAAACCAATAGGACCATAATCATAAAACCCTGCAAGCGAGCCATAGATTTCAGCAGAGGGGCAAAAAAATCCTCTTTGCAATCCAATATCAAATATTTTTTCATAAAGTTCCATATAAAAATTATAAAAAGATAAAATAAAAAAACAGATGGATAATAATATTACTACACATCAAAAGATTTGCCAAGGTAACTCAGCCTGGTTTAGAGTGCCAGACTCATAAATTTGTTTATGAGTTATGAGCAAATGCAATGAAATAAATTGGCACAGTTGAGAAATCTGGAAGTCGGGGGTTCAAATCCCCCCCTTGGCACAAGTTAAGCTCTAAATTTATTTAAATAAAATTTTTTATATTAGACTTTCTTTAGGCTTTTTATTTCTTTTTGTTCAGGTTTTTTTGGCTTATTTTTTGATTGAAATAAAATGTAAACTATTGCTGCAACAAAAACAATAGAAACAAAGATTTCAAGTAGAGGTAAGGAAGAGCTTTGAGCTTGAGAAGAAGAGGAAGAAGAATAGTTTTTAATTAATTTATCAAGAAGCAAAATAGCTGAAGCATAATCTTCTTTTACAATCAATTCCTCTGCTTTATTTATCTCTTTTGTCAGCTCTTCTTTTCTTGTGTTATCCTCTAATGAATCTAAAATGCTCTTAGCATTGTTAAGCAAAGCACTTGCCTTTGCTTGAAGAGAATTTTTAGCATCTAAATATTTCTTTTCTGTATTGTTATAAGTTTTGCTTGCTTGGGCTAAAATTTCCTGATTTTTTACAACCATCTGTAAAATCTTTGGTGTTGGGGTAGAAGGAGAGAGATTTTTTGGCTCTACCCAATTCTTAAAAATAGAATTTAGTGGCTTTTGTATATTCTTAGCTTCAGTACTTGATAATGGTGGTTTATAGAGCAGCTTTGAATTTTCTATTGCCTTTGCACCTTTTAAATATACCTCTAATTTTTCTATCAAGGTCTCAATATTTTTTTCCAATTGAATTTTTTTGTTTGATAATTCCTCAAAAATGCCTTCAGATAACCAAGCAGAATTTTGAATCTTATCCAACAAATCACTTGCCTTATATACCTCAGCCAAAGCATCTATAAAATTATTTTCAATTAATAATTCCTTGGCTTTTAACAACGAATCTAAAGCTGTGTTCAAACCCTCAACAGAAAGGTTAGTTTTGGAAGAAAGCAAGATAAACTCATCTCCTCTTTGCTGGAGTTGAGAATAAAGAGAATTTATCTCTTTTTCAACATCTATATTTAGTTTATTCAAATCCTTCTCTAATCTTTCAGAAGCTTTTTGTACATCAGAATTGCTTAATTTGGTTGCTTCTTCTATCGAAGAACTTAAAAAATTAATAAAGGATTTTAATTTGATGGATTTTTTGCTATCTGAAACCGATATTGAAGAAAGTTTAGAGAGCATTTCTTTTGCTTGCTTAAGTTTTTCAGAAAATATACTATATTCTTCTTTGTTTATTTGAAGCGAAATAATCCGAGATTTTACTTGATTTAAAATCCTAGAAGCAGTTCCATAATCCGAAAGTCCAAAAGCATTTTTCGCCTTCTCTAAAAGCCCTAGTGAATAATCATCAGAGCTATCCCTTGCCTGGATATATAATTCATTATAAGTTTGATTAAACCATTGTTCTATATCAACAAAATTAAAAGATATTATTAACTCCAAATTTGTTGTAGTGGTTTTTGTAATATTTGCTTTCCATAATGAGGAGGTTTGAAGTGGATAGACCTCTAATTTTTTTACTGTTCCACCTATTGCATTTATTTTTAAATTTTTTATATTCTTTGCTTTTTCTTCTCTTTCAACATAAATGTTATTACAAGCTGGAAGCTTTCCAAGATTTAATTTATAAGAATATAAAAAGCTAGAATTATTTGATGATAGAAGTGTTTCTTGGCTAGTTTGAAAATCTCTTTTTAGGCTGGAAGAAATAGAGGCAAAAAAATTGTTTATCTCATTTTTGAGAGGAAGAGTAAACTCTATCATTGGCTCCAAGCTTTGAGTTAATTTAAGTCTTCCATTGTATGCTCCTCCTTCCTGAGCAAAGATTTTTGCATCTATTTTATCTAAAGATTTATCCCAAGGTCTTTCAAAAGAAACTGCTTCTGAATTATAAAGTGCCTTAATAGTATAATTTGCAGAAAACAAAATGTTATTTTCTTTTGTGATTGTTAAAAGACATTTTTCTGAAGAAAGAGAAAAGGGTTTTTTTTCTTCTGAGAAATTGACAAAAAGAGTTTGGTAGGCATCAAGAGAATTAAGCGATAGTTTCATAGAAGAACCAGAAAGAATTATTTTTTCTATATTCTCAGATTTGGCTTTTATTGCACTATTTGAAAATGGAATTGGCAAAGTACAGGACAACTCTAAACTATCATCAAAATTTATACCCAATGGGTTTATCCCTTCCCATCTTCCCCCTATATTCAATGTTGTATCTACTTTTGGAAGGCTGATCTGTATTGGATAAAATTTTGCCTGATTGCAAAGAGTTTTTTCCAAATATTCAACCAAATTTTTATTCAATTGTTTTAATGTGGATTTTAAAAACGAATTTAAGCTATTTTTGTTTTTAAATGCAACTAAATTCCATCCTTCGTTATCTCTATATTCTTTCATTTTCAAATTAAATGAAGAGTAAAGAGCCTTATTGATGGTTGGGGTTTTCTCTAAAATAGAGCTGATTTGAATATAAAGATCTGTTTCCTCTTGCATAAAAGAATTAAGATAGTTTTTAATTGATTTGATGTTTGCCTCAATATCTAAAACATCTACAAGATAATTTTGCTCTATTAATTTATCCATGTTTTCATAAGTTCTTCTGTATTCAGAAACATCTGCCCCAATTTTCTCTCCACTTTTAATATATTCTAAAAATTTTTTCAACAAAGACCTTGCAAGTGCGTTGTTTTGTGTTTTATTTAAAGTGGATGGAAAATTAATAAGGCTCAAATAGGCTTCTTTGCAGAGGTTGAATTTTTCCCCTAGTTTATTAGAATTTTGGGCTTTTTCAAAAATTTTATTGTTAGAATTATAGGTGCTTACCAAATCCACAAGCTTAGCATTCTCTTTTGATTCAGATGCTTTTTTGATTTCTTTTGATAGGAGATCTAACTCCCTTTTTGCATAAGTACAAGCGGTATTGGTTTTTTGCTCCATTAAAAAATTCATCTGTTCTATCGCCTCTAAACTCTTCAAATAATTTTCAGAGGAATTTTTATAAAAAAGCATGGAAACAACTAATTGTCTGTTGCTTTTTGCCTCTTTAAAATACTCCTCTGCTACTAAGGAATATTCTTTCATAGTAGAGTAAAGTTCTTGAATGGAGCCAGATACATTTGATACCTTTATAGTATTAAGAGAAATATCAAAGATTTCATCAGAAAAAAATAGGTCTGGCTTATTCAAATCCAATTCTTTTCTTTTTAAAGAAAAATTTTGTTTTAGCTCCTCAGAAAATTTTTCTATTTTTGAATGTTCTTCTTGTAATTCCAAATAAGCAGTTTGTAGTTGTTTATCCATCTCCAAAGCATAAGAAAGAAGTGAGTTTTCCTCCAAAGTGCAAGCGGCATTAAAAAACAAATCTGGTGTGGGCCAATCAAATATCGGTAGATCTCCAGGATAAGAACAAGTGTTTTTTATATTTAGAGCTGATCTATAAGCAAGTCCATATAATGAGGATTTAGAACCAGATGGATTTGAAGGAAGTAAATTTGTTGGATTGGAATAATATTTTGCACCTTTTACAAAATTCTTCCATTGATTATAAATCTCCTTCGGAGAGCCAAAATATCCTTCAGATTCAATTCCTTGTCTATAAAGCAAAATTGCTTTTTTTTCTGTCTCTAAAAATATTTTGTTAGTTGCTTGTGCACAAGTATCTAAAGAATTAGAAAAAGCATTCATACTCTCTTTCCAACTTGAACTAAAGGCTGTTAGATTATCATTGTCTTCAACAATATCTGTAAAAGTATTAAGTAAAAAATTGGTTAAAAGCCCTCCAGGAATTAGACCAAAAGCAACTATATCAAATCTGTTATTTTTAACAAAAGCAAAAACCTCCTCGTTATCGTTAGTAAGCCAAGAAATAAATCTATCTAAAGCCGAATTTCTTTCTAAGAATCTTTCCAATATATCAAGAAGTCTGTTAAAGGAAAGATTAGCATCATAAGCATAAGTGTGGGCTTGCAAAAGCTTTTGCTTTTCTGTACTAAATTTTTCCTGAAGTTGAGAATTTATTTCAAACTTTTCTTTTGTTCCTGTTTTCCAAAAATGAAGCCTTGCAGATGCAGGTGTAATAGCTAATTCAAGAAGATAATTAGATTCGTTTTTTAGAATCTTCTTAAAAAAATCAGGGTTATATTTAAGAATATAAATAGAAACCCAATCTTTTTCCCAAAATTTTGTACAGATTGGTTCAAATGCTAAAGAAGAAATCTTTAGATTTTCTTCAGATTCTATATTCTGGGAAATCAAGATTGGAAAAAAAATTATGAATAAAAATAGAAAAGATCCTTTTTTCAGAACTTTCACCTTTTTGATTCTTGAATAAGAATATAAAAAAGCAAGAAAATTTAAATTTAATCTTCCTATACTCTTCTTGCTTATCTTGCTTAATGTGGGAGTATGCAACTAAAACAAAAACTTAAAGCCTTTGGTATCGGAATTACAAATGTTTTTAGAAAAAATCATAATGTTTTGGTTGAAATTCGTGGGCTAAAAAACGAATTTCTTGGTTATGAAAAATTAACTATTAAAGAAGGCGAAAGGCTAATAGATGCTTTCAAAAAAAACCCAAAATTTAAAATTGGCCAAACAAGTATAGGGGAGATAATTCAAGGATATGAAAACGGCTATCTTAATCTTTATGAAGGGCCTGCAACAAAAGAAAATATTGAGAAATATAAAAAATATCGTACAACTTATTACCAAGATTTTAGAAAAGGACCAGATGGCTATGGGCTTGAGGTTTATATCGTAAATAATAACAAAGCCCATTTTATTACAACTAGCTATAATGGAATGGAGTATAGGCCAGGGATTGGAAATATTCTTTATGATTCTTCCCATCCCCTCAAACTAATTCTCAAATATACTGATTTTAAAGAAGATATTCAAAATAGTTACAAACTAAGCTCAAGTGAAATAAAAAAAGGGTTGTGTTTACCAACAATAAGTTTGGCATCTTTACAAAAAGATGAAAAATTTTTAACTTCTATCAATTATGAACTCAGTTATTTTCTTAACTTTGAAAAAAAGCCTTTAGAAATTAAGCATCAAAAAGAAGATTGGATTAAAAAAAGTTTTGTTTTAGAAGAAAAAAAGAGTTTAGAGTTTAATAAAGAAAAAATGTTACAATATTTGCAAAAATATTTTATAATTCTTTTTTCTCAAAAATACTATTTACCTTTTTATTTTTCATCCAACTATATAAAAAATAAAAATAAAGAAAAAAAAACAAAAACTACTAACACAGAAAAAACAAGAAATCAAAAATTAAATCTTTTTTATAAAAATTTTTTGCCCTCTAAATTATCTACAAACTCTTTTACAACTTTCAACTCTTCTTCTAGTGCGATCAAAAATATAAACAAAAAAATTCTTTTCAATGAAGCTAAACTAAATGCAGATGAAAATCAGCCAAAAAAAGACAACAAAACACAACAAATAATTTTATCCAAAATAGCTTTTCAGCTAAAAACTAAATACCTGGATAAAAAAAATAAAAACCATTCTCTTCAAAATATATCTAATTACAAGAAAAGAGAAGAGAAAAAAGAATTAAGAGAAATAAAGCAAGAAGTTGTTCTTACTGCTCCAAAAACAAAACAAAAAAATTTTAAAAAAGAAATAAAACAGAAATTAGAAGAAAAAAGAGGAATAATTAACATAAATTCATTAAATCAAAACCTTTTGGTTAAAACAAAACCAAAAAATAAAGAGAAAATAAAAATTGAGCAAAAAACAACAAATTACAAGCCTTTAAGGCAGAAATTTAAAAGTTTAAAAAAAGAAAAAGAGAAATTATTAGTTATTCTATCAAAACCAAGAACAAAAACAAAAAATTTACAAAAACCCAATTTATCAATTATAAAATCTATCAATATTAAAACTATCAATATTAAAAAAAATATTAAAAAAGAATTTGGAACACAAAAAGATTATAAAAAGTTTAGCAGTAATTTAAAAAATGGAAGAAAAAATAGAAAAGGGAAAAGCTTTGCAAAAAAATTTATCAACAAACCAACCTCAAGAGCAATTAAGCGAAAAATATATTTACCAGTTAGGGCTATGGTTAGATAATTACGATGATATTTTTTCTGATTTTGATCCACGCCCATATTCAAAAAGGCAACTTTCAGATGATTTTTTAATTGAAATAAAAAAAAGAGTTAAAGAAAGCCCAAAAGGTGAATATGAACTAGCATTTTATATTCAAAAAGAAAAGAGGGAGCAAAAAACAGAAAGTCTAATTAAAAAAAGATTAAAAGACTACTTTGACTTTGAACTAAAAAACATGGAAGAGAAAGTAAAAGAAAAGGATAGAAAATGGGGGTTTTATTTCATTACTGGGCTTTTCATTTTATTTTTATCTGCTTTTTTTAGTAGTGAATTCCAAAAAGAAAAAATTTTAGTTCTTTTTGCAAATTTAATACTTCCAGTTGGTTGGTTTAGTGTTTGGAGCGCTTTGGATTATTTTTTAAATCAAAAAAAAGATGAAGTAGAAAAATTAGCTTTTTTTCAAAAAATGAAAAATTGTAATTATCGTTTTGAAGATTTTGAGGTTATAAAGGAACAACTCGAGGAAAGTAAACAAAAGGTTATGTTTATGCAAAAAGTGCTTTAAAAAATTAATAAATTAATTTTTAAATCATTTTATACAAATTATAAATAAGAAAAATTTTGGGGGGATGGTCTAACCTGGTATGATTCCAGCTTTGGGAGCTGGCGAACCGAGTTCAAATCTCGGTCCCCCCAAATCATAAATTTTAATTATCTTTTTTACATTAAAGAAGAAGAAAAGCAATATAAAGAATATAAATTGTCAAAAACAAAATTCCCTCTATTTTATCTAAAATCATTTTTTCTTTTTTAATTATAGATGAAATAAACAAAACAAGAGAAGCAACAAATACTAAAAACAAATCTGTGTTTCTAAAATAAGAGAAAAATATTGGGCCTGTTAATGCACTTAAACCAAGAATAAAAAATATGTTTGTAATGCAAGAGCCAACAATATTTCCAATTGCAAGTGCTTGATTCTTTTTTATTAATGCAACTATTGTAGTAACAAGCTCAGGAATAGAAGTACCTATTGAAACAATGGTCAAACCTATGAAGGCTTGGGAAATTCCTAAAAATAAAGCAAGTTTTACTGCTTGGTTTACAACCAATTCTCCACCAAAATAAAGCATTATAACTCCAAGAGCAATCATAAAAATAGATATCTGAAGAGGCTTGGAATTACTAAGAGGTAATCCAAAACCATCCTCGATTTTATATTCTGCATAAAGATAATAAAGAAAAACAATATAAAACAAAATAAGAATCAAACCATCCGAAAAACTTATTACATTTTTTACTCCGTTCTCAAAAAAAGCATCATTTGCTACTATAAACAAAACAATAGCTGCTAAAACTGAAAATGGAATCTCTTTCCAAACCATATTATGAGATAAAACAATTCTTCTTGCTAAAGATGCAAGTCCTAAAACTAATAAAATATTTGCAATATTGCTTCCTAATATATTTCCAAGAAGTATATCAAAATTTGTATGAACATTTGAAACCAAAGAAACAAAAAGTTCTGGTAAAGATGTACCAACAGACACAATTGTAAGCCCAATAAATATATCTGACACTTTGAGATATCTTGCAAGACTGACAGACCCCTCTATAAGAATATCTGCTCCTTTTATAAGTAAAAAAAATCCAAAAAGAAAAAGTATTAATACAAAAATATCCATAGAACTATCAAAACATAGATATTTAAAAATATTTTGAGATGACACTAACAGAGAAAAATGGAAAAGAAGAAAAATGCGGAAAATCTGCTTGGTTTACTTAAAGAAAATCAAAAAATCATTTTTTTAGTTGCGAGGCTAACTATTCTTTTAATTTTTTTCGGGATCTTATTAGAACCATCGATTCTAAAAAATTTATTAAATAATAGATTAATGTTAGTTATTATCCTTTTTTTTAATGTTGCTTTAGTTATTTTAATATTTTTCGAACTTATACAAGAAAAGCAAAAAAGTATTTTTATCCTCATAACTAATTATCTCTTTCTAACCATTTCTATAATTTTATGTTATGGAATCTTTTTTTATATTGATACAAAAATACTTGAATCAAATGCTTTGATAAATGTTTGGCAGAAAGAAATGGTTTTAGAAAGAGAGGTTTTTTATTTTAGTGGAGTTACTTACTTTACAATAGGGTATGGGGACATAATACCTATTAGGCCATATGCTCAAGTAGCTGCAATTAGTGAGGCTTTTTTAGGTGCAGTTATAAATCTCATCGTTATTGGGATAGCATTGCAAAAGATAGCGAAAAACTAAAAGAGAAATATAAATTAAAGTGAGAAAAATTCCACTTTTATTGAAGTTCCAATTAAAATTTTAGCTGCTTGTAGTGCTTCTGCTGCTGGAAGTTTAACAATAAGTGTATCGCCAACTATTTTTTTTCCTGCATGCTCATGAATATGTCCACAGATAAGCATAAGTGGTTTGACTTTTTCCATAAAAGCCAAAACAGAAGAGCTTCCCACATGGTTTGATTCTCCAACCAAATCAAAATAATTTTTTGGCGGAGGATGGCTCACAACTATAGAATTGTAATCAGCTTCTGCTGTTTGAAGTATGTATTCAATTTGAGATTCGGAATATTCAGAAGGAGTAGCAAAAGGAGTGGGATTTGATCCACCCAAACCTACTATATTCCAATCAAAAAAGGGCAGTTTTTTTCCATGGATAAATCCTTTATGATTTCTTAATTCATCTACTACATTTTGGCTATCCATATTCCCATGAACGAAATAGAATTTTTTTTCAAATAATTCTAAAAGCTCACGAGCATAAGAAACAGGTCCTCTATTTGTTAAATCACCTGCACAAATAATTGCATCAAAATTTTCTTTTGCACTTAATCTCCTTAAGGCATCCAAAGCCTCTTCGTTTGCATGGATATCTGAAAAGGCTAAAATCTTATACATATTCTACACCTTTGAAAAAATTTTTTTGATTTGCCTTTCAAACTTTTCTTTCACTTTTTCAGCTATAAAATTTTTGGAAAATGCATCTGCTTTTGCAACTATTGCTATTTTTGAGGCAAGGTTTCTTGCTATTTTGCCCCTTAAATTTTTGGCACTGCTTCCTATCAATGCATGTTGAAAGATTACCCCATGTTTAGGAGGAGGTGAACCAGATTTTAAGTGCTTAAATAAAGCCTTTTCTGCCCCAAGTACTTGAATAGTGGAAGAAGGGAATAAAGCTAATTTTTTTAATCCACCAGCCTTCTGAATTAACCTTGCTGTTAATAACTCACCGCAAAGAAAGGAAAGATTTGGGGCTAATCTTTTTGTTATTTTTTTTAAGTATTCCTCCAATTCCTCCTTTTTTTGATAAATCTCTAAAGCTAAAAGGGCATGTTTATTAATTGCTTCCATATCTTCAGCTTCAAGAATAGCACCAACAGAATTGTTTGAAAGATGCAAAATACTCTCTGCCTGAGGGCCAAGAATTTCATACAATCTCTCTTTTTGAGGGGATTTTCTATTAAAAAAAGAAGCAACCAAAAGATACTTTTTTTGATCCTTGGATTTGAATTCAGGAAAATGAACAGAATACCATTCAAAAACCCTTTCAAAACAAAGGTTGAAAATCTTATTTAGATCATCAATAGCATTTATTGTTTGAATGATCAGATAATCTGGTGAAGAAAGCTCCTCTGTCAATGCTTTGGATGCTTTTTTAAAAAATTTAGTTCTATCAAATTTTGTCATCAACCACACCACAAGATAATCTTATATTGATATTAACAAAAACTAATATTTATATCTTTTCTATTTGTTCTTTTTTGTTTTCTCTGAAATTATTTTAAATTTAATCCAAATAATTAACTTATGAACCTTAGTGATGAAGATATAAAAAAAGAAATAAAAAACAAAAGAATAGTTATTAGCCCAAAAATTTTTTCTGACCAAATAAGTCCAGGTTCAATTGATTTAACTCTGTCTGATGAATTTTGGGTGATTAAAAAGAAATATCAACAAGGAAAAAAAATTATTGATCTAAAAAATGAAGATTTTAAAAAAATTTTTGAAAAAAAGAAAGCAAAGGAACTGGTGCTTTTGCCTTATCAAATGTGTTTAGGAATTACAAAAGAGAAAATCAAACTCCCTCCAGATATTATGGGAAGACTGGAAGGCCGTTCAAGATATGCAAGAATGGGATTGGCTGTGCATATCACTTCTTCTCTTGTTCAACCTGGAAGCGAAAATAGGCAGGTGTTGGAAATAGTAAACCTAGCCCCTTTTCCATTAAAAATACATCATAAAATGAGAATAAGTCAAATTTGTCTTTCTTATACTAAAACCCCTACCAAAAGGCCATATAAAAAAGTTGGAAAAATAGCAAAAAACCAATAACTATTTTTTTATAATTTTTTCAATTTCATCCAATAATGCTAATTCTTCTCCGGACAAAAGATTGCTACACTTGTTTTTTAGAAGTTCTCTTTGTTCTTTTAAAATAAAACTAAAAAGAACATCCAATTCCTTTATTGTTTTTCCGCAAATGCATTCATCTAAAGAAATTGCAACCCTCTGCCCAGGTAAGGCTTCAGAAACAGCTTGGCCCTCTGACTGAATTGTTTTAACCTCTCCTATAATTAAACCATCTGATTTGCATAAAATGGTTTTTGGTTTTAGTTTTCCTGTTAAAATTTCTACTCCAAAAATAGCAGGTTTACATAATCTAAAAAAACAATTTGGCAAAACCTTTATTTTTACTGGGTATGTTATAGAACAAATGATTTGCTCTTGATCTTTAAGTTTTTCTTCTTCAACCCATCTCAAATAATTCTCAAAGGATTCATAAATAATTTTTGAATTGAAAACCTTTATTTGCTTTTTTTCTATTTCTTCTAATGCGTCCTTACTGATTGAAACATTAAAACCTAAAATTACTCCAAGATATTTATTAGTAAAAGAAGTAGTATATGCATCTATTACATCTTTTTTTGTTATCTGACCAATCCCTATTTCTCTTATAGGAATATTTTTTGCTTTTAATAAAGATAAAAATGCTTCTGCTGAACCAAGTGTGTCTGTTTTTACAATTATTCCTGCCAAATCTTTTTTTATTAAGATACTACTTATTGTTTGGTCTAATTCTTTTGAAATTCTTTCTAATTCTTTTTCATTCTCAAGAGCATAAATAGGAGAGCCTGCCAAAGCTCCTTCTAAATTTGGAGCATAAATTTTTATCCCTGCTGCTGCAACAGCTTCTTCAATGTAAATATATTTTTGATTTGTTTGAACTTTTTCATTTGGAAAAGGCGGTCGCAAAATTCCTCTTACTTTTGTTTGCATTGGTCCATTTAAAGAAGCAAATACAACAGAATCATTCTTTTTTAAAGTTCCTTCATAAATAATTACATCAATAGTAGTACCAAGACCTTTTTCTTCTTTTACCTCTAAGATAGAGCCTTTTGCAGGAATATCTAATCTTAAATCCAATGAACCTGAAAGATATTTTTGAGATAACCCGACTAAATAAAGCAAAAGTTCTGCTGTTCCCTCACCTGTTTTTGCTGAACATGGAATTGCAATAATCTCTTTAGTAAAATCAGATACTCTATCAAATCTTTCAGCTTTTAGCCCATGTTTGTTAAACTCTGCTAAAATAGAATAGGTTTTTTCTTCCAACTTTTCAATTGTTTTTTGGTTTTGACTTAAAATAGATTTTTCTATCAAAGTGGTTGGCTGGGCTTTCCATCCTTCTAAAAGGTCTATTTTGTTAAGTGCTATAAGAAAAGGTATCTTATTTGCAACTAAAATTTCTAAAGATTCCAAAGTCTGTGGTTGTACCCCTTGAGTAATATCGATAAGCAAAATTGCAATATCAGAAATTGAACCCCCTCTTTGTCTCATAGAAGTAAATGCCTCGTGTCCAGGAGTATCAATAAATAATATACCAGGAACTTTTAGGGTAGTTTTTAATTTTTCTCCAAGCTCCCCACTTAATTCAATAATCGTTTGCTTTGGAAGATAATATGCTCCGATCATTTGA
>JBKBMW010000013.1:0-17104 GCA_046295675.1 Candidatus Anstonellaceae archaeon | reverse complement strand
ATTTGCAGCTTTTTTTATTCAAGAAGTCAAAAAAAGATTCTTTTGAAAAATAAGACAACAAAAAACCATTTAAGTTAAATTAGTTTTTTTTTACCTTCCTCTAATCCAATATGTGGAACATTTAAAACTATCACTTCAAATAAAGCTGCAATCAATGCAATAATATAGTACCCCAGCCCTATTAGCATACCTAAACCAGCAGAGTACCATAAAGTTGCAGCAGTAGTTAAATTAGTTATTTTCTCTCCTTTTTCTCTAAATATTATTCCAGCACAAAGAAAGCCTATTCCGGTTACTATTGCAGCTGCAATTCTTGCCTGATCTAAAGAAAATTGTAAGGATAAAAAACAAAATGTCATTGCTCCAGCAATAACTAAAATATGAGTGGCAATTCCTGCCTGTTTGCCTTTTCTTTCCCTTTCAAGTCCTATAGTATAACCAATAATAAAACTTAAAACGAGTTTAATTATATAACTTGTTTCAATTTCAAACATGTTTTTATTACCTTGTAAAGATTTTTATTTTTTTACATTCAAATTTTTTAAGTTGATGAAAGTTCGATTGCCTGATTTAAAAAATGAGGAGATCATCATCTGAAAGTTTTAATTGTTTAAATGTGTGGTTTATGGATTTAATTTTGGTTCATCCTTTTTTTACCCAAAAAGGAGGGTTGGAAAAAAGTGTGTTGGAGATTATAAAAAAATTTAATCCAATAGTTTATTATGTAACCTATAACCCTTCCACTTGTTTTCCAGAATTAAAAGAGTTCGATATGCGACCGCTTCCAAAAATTTTTTTAGAACCTCCTTTTTTTGATGCAAAATTTTTACACAGAGAGGGGGATTTGGCTTCAGTTTTTCGCTGTTTAGAAGTAAAATTTTCAGATTATGATGTAATAAACGCTCATGGCACCCCAGCTCATTTTGTTGCAAACAAAAACAAAAGAGTTTTTTATTATTGTCATAGCCCAAATAGACTTGTTTATGATTTATTTGAAGAGAGATACAAAAGAAAAAACCAAATTCAGAAAATTCTTATGCATTTAGCAAGGGCTTTTTATGTTCAATTAGATAAAAAAATAACTTCTAAAATAGAAATAGTTGCCTGTAATTCTGAAATAACAAAAGAAAGACTTTTAAAATATGTTGGTAGAAAAGATGCCGATGTGATTCATCCAGGGATTGACCCAGCTGAATTTGAAAACAATTCATACCAAAAATATTTTCTCTATGTATCAAGATTTACTCCAGAAAAAAGATTTGAAAAAGTGATTGAAGCTTTTAAAATTTTTTATTCAAAAAGAAAGGATTTCAAATTAATCTTAGCAGGTAGTCTTCCTAAAGATAATCTTACATATCTAAAAAAATTGGAAGGTTTATCTTTTAATTATCCTGTAGAATTTAAAACAAATTTAGACCAAAAAAATATAATTAAATTATATTCTAATTGCTATGCTGGTTTATTTTATGCAATAGATGAAGATTTCGGAATTGTTCCATTGGAATATATGGCTAGTCAAAAACCCTGTATCTCTATTAATGAAGGTGGCCCAAAATATACAATTATAAATAATAAAACAGGATTTTTGGTAAATTCTCCAGAAGAGTTGGCTCATAAAATGCTTTATTTGGCTCAAAATCCTAATGAAGTAGAAAAAATTGGAAAGGAAGCTAGGAAGCATGTTTTAAAGAATTTCACTATCAAAACATTTTTAGATAAAATTGAAAAAGAACTTAAAAAAGTTGCAAAAAGGTGAAACTTTGACATTTTTAATAACTGGTGGTGCTGGGTTTATTGGCTCAAATCTAGCAGGAGAATTATTTAATTTGAACAAAGATTTAATAATAGTGGATAATTTCCACACTGGTTCCAAAGAGAATATTAAAGATTTAGAAGAAAAAAAAGTAAAAGTTTTTAAAAAAAATTCTGGGCAAATAGAAGAACTAAAAATTAAAGATATACAAGCAATTTTTCATAATGGAATTTATTCTTCATCTCCAATGTATAAAGAAAATCCAAGATTGGTATCAAAAGCTTTAGATGAATTTATTGCAATTTTAGAATATTGTAGAAAAAAGGATGTTAAACTAATTTTTGCTTCCACCTCCTCTCTTTATAATGGAGTTGAACCCCCACATAAAGAAGATGCTATCTTAAAACCAACAGATTTTTATTCTGAAGTTAGAATAGCAATGGAAAGAATAGCAAGATTATATTCTGATATTTATGGATTAAATGTAATTGCTTTGCGTTATTTCTCAGTTTATGGTCCAAAAGAAAAATCTAAAGGCAAATATGCAAATTTGGTATCACAATTTTTATGGGCAATGTTGGAAAACAAACAACCACTTATTTATGGTGATGGAAAACAGACCAGAGATTTTGTTTATGTGGATGATATTATTAAAGCAAATGTATGTGCTCTAAATTCAAAAATAAAATTTGGAATATATAATGTTGGAACTGGAAGGGCATACTCTCTAAATCAACTAGTAGAAATTCTAAATAAGAAACTTAACAAAAATATAAAACCGATTTATTTAGAAAACAAAATAAAAAATTATGTTCAACATACCCTTGCTGATATTACAAAAGCAAAAAATGAACTTGGGTTTGAAGCTTCTATTTCCTTGGAAGAAGGAATTGGAAAACTAATCAATTTCTATAAAAAATAATTTTTTATAACTCTTCTTATAATATTTCTATAACTCTATTAATTATCAATGCGTCTGTAGTCCAGTGGCAGGATGTGAGCTTCCCAAGCTCAAGACCCGGGTTCAAATCCCGGCAGACGCATTAAAAAGGTGAGAATATGAATTTTAATTTGTATCAAAGCAATAATAATTTAAAAAAATTGGAAAAAAAGCTTTTGAAATATCATAAATTATCTTCTTATGTTGGTAAAAAAGTATGTAAATCTTCTTTTCCTAAAAATTTTTTTAGAAAAACAGTTTTAGTGGAAGATCTTGGTTATAGTATAAAAAAAGATTTGGAAAGTACTCAAAACATTGATTTTTCAAAAACAAGAAAAATAGAGTTTTACAAAAAGATACAAAAAGTTTCAATCTTTTCACTTCCATCTTTTTTCTTTTTAGCTTCCTTTAATTCCCATATAAACAAATTTTTTTCAATTCTAAACATAGTTCCTTTGATTTCAATTAGTTTAGCCATGACTTCTATTGTCTTTTCCTTTTTTAAAATAAGAAGTTTAGAAAAAAAAGAGCAGATATTAAATTCTACCTCAAAAGATATTATGAATTATTATTAATTTTTGAGAAGCTTTTTATATTAAAAGGTAGTTTTTCTTTTATGGTTTTTGAGTGTGAAGAAACCTCAAAAAAAGATTGGTTAAAAATAAAAATTCCAAATCCAAATTCGCACAAAGGTCAAAATGGTATTTTATTAATAATTGCAGGTTCAAAAACATATTTTGGTTCGGTTTTTTTCTCTCTCAAAGCAGCAGTAAGATTTTGTGATATTGTATATGTTTTTAGCCCAGAAAATAAAAAATTCATTCAAAAACTAAAAATAGATCCAAACATAATTGTAATCGATCATTCAAAATTAAATCAAATAATTCAAAAATCAGATGCATTTTTAATTGGCCCAGGTTTAGAAGACAAAAATAAAACAAGAAAAATTTTAGAAAAAATTTTAAAAACAAAAAAACCAGTTGTTTTGGATGCTTTGGCAATAAAGCTTGCAAATAAAAAATTTTTTGGTTCAAACATAGTTTTAACTCCACACAAAAAGGAATTTGAAGAGACATTTAAAATAAAAGCAACTTTTTCCAATGCTTGCAAAATAGCAAAAAAATTCAACATAGTTTTAATTCTTAAAGGAAGACATGATTTGATTTGCTCGAAAAATAATTGCAAGATAAATAAAACAGGAAATGCTGGGATGACAAAAGGTGGCAGTGGCGATTGTTTGGCAGGTCTTTGTGCTGCTCTTCTGACAAAAAATGAGCCTTTTGTGAGTGCTTGTGCCTCTGCCTTTTTAAATGGGCTTACAGCTGACAAACTATTTAAAAAATATAGTTATTATTATACTTCTGAACAATTAGCAACCCAATTAGCTTTAGTAGCTACAAAAATCTATTCCAAAAAGAAGAGAAAATAAAGAAGAATATCTTAACTTAAACCAAAATATTTAAAATAATTACATTCCTTTTTAATCTAAGAGGTAGATCCAATGACAGATGCACCAGCAGGTAAAGAATTTGTTTTCAAATTACCAAATGGAATGGTGGTTGGGAGAGCAAAAAATTTAGAAGAACTTATAGGATTGATAAAAACAGCTCCAATTGATGCAGTGCTTTATCATGCAAAAGGCAAACATTTTACTCCTTGGCTTGAAATGCTCGGATTAAAGAATTTGGCAGAAAAATTATCCAAAAATGAGATAAACGATAAAACTGCCAGATTAACTTTGCTCAGGCTTCTCCGTTCTAAATAAATTAACAAAGTAAGCAGTTTCTAACCATCACAAATATAAATTATGTTTTTAAAAACAATTTATGCTAGATTTTTTTTTAATATTTTTTTCTATTTTTTTAGCTGGTTTTAGTGCAAAGGCAGCAGATACTTTAGAAAAATCCAAAAAACTTGAAAAATTCAGCTATCTTTTTTCTTTTGTTTATGGTTTAATATTAGGAATTTTAAGCTCTTTTTCCTGCCTATCAAACTTATTTATAAGTTTGGCTTTAGCAAATGCAGTAGCATACAAGTTAGATAGCAAGCCTCATTTATTTGGGTTTTTAGTTTTTTTAATCCCTATTTTAATTTTTGATTTAAATTGTTTAGACCTTTGGCTTTTTGGGTTGTTTTTTTGCTTTGGATTTTTAGATGAATTTTTTGAGAATAAAAAAATAAAAATTCTAAATTATCGCCTATTGTTGCCAGCAGTTAGTTTGTTTATTCTACTTTATAAAAAAGAACCAATCTATTTTTTTGCAATTTTAATTTTTGATATAGGTTATAATCTCTTTATTTTTTTAAAACAAAAATTTAAGTATAAACTCTAACATATCTATTTAGAGAAATATGGTTATATCTGAACTTAAGTTTTTAGCTAAATATCCTTTTTTATCTCAAGCAAAAGAATATATAAAAAATTTAAATGTTGGGTTAGAAGGTGAACTTCTTGAACTTGGAAAAGAGAGAATAAAACAAGGCTTAAAAGAAGGTCAGATAAAATCACCTATAATACTTTCTGAAAACGATTTAAAAAATTATATTCTTTCTTATGCAGCAAGCAGAATAATTCTAAGCAATTGGAAAAATGTTTATGCAAGACAAAGAATGGCAATTGTAGAATCAAAAAGAGCAGCAGATTATCTAAAAAACGAGGAGTATGAGAATATAAAAAAAATAGCACAAGAGTTTCAAATAGAATTTTTCTGGGATCAAACTGCTTTTTATGTAGATATTGTAAGTTATCTGAAATATTCTCCAAAGGACATACATTATAAACTTTTATACATGCCAGTCAAAAAAGGCCAGGTAAGAGTCTTAGAAAAAGAACTCATTCGCCTTTTTGAAGAAGCAATAAAACTAAAATTAGAAAAACTCCCACAAACTAAATTAAATATCAAAGAACTGGATAAAATTATAAAAGAACTACAAGATTTTCTTCCAAAACAAAAAATGGGGGAGGTAAAAATAAATACTTCTGATTTTCCACCCTGTATAAAAAAACTTTTAGCTCAGCTTTCCTCATCTATCAATGTGCCTCATAATGGAAGAGTCGCATTAGCAATTTATCTTATTAAGGCTGGCTTTTCTGATGAGCAAATACAAAAAGTCTTTTCTTTTGCTCCAGATTATGATTTTGAGACTACCAAATATCAAATAGAGTTTATAAGAAAAAAAAATTATCAAATGCCTTCTTGTTCAACAATGGATTCTTATGGGTTATGTATAGCAGATTGTAAATGTTTCAATCCAATAAAATTTAGAAGAAAGTTTCATCAAACAAATGCAAAAAACTCTATAATAGCAGAGGATGAAGAATATGCAAACTAATATTGATTTAAGTGTCTGGATCAGCAAAAAATTTAGCCAATATTATCTAAAAAATTTTATTTATATAGATGATATAGACAAACGAGAATTTGGTTTTGGGGGATATGATAAAAAAATAGAATATCGTCATGTAGCTTTTTCTAGTACTAAAGAATTTAATCTCAAGCTTCAAAAAGAAGGGCCGCATTATGTATCTTGTTCTGCAGCTTATTATCAATTTCCAGCAGCAAGGCCTATGCAAAAGAAAGAATGGCTTGGAGCAGATTTAATTTTTGATTTAGATGCAGAAGAAGAAAAATCCTTTGCTCCATTCATAAGACAAGTTAAATTAGATGAAATAAAAGAAAAGGTCTTTTTGCTTATGGATTTTTTAGAAGATGATTTTGGAATTGAAAAAAAAGACATAAAAATTAATTTTTCTGGTTCAAGGGGATACCATTTGCGTGTTTTTGATCAAAAATTTAAAGAATTAGGAAGATATGCAAGAAAGGAACTTGTGGATTACATTGATGCAATAGGATTAGATCTATCCTTATTTTTTTCAATTAGTCAAAGTCCAGAAAAAAATCAATATAAAATTTATGGCCCAAAAATAAATGATTGGGGATATTCTGGGAAAATAGCAAACCTAATCTATATCATTTTGGATGATGAAAAAAAAGCAAGGCAATATTTTGGAAAAGAAATTCAAATAGAAAAATTCAAAAAAAAGTATTTGGAAGATTTGGTTAATGGAGATTGGACATTTTTAGTGAAAATGCATTCACCTTCAAAATCACTTTCTTATTCCAGTTTTCAACTAAATTTGGAAAAATTAATAGCAACAATAAAACAAATCATGGTCAATGAACAGAGATTGAATCTTTCTCAACAGGTAGAAACAGATGCAAATGTGACCATTGACACCAGCAAATTATTAAGAGTGCCAGATACTATTCATGGAGGTTCTGGTTTAATAGCAAAATCTGTTTTTGATCTTGAAAGGTTCGAACCATTTAAACATGCCTTAGCCTTTAGTATGAAAAAACCACTTAAAATAAAAACCCTAATAAATATCCCTGAACAGGAGTTTGGAAATCAAACATTTGGGCCAATTGCTAAAAACACCTCTATCGAGCTTCCAGAGGCATTTGGTTTTTTTCTGATTTGCAAAAAAACAGCCCTACCTATAGAGCTTTTAGAATAAGCAAAATAAAATAAATAGCCGCCTATTCTTCTGTTTCAAATTTGATATTTATCTCTTTAATCTTTGTTTCCAATCTCCTATATTTTACTCCAGCCATATCAAACATTTTTTTAGCTGCTTTTATAGAATCAGTGTTATTATATTTATCAGAAAAAAAAATTACTTCTTTTATACCAGCCTGTATAATCATTTTTGCACATTCATTGCATGGGAATAAAGCAACATACATTCTACATCCGTAGAGTTCTTTGGTCGAATTCAAGATTGCATTTACTTCAGCATGTACAACATAAGGATATTTTGTTTCATTAATATTTTTACCTTCTCTTGCCCAAGGAAGAATGTCATCTGAACAACCAATTGGAAAGCCATTATATCCTATTCCAACTATTTTGTTTCGTTGGTCTACAATACAGGCACCAACTTGAGTATTTGGGTCCTTGCTTCTTTTTGCTGAAAGCAAAGATATCCCCATAAAATACTCATCCCATGAAATATAATCTTTTCTTTTTGTAGTTTGATTCATACAAACACCTGCCCTCCCAGATCAAAAGCATTTGCTTTAATGATAAATGATAAATATGCTAAAGCTTAAAATATTATTAATATAAATAAAAACTATGAATGCATCTAAAATTTTGTTATTTTTGGTTCTAATAGCAGTTTTGGCATTCTTTTTATTTACTCGCCTTTTTACTTATGCCTCTTCTGAAGATGCAAAAAAATTTTTTGAAGAAGATTTAAGGTATACTTATCCGAATGCTGATGTTAGAGAAATAATCTCAATTGAAAAAGTTTCTGATCAAAACCAGGATTATGTTCTAAAAGCTTGGGTATCTACCAATCTTTCCACTCCATGCCCTGAGAAAATAGAAGTACAATATAGCTATCCATCAAGAAACTTTATTGGTTCTGCAACAAAATTGGTTTATGGTTGTGTAGTCTGCCCTACTGATAAAAAGAATTGCCATATTCTTTATCCAGAAGAAGCCATTATCGCATCGCATACTTACCCTCAAACAGAACCTGTAAGGGAATTTATAAAACTCTTTCCTAAAGCAAAACCACAAGTAAAATTCCTAGAAGAACTAGATGGTTATAAAAATGTTTGGAGAGTTGACTGGATAGAAGAAAATAAAACATTGTCTGTTTATATTAATCAAGCAGACAATTCTATTATAAAAATAGAATCATAACTTAAAACTAAAAGGAGAAAAGATGTTTAACCCAAAAAGTTTTATAGAACAAACAATTCTAGAAGCAAAATCAATTTTAGGAAGGGATAAGGCTTTAATAGCCCTTTCAGGAGGTGTGGATTCCTCAGTAGCTGCTTTATTAGTCCATAAAGCAATAGGGAAAAACCTTACTCCAATTTTTATAGATACTGGATTAATGAGATTGGATGAAGCAAAAAAGGTAAAACAAATTTTTCAAAAAGTTGGTCTAAATCTAAAAATTATAAACGCCTCTGATTTGTTTTTTCATTCTTTAAAAAATGTTATAGACCCGGAAAAAAAACGAAAAATAATAGGAAAACTTTTTATTAAGATATTTGAAAAATATGCTAAAAAAAATAATATTAAATTTTTAGTGCAAGGAACAATTGCACCAGATTGGATAGAATCCGGAGGAGCTGGAAGAGATAAAATAAAATCTCATCATAATGTTGGTGGGTTGCCAAAAAAATTGGATTTAAAAATCTATGAACCATTAAGAGATTGTTATAAACACGAGGTAAGATTACTTGCTAAAGAACTTGGTTTGCCTCCAGAAATTTCAAACAGGCAGCCATTTCCAGGGCCTGGTTTGGCAGTTAGAATTATTGGAAAAATAACAAAAGAAAAGGCAGATATACTAAGAAAATGTACTGCTATAGTGGATGAGGAAATTGAGAAGGAAATAAAAGAAGGAAGGATTATTTCTCCTTGGCAATACTTTGCTGTTTTACTTGATACAAAAACAGTTGGAGTGAGAGGGGATGAGCGAGCATATGGTTATACTATAGCTATTAGAGCAGTGCAATCTTTGGACGGAATGACAGCAAATTTTTCTAATCTACCTTATGATTTGCTAGAGCGTATCTCTTCAAGAATATGTGGTGAGATTAGCCAAATAAGTAGAGTTTTATACGATATAACCAACAAACCCCCTGCAACTATTGAGTACGAATAATTAAGAAGTTTTTTTAATTTTTATTTCAATGTTTTCTTCTTTTTCTTTCAGTTCTTCAAAAATAACATATTCGTTTTGGTAAAGAGACCTTAGTAAAGAAGTGAGTTCAAAATCTATTTTTTCAAGCTCATCAAAAAAAAGAAGTTTTTTATATTTTTGGCAATATAAAATATAAATTCCCATCAATGGTTTTAAAGAGCAGTATTCCTTTTTTGTTTCATCTATTCTTTTCAAAAGCCATTCTTTATAATCTCTATCAATTTTAACAATTAGATTTTGAATTTTTTTACATTCATCAATTAGTTTTTCGTAGTTTCTTAGAAAATAAGTATATACTAATTCTGTTTTATTTAAATTATCTTTTAAGTCGAGTTTTTTTTCTTTTATCAATGCTGTAGAAGATTTTATTTTTTTTCTATTTAAAATTCCATTTAAGCATTTTTCTTTATACTGCTCATCTTTTTCCCACATCTCCTTTATTTTTTTACTAAGCTTTTTTTTTCTTTCCTCATTAGCCATCCGTATTTTTGCTTTTAGACCCAATTTCTTTCTTCGTTCTTTTTCAGCAAGAAAGGCTAACCTATAACTCATCTCTATTGCCTCGCTTTTATCAAACCACCCAGTTTGTTTAAGCAAAAAAGATACTATTGAATTTTCTTTTCCATACCAACAATTGTTTAAACCTTTAATCCTTCTTGAAAGGTGCTTTGCAACCCAAAACCAATGCTCCTTATTTCCTTTTGCTCTTTTTATAAGTTCTGCATTAAAAAGAAGCTTTGGATTTGCCAAAAGGTCTTCTTTGGAACCAATATCTTCTTTAAATTTCCAAACTATTTCTTCTAATGTTAAGCGAGGTGGCCTTCCAATCATTTTTTTTAAGCTATCCACTAATGGTTCACTTTTAATATTTTTAGCTTGTTCACTCTTTCGTTTTTTTGGATTATTATATTTTAAATCTTTATATCCATGGTTTAAAAAATAATTCATATTTATATATTTATGAAAGCACTTATTATAAATTTAGGTTCTCAATATACTCATGTTATTTGGAGGTCTTTTCGTGATCTAGGAATAGAGGCAGTAATCCATCAACCAAACATTCCATTGAAAGACGCTCTCTTTTTTGATACCTTTATTTTATCTGGCGGGCCTTCTTCTGTAAATACCATGAAAAAAAATATTGCATTTTCTTTATTGGAACTTTCTAAAGAAGATAAACTTAATCGCCCAATTTTAGGAATTTGTTTAGGGCACCAACTCATAGCTCGTATTTTTGGTGGAGAGGTAAAGACTGGAATTAGTGGTGAATATGGCCTTACAAAAATTCAAATAATAAAAAAACATAAGATTTTTGAAGGTCTACCCAATTCATTAAATGTATGGGCATCTCATTTTGATCAAGTATCAAGACTTCCTGAAGAATTTGAAGTATTGGCAAGCTCTTCCAATTGTCCAATAGAGGCATTTGCCCATAGGCTAAAACCAATCATAGGTTTACAATTTCATCCAGAAGTTTGGCATACGCAATATGGTGAAAAAATTTTATCTAATTTTATTGATCTTGCTAAAAAGGAAATCAAGAAAGAAAATCTCCAATCTTAAATCTGTTCTACTAAACTCTTTATAAATTCAATACTGATCCTTAGCATTTTATCAAAAGAAAGAAACTCAAAATACTCTTTTTTAAGCTGTGACCTTAATGAACTCTGGATTTTATATTCTGAATTTTTCACTATCTGAACAATTTTATTGTACAACTTAGGCCATTTTTCCAATTCTGGTACTCTCCAGTATTGGTCTTTTAATTTTTCTTTAATAAAAGAAAGCTCCATCTTTTCTACAAAAATCTGTAAAAGGTAAAATATATCGTACAAATCCGTTGTTTTTATACTCCCTCTCTGATTTAATCTTCCAAAAATTGCTAAAATTTTATCAGCTAAAAGTTCTTTTGGTTGCTCTACTTGAAGGTTTCCTGTTAATGAAATCATAATATTTTTAGGAGGTAAAAAAACCTTCCCAACTTTTCCTTCAACCTTTATTGTAGGAATAAGTGCTTTATCTATCTCAAGATAATAAGCAATTCTAAATTCTTCTTCACTAATTCTATTTATTCTAACATCAACTCTTTTTTTTGTTATTTTCGGCTTTATTTTCAAAAAGCATTCCTCTATTTTTTTTATTTTTTCTTTATCAAAACGAGGATAAAAAGAAAAATCCATATCAAATGTTCTTCTTGGTGAATCATATGCTAAATATAATGCTCCGCCACCATGTAATACTAAATTTTTAGATAAAAATTCAATATTTGCAACTGCATCTGCTACCTTCTCATACATTCTATCCTTTAGCATTCTAGAAAAGAGTTTTATTTTCTCTGGAGATTTTTCGTAGGTTCTTCCTTCAAATTCAATAATTTTTTTTATGTTAGTTTGCATAAATATTTATTGTTTAAAAAAGTATATAAATGTGTCTTTTTTATTTTTTTATCAATAAAATTTAAATACTTATTTTCATATATTATTAAAATAATTATTTAATGGTATTTAAATGACCAAGAAATTCATTTCAAATCAAAACCTTAACAACAACATTTCGGTATTGGTCCCCCCCGCTCGTTCTGTTCCTGTTAAAATAACAAAATCTTTTTTTAGAAAAAACGGGCATCATCTGGATAAATATGGTGCAGTAGAAAATTTTTCAAAAGATTTAAGCCTTATATTAAAACTCAAAGAAGGTTATCCTCAAAAGGTAGTTGCTATATACGGCTCTGCCAGAATTTCTGATAAGTTTTATAAAAATCTAGCCGATATATCCTATGAACTTGGCTATAAACTTGGAAAAAAAAGGTATATCATAAGTACTGGTGGCGGTCCAGGTATAATGGAATATGCTTCAAAAGGAGCTGTGGATGCTAATTCATTAGCCCTTGGATTTCAACCAAAGTTTTTGGAGGAAGTGGAAAAACCCATTCAGATGAAAAACAAAATCCAATATTTTGTTTCAAGTCTACATTCTAGAAAAATCCTTATTGCAAATAATGCAGCAGCATTAGTCTTCTTTCCAGGTGGGGCTGGAACTGTTGATGAATTCTTTCATTATTTAAATTTTTCTGCTAATGGTAGGATGAAAAATATTCCATTTATCCTATTTAACAATACTTTTTGGGAAGGGCTCATAAAATGGATTAATCTCTACCTCGTTCAAACAGGTTTTTTAAAAAAAGAAGCTCTAAACAATGTGTTTTTGGTAAACAACACCAAAGAAGCAATAAAAGTTATAGAAAAAAATTCAAACTATTTTTATACTCCTGATTTTCATGGGCTTTCAAGTTCTTTTAAACAAGATATTTTACAAATTTACAATTATGTTGAACAATTTTCTCATCCTTCAGCATCCTATTTTGGATCATTAACAAGTAATTACAAATACTCCAGAATAAAAAACTTAATCGAAAAAATCACTTCAATCCTACAAAAAAATAACCATAGCATTTATTACTCGGCTCTAAATGGCTTTGCAAGTTTTATGGATAAGCTTGCATTAAAAGGTCTTAAATCAAAAAATATTAGCAATTTGAATATTCCAATCGGATTACAAGAAACTCAAAAGCTTATTTTAGGTACGAGCGATACACTAATCTTTTATCCAGGTGGATTGGATGTAATTGATGCATTTACTGAATATGTGGTAAGAATTCAAATCGGAGATATGGAAAAAGTCCCATTAAATTTAGTAGACCCATCTTTTTTTGGCAGTTATTTACAATGGTTTGAAAAGTTTCCAGTTAATTATGGCTTTGCAGAAAAAGAGCTTATTACCATGTGCAATATTGTTTCCAAACCAGACCAAATTATTTTATCTTCCTATTAAACCCATCTATCCATAATAAAATAAAAAGTAGAAAAAAATTCTTTTCGATAGCTTAAATATGGGCCTACCTGAGTTTAAAAAGAACTCTAATAATAATTTTTTTTTCAAAAATAGTAAAATTAGTCTAATTTTAATATATTGGCAAGTTCTTTTATCTCCTCTAAAGCAGCCTCAATATAGTCTAAATCCTTTTTTAAGTAAGCATAAGCTATAGAGCTTGAGGCATTTACTAAAGTTATTTTCTCCATCTGATATTTTTTTATTATTTCTATTATCTTTAATGGGTCTCCTCCTTGAGCCCCTATTCCAGGAATAAGAAAAGCAAGCTTTTCTTTTCTGCTATAAAGTGGTTTTAATATAAGTTCTAAATCTAAAGGAGATGTTGCCCCCATCACCAGCCCTAAACATTCATTATATTCTTTGCTCCATTCACTCACTTTGGTAGCAACCTCTTCAAATAAAGCCTTTCCATTTTCTGTTTTTAGAGTTAAAAAATCCTCTGCCCCTGGATTTGTTGTTCTTGCAAGAAAATAAACCCCTTTCTTTTTTTCATTTGCATATTCTATAAATGGTAAAACAGAATCAAAACCCATAAATGGCCAAATGGTGGTTGCATCTGCCCCAAAAAATTCAAAAACCTCTTTTACATATGCTTGGCTTGTTTTACCTATATCGCCTCGCTTTGCATCTAAAATTATCAAATAATCTTCTTTATATTTATCTATTATCTCTCTTAAAGCCATAATCCCTTCAAATCCATATTGAGCAAAAAAAGCGTAATTCGGTTTTAATGCGCTTATTTTATTTTTTTGGCAATTATCTAAAATAGAAGAATAAAATTCTGTTATTATTTGTTTTTTAGAACCATTGATTTTTTTAGGAATTTTTTCTATTATTGGATCAATCCCAAAACAAAGCAAAGAATTTGTTTTTTTTATTTTTCTTTCCAAAATCTGATAATAAGTTGTTTCTTCCATCTATTCACTTCTCTATGTTTTGTTTTTCTACTTCAATCCATTTCTTTACTTTTTCTTCTCCCCATTGAAAAAAATAATCCAAAAAATATTTTTTTTGCTCTTTATTAAGTTTAGTATAAAGTGCAGAATAAATATCTCCAATATTTGCTATGCTATACAATCTACATCCCAAATTTTTCTCTATTTCTTCTCCTGTTGATAATCCATCTAAGGTAGTTTTTTCTTGTCTATCTATTGCAACCAATACTCCAACCATTCTTATTTTTTTAACTGAGATAAGTTTTTGATAAGCTTCTATCTTTGCTTTTCCAGATGTAATAACATCGTCTATCATTAACACGCTTGCTCCGTCCTTTATTTGGTCCTGCCCAACAATAAGTGAATCTGCTTTTTTGTCCCCATATTCTTTTTGTTCCTTTCTATCATAAATAAATTTTGTTTCTATTTTATATTTTTTATAAAGCATAAGGGCGGTAATAGACCCAAGAACAATCCCCTTGTAAGCAGGGCCATAAATATAATCAAAGTTTTCAAGCTCTTTTTGTTCTAACAATCTATAAATTTTTGATGCATAACTTTCTGCCAAATATAGTAAAGATGAACCCTCAATAAGACTTCCTATATTTATAAATATGGGGCATTTTCTTCCTGATTTCAATAAAAAAAATTCATCTAAATTATTTGCTATTTTAATACATTTTTTCTTTTCTAAAAATAAGACAAAGTTTTTTTCCAAAGCCTCCATATCCTTATTATACCAAAACAATTAATAAAAATTCTCTTATCTTATTTATTGGTTATTCAATCCATTAACTGAAAAGGCAGAGTATATGAAAGTTAATAAAAATATTATTACCTCGCTTTCAATAAAAGATGGAATTTTTTGGTCCATCATGCTTGGTACTGGTGAAGCTTATGTAACTCCATTTGCAATAGCCATACAAGCACCAACCTATTTTATTGGTTTATTAAGCAGTCTACCTATGCTTATAGGTTCACTATTTCAGGCTTTTTCATTACATCTTTTTAATATTTTATCAAATAGAAAAATTATAATTTTGGGTTCAGTAATGCTTCAAGCTCTTATCTGGCTTCTTTTTTCTCTATATATCTCTAATCAATCATTTTCCCTAAACACTATTCTTCTGTTATTTATTTTTTATTTTATATTTGCTATGCTTCCAGCACCTTTATGGAATTCTTGGATTGCAGACCTAATACCAAAAAGGGATTTAGGACATTTTTTTGCTAGGAGAAATCAGTACCTTTTATTTTTTCAATTTATCTCTATCCTAACTGCAGGCTATATCCTTAATTCACTATTCAAAGAACATATACTTGTTGGTTTTTCTTTTTTATTTTTTATTGCATTTGTATCAAGATCGTTTTGTATTTATTTTTTATATAAAACCCCAGATAAATCCTCTTTTTTTATCCCATCTTCTACACAGCAATTAAATTGGAAAAAGTTCCTTTTTAACAAAAAGTTTTATCATTATAGAAACTTCTCATTATTTACTTTTATTTTAATCTTAGGCACTTATATTGCTAGCCCTTTTTTTGATGTATATATGCTTAAAGTGCTAAAATTTGATTATTTTAGTTGGAGTGTTATTCTCTTTGCTTCTGGTTTGAGTAAGATTTTCTTTTTTAAATATTGGGCAGATTCCATTAAATTTTTTGGGCACAAGGCTGTATTGGTTTCTACAACTATCATCATTTCATTAATTCCAATCTTATGGATATTTGTTAAAGAACCTTTCTTTATATTTTTAATTAATATGCTAACCGGCATTGCTTGGTCTGGATTTGATATGGTAACCTTTTTATATCTCCTTTGGCCAAAAGAAAAAGAAGTTAAAATTTTATATACCTCTTTTATTCAATTAGTAAGAGGAGCAAGCACAGTTATCGGTTCTTTAATTGGAGGAATACTTCTAACTTTTTTTGAACAAAATTTTGATAAATTCTTTTCTTTTTATCTTATTTTTATTTTAAGCTCATTGCTAAGAACCCTTTCAATATTCCTTTTCCATAAAAAGTTGGACACTCACCCAATCTCAGAATATAAATTTTTCTTAAAAGAGCTTTTCTTTTCTTATCCTACAAGATGGTTTGCAAAAAACAAAGATAATTTTATTGATCCTGTATTACACTTTACAAAATTTTTCAAACAAAAAAATTCAGCCTTTAGCTCTCTTTTAGCTAAGGTTTAATTTCAAAACTTCTAAAATAAGTTTAAAGGAAAAGAGTATTAAAAGAAATGCAAACCCTATTGTAATCATCTTTATATTTATCTTTTTTTTTGCAAAATAATTTGCACCAATGTAAGAACCAGCTAAAGCCCCAAAGCCAATAATTATTAGCCCAGTTAAATTTTCAATTTTTTCTAAATATGAAAAATGAAGTATAAATGAGAGTAAGGAAGCAAAAAATATAGAAAAATGTGAAAAAGCAATAGCCTTTTTAAACTCTATTTTTTGATGCAATAAATATGGGACCAAAATTATTCCCCCCCCAATTCCAACCAAACCTGCAATTCCCCCAATAAAAATTCCAATCAAAAACCTTTCAAAAGAATTTGAAAAATCTTTTTTTGTTGCATCTTTGTTTTCCTTTTCTTTAAAGTGATACATTTTATATGCTGATAAAAACAGCACTAAACTCAAAATTATTTTTATAAAATCTAATGGCAGCAAAAAAGAAAGCCCTGAGCCAAAAATACTTCCAAAAGCTATACCCATCAAAATCAAAAAAAGGTATCTATAGTCTTCTTTTTTTATAAGTAGATTATCATGACATATCTTATATGAAATAAAAGTGCTTATAAGGTTTAAAAAAAGCCCATTAATTATTGCTTGTTTTATCTCCCA
>JBKBMW010000012.1:3738-17112 GCA_046295675.1 Candidatus Anstonellaceae archaeon | reverse complement strand
AAAAAAATGCACATTTTTTGTGCTGTGCAATCTCTTCAAAAAGATTAAGTCTCTCTTTTTTATCCATTATTTCAAATTTAATTTTGTATCCATAATATGTATAACTTCCAAGTTTAGAATAATCTATCACTGCGGAGTATCTAATTATTACTCCATCTTTTTCAAATTTGTTAATGGTGTACTCTATTCTTTGCGGGCTTGTTTTTAATTTTTTTGCTAATTGAGTAGAACTCTTTCTGCAGTCAAGATCAAGCAAATACAATAACTTTGCTTCAAATTCATTAAGTTCTACTACCATCTCTCTCATTATTCTTTTGAGTAGTAATCTATATTAAGCTTTTTTTCTTTTTTATTTTGTGTCAAAAAGAAAACTTTTAAAACAAACTTCAAAATTAAGAAAGCAAAAGAAGGAAAAAATAAAAAAATTTCCTAAGAAGTTTAGTCAGAAAACCCTAAATGATTTTTTTAATGGTCAAAAATACAACAAAATTTTATTCTATCAAAAACTAAACTACTACCTTTGGAATTTATGCATTTTTTTTGCTCTTGCTACTTTAATTTTTATAAGCTTAAATGAGCTTTTATGGCATTTCCATTTGGTTAGGCCAATCAGATCTGAGGCTTATTTAAAAACACAGTTTTTTGGAGAAGTTTTAGGAATATCTGTACTTCTTATAGAATTATTAGTTGGTTTTTCCAAAGCAACCAATAAGGCTTTATTTATACAGCAAAATTGGCTTACAATTTTAGCAATCCTACCAATTGGAATTTTTTCTAAAAGTTTAAGAGCATTTGAGATTTTGGGAATTTTGGAAGAGCTTTATATATTTAGAGGTGTACAAGTAGTAGGAAAAATGACTGAATTTGCAAAAGTTTTTTCTTCTCTACTAGAGCAGCTTCCATTTGCAAGCAGAATTTTTTTAGCTATAGAAAAAGTCTTTTCTTTATTGGTAGAATTTTTTTCCTGGGCATTTAGACTCTTTGGTTTTTTTAAATAATCCTATCTTAGATCTTGCCATAAAGCTTTTTAATTTTAAGTTATTCTAACTTTTTATGAAAAATTTTAATTTTCTTTTTATTTCCACATTCCTTTTTATTTTGGTTTTTCTTTTCGGATGTTTGGGTCAAACTCAACCACAATCAGAAGAAGTCCCTTATGTCCCAAAAAACATAAACCAAACTCAACCCCAAGAATATCCTACAACTCCTCAAATTCAAAAATCAGCCTATCCTTTAAAAAATTTTGAACTTTCGTTTTTAAATGTCGGTTTTGGGGATGCCACCCTTATTTTAAGTAAAAATAAAACTATTTTAATTGATGTTGGTCCAGCTAATTCTATCAACCTTTTATTTGCTGAACTGCAACGAAGAGATATAAAAAAAATTGACTTATTAGTACTTTCTGCTTTGCATGATCAAACCTTTAGTGGTGGTCTAAAAGATATTCTCACTACTTACGAAATAGATGAAATTTGGCTAAATTCTAAAGAATCTTTTTTACCTTATCTGCCTTATATTTCAAATAAAACAACAATAAAAGAGGTTAGTCTTGGCTCTATTTATACTTTTGAAAATCTTAAATTAGTTGTCCTAAATCCCTCAGAGGGAAAAATTTATAATCCAGATGCCGATTCTATTGTTTTAAAAATCTCTTATAATGATCTTTGTGCAATACTCTTTTCAAAATCGGAAGCTTCTGGAGCTTCCACTTCTGATCCTGGTACTGTTTTTGGTGGAGTGGACAATAAAATTATTCTCAAAGCAAGGGAAATACAGGAGTCTTTAAGATGCGATATTTTAAAAGTTTCAAACCATGGTTCTGGCAATGCAGCATCGTTTCAATTATTAGATGAAGTAAAACCAAAAATCGCAATTATCTCTGTTGGTCCAAACGAACAGAAACTTTATCCAAATCCCACTACTTTAAGACGCTTAGCATTAAAAAGTATTCCAATTTACACTACCAATAGGCTTGGTTCTATAATTATTTCCTCCAAAGATGGAATTGATTATACTATAAATACTGATTTTCCTTACGATATAGAATATGCCAAATTTTTAAATGAAGTTATCGAATCAACTCGTCCTTATTGGGGATAAGACCGATTAGAAATTATCTCCTCTAAAGGCTTAGAATATTTCTTGGCATTTTCTATGCCAATAGAATATGCTTTTTCATTTTCCTTTAAATACGGTGGCATTATGAAATACCACACCCCGCCCTTTCTTCTCCAAGCAATGTAAGTAGTGATATTGGTCAATTCTTGCCATCTAATCAATCCTTGGACTTGTTCTTTCTTTAATTGTAAATTATCATTTTCAATAGCCTTACATTCAAATCCATATTGGTCTATTCCTCTAAAAGCAAGCACATCTGGGCATTTGAATTTTTTCTTTCCAGAACCAGCAGCCCTTATAGTTAAAAATCCATAACTGTTTAAAATATCTACTAATTCGTTTTCAGCCTTACTTCCTTTTTTATAACAACCAAAAACCATATAAAAAATTCTGCTATAAAGCTTTTAATATTTTTAGTCGTTCATTCTTATGGTGAGAAAATGGAACTTGACCTTAGAGTTGGAGATTATATGACTAAAGGAGTTATAACTCTTGACCAATCAAAATCTGTATTTGAAGCAGCAAAAATTCTATCTCAAAAAAACATTGGTTCTGTTATTATAACTGAGAAAGGAGATGCAGTTGGAATATTGACCGAACGAGATATCGTAAAGAAGATTGTTGCAAAAGGAAAAGATCCAAAAAAAGTAAAACTTTTTTCAGTAATGTCCAAACCACTAAAAGCTATTTATGCTTATCAAACAATTCAAGATGCAGCTTTAGCTATGAGGGAAAACAACATCAAAAGATTAGCTGTTTTGGATAAAAACAATAAACTTGCAGGGATAATAACTCAAGGGGATCTAGTTGCAGTTTATCCTGGAATTTTGGACATTATAACTCAAAGCCCTGAAAAAGAATAATACCGTATTATTTCTAGATATTCTAATCTAATCATAGATAAAGTTCTTTCTTTATTAAATCTAGATCCAAGTCCATACTCTTTATAATATTCAACCAAATAAAGATATTGTTGGTTTTTAGGGCATGTTTTAATTTTATTCATTAAACTATACTTTTTTGCATAAGCTTTTATAAAAGCATCCTCTTTTTTATCTGCCAAGATCTTTTCTATTACTTCTAAATTTTCTGGAGTGTTTCTTAAAAACAAACCTGTTAAGCCGCTAAGTCTTATAGTCCAACTATTGTTTTTATTTTCAACAACCTTTTGCAACACTTTATCTACTTCTAAAATAGGTAAATTGATCATATTTATTATTATGGCCTTATTCACCCAATGTTTGTAATTGCCCACCGTGTCTTGTTCTTCCAGATATCTATAATTACAATAATCCATATTTTCTTCTAACAATCTATAAAGCACCTCAAACGTTTCTTTTTTTAACTCCAATTTTTTTCTTCCAATTTTAGCAAAATTATAGATGTTCCTTATAATCTTATCATTTTTAGTACTATTATTTTTTTCTCTTTCCATTAAAGTTGAGGTAAGAAGCTCTTTTTTTAATCTATAAAATATAGCCTTTGCTTTCTTCTCTGCACTCTCATTTTTTAGATTTAAAATCATGTTTTTTTCTCTTTCCCACCTATACATATCAATAATAATAAGGGGTTAAAGTTTATATTTTTTTGCCAAATTTAAATTTAATGCAATACTTTTATTCATATAATTTAAAAACCATTTAGATAATGTTCTATTTGAATTTGCTTTTAGAGCAGCTTTTAGAGCTATCAAATAAACTTGCTTTCTTGTAATTTTTATTTTATTATCAAGTTCAAAGATTTTTTCATTATTAAATAATGTTATATATGATTCTAAAGCCATAAACAAAGGCACTAAGCAAAAAATTCTTATTCTTATTTCATTATTTGGAAGTTCCTCTATATATCTAATCGCTCCCATAATATCCTTCTTAGTCTCTTCCAATAAACTATTTAAAATTTTTAATGCAGTTTTTCTGTTTTCCTTTAAAAATAATTTTTGATAATTCATCTTATACTTTTTTAGAAGATGGATTGGCCAGAAATATCTACCTTGTTTACTATCCTCACCAACATCTCTTATTATGTTTATTCTCTGAAGAGCAATTCCAAATGTCTTTGCATATTTTGAAATTTTATTTTTTGTTTTTTTTGTGATGACTTTATTATAATAAAGCAAGTCATTAAACAAGTATCCTACTACCCCAGCTACATAATAACTATATTTTGTTTGATCTGCTTGATTTAAAATTTTCTTATATTGAAATTCCATCATTCCATTTTTCATTACAGTTCCCCATTTCAAGATAGAAAATTTAACCTTTTTTTCCTGGCTATAAAATATTTTAAAAATAGGTTTGAGGTTATCAAATAAAACTTTTTCATAGGTACAATCTATTTTTTTTAATTCTTGAATTAATCTTTCAGTATGCTTTTCAGAATATCTTTTCAAAGAAATTGATTTTAGGACATTGGCAAAAAGTTTTTCTTTTTCCTTTATTCCAAGTTTAGAATCCTCTATTGTATCTATAAGTCGATAAATCAAATAAGCAACATTAAGCTGAATCTTTAAAGGCGAGGGCAAAAGTTTTATTGCCAGTGCAAAGCTTCTAGAAACTTTGGCTAAAACCCCCCAGCAAACATCCTCTTCTTTCATAAAAGCGCACCTGTATGGTATGCAATTATTTTACAGCATTAGATTTTAAATAATATCTGCAATCATTTATTTACTTATTAGAGGTGTTTTTATGCCGTTAAAATTTGATTTTGAGAATTCTTCTGTTTCCTATCCAAAAAATTTTGAAAAATTTGATGATTATACTAATTATTTAAAAGAAATTTTGCAAAAAAAAACATACGATTGCCCTGAAAGTTTTATTCTTTTACCTTATGAAAAACAATTTCTTGAGCAAACAAAAAAAATTCTTCATTCTATTAAGCCAGATTTATTAATTTTAATTGGAATTGGAGGTTCAAATCTTGGAGCATGGGCAGTTTATGAGGCAGTTTTTGGAAGATATGCTATTTTACAAAACAAAAAAATTTTATTTGCAGATGTCCCTGATCCCTCATTATTAAATCAAATTTTATTCTTTTCTTCCCTTTACCAAAAACAAAAAAAGAAGGTCTGTTTGGTTTTTATTTCAAAATCTGGTTCCACTTTAGAATCTGTTGCAAATTTTAAAGCTCTTTATTTACATTTAAAAAAGAAAGCAAAAAATTTAGATATTCTTTTCATATCAAATCAAAATGTTTTTAATCCGATTGAATTAGAGAAATTGAACATTTATTCTCTTCAAATTCCTCAACAAGTGGTAGGTCGTTATTCTGTTTTTTCTTCTGTTGGCCTATTCCCTCTGCTTTTTTCTGAAGTAAATGCCAAAAAGCTTTTAGATGGGGCAAAGTTTGCTATTGAAAATTTTTTGGGAAGAAATAAAGAAGATTTATACAAAACTTCTTATTTTATCTACAATCATTACTCTTCTAAAAAAAATATTTTTATTAATTTTTGTTTTTCTTCCTCATTGGACAAATATGGCCAATGGCATAACCAATTATTAGCTGAAAGTTTATCAAAAAACTCAAAAGGTTTAACTCCTTATTATTCTTCTGCTCCGGCTGATTTACATTCATTGGCACAGCTTTATTTTGGTGGCCCAAAAGATAAGTTTTTTTCTTTCCTTTCAATCAAAAATTTTAAATTTGACTTTAAATTTTTCCAAAATTTTGGAATTTTTAAAGAAGAAGATATTCTAAAAAACAAAAGCATTTTTTCTGTTTATAATTCAATATTTAATGGGGTGAAAAATTCCTTTAAAAACAGCAAAATTCCTTTCATATCTTTGGAATTAGATTTTTTAGATGAATTTCATATCGGTTATTTAATGCAATTTGATATGCTAAAAACAATTTTTTGTTCCAAGCTTTTTGAAGTGAATCCATTTAATCAACCAGAAGTAGAACTTTATAAAAAAGAAATAAAAAAACTTCTTTAAATATTTAAATTTTCAAATAAAAGAATTGCTCCAGCCAAAGAAGGATTTTTATAATCACATAATCTTATTTTTATCTTTTTATTTATGCAATATCTTTTTAATATTTCTAAAATTACTTTTTTAGATTTTTTATTTTTCAAATATTCCTTACCTAATGAACCTCCAATATAAATAATATCTACATCCAAAAGATTGGCTAAATTAGTCAATCCGATCCCAAAATAGTATGCCATTTTTTTGTATTTTTTAGAAAAATCTTTTTTAATATTAAAACCAGCTGCCAATTCTTCAAATTCTTTTTTGTTCATTATCTGATGTCCTATTTCACCTGCTAAGTTATTTTGCCCTCTATAAAGTTTATTATCTATAACTATGCCACTGCCTATTCCACTACCTGCACAAATTACTATAAAATTTTTTATTTTTTTCTTTTTTTTTCTTAAATTTTTATAAATTTGGGAAATAGCAGCACACTTTGCATCGTTTTCAATTCTTATCTCTATACCTTTTTTTCCTATTTTTGGATAAAAATTTTTTATTTTTTTTAAATTTGGCATATCTATTTTTTCCTTCTTTACTAAGCCAGCTATAGAAATTCCAATTTTTTTATATTCTGGATAGAGGTTGATTATTTTTTTTATTATTTTTAAAAGTGCTTTTTTTGAAATCTCTTTATCAATAAATAAAATTTTGGTTTTTAGATTTGGTTTTTTTAGGTATTCCTCAGTTGTCCATTCTATCTTAGATGCCCCAATATCTATCCCCAATATTTTTTGCATACTTTTAAATCTCATCTATCTTTATTAAGTTTCTTTTTTTCAAAAATTTGATAAGGCTTGGTATCCCACGATAATAAAAGGGAGATAGGTTTCCTTCTATAAAGGTTTTTCTTTTTCTTATTGCTATGTCTAAGTCATATTCCTCTTCTATTAAGGTAGCTGCCTTTCCACAAGCAGCTAAGAGATGCGCATCTGAACCAGCAGTTTTGGTAAAATTAAATTTTTGGGCAAATTCTTCAGCTTTTTTATTATACTCCATATTTAAACAAGATGCATTAAAACTTTCAATACAATCAATCTGTTTTAGTTCTTCTATAGTCAGTAGGTTTGGATCTAAAGCAGCTTTTTTTGATTTATCAAACGGATGGGGAATTATAACAAATCCTCCTTGTTCATGCACATTATCACATATATCAAAGAAACTTTTTGAAGAAATTATCTCTTCTATAAAAAGGCCAATTACTTCTCCTTTTTCTGTTTTGTATTCACACCCTCCTATAATTTCAATCTCAATTTTTTTTTCATTTATATACTCTTTGGCTTTTTTATAACCTTTATTAGAACCATGATCAGTTATACTAAAACCATTAAAGCCCAATTCTTTATATCTTTTCACAATATCTTTTGGCTCATTTAAGCAATCCAAAGAATATTTTGAATGCACATGTAAGTCATATTTTTTCATTTTCTCCATTCTAATTATCAAAAGCAAAAATTATAAATTTAAAAGGTATGATATCGTTAGAAAAGATATAAATTTATTAGGATTATTTTCTTGGGATTAATATGGTTGAACCAAATCCAGCTGATGCAAAGACATATTATCAAAAAGGTAATGAATTATTTGAACAAGGAGAGTATGAAAAAGCTATCGAAAATTACAATAAAGCAATACTTTTAAACCCTGCTTTCTCAGAATGTTATTTTAACAAAGGGCTATGTTATTATAACCTAAAAAATTTTGATGCAGCTATCGAAGAATATTCTAAAGCTTTAGAGTTTGATCCGCAAAATCCAGTTATTTACAATAATCGAGGAGATGCTTTTTATAGAAAACAAGATTTTCAAAAAGCTATTGTGGATTATGACAAAGCCCTTTCTTTAAACAAAGAATATCTTAAGGCATATTATAATAGAGGTTTAGCATACGCATGTTTGGAGGATTATGAAAAAGCAGTGGAAGATTTCTCTAAAGTGATATCACTTAATCCTGATTTTGGAGACGCTTATCATGTTCGTGGTCTTGCATACGAATATTTGAATAAGTTTGATGAATCAATCAAAGATTTTGAAAAAGCCCTAGAGTTAAATCCTGCTTTAGAAGAAGCAAAGGCTCATCTAGAAATAGTTAAATCAAAAAAAGAATCTGGTTATATTCCAGGAGCTCCTCAAGACGCTGGGACTGGGGCACCTGGTCAGCCTGGGCAAAACCAAGGAATAAATGCAGTCAAGCTTTTATCAAAGCCAAAAATGAATTTTAAAGATGTAGCCGGCATGGAAAAATTCAAAGAAGAAATACGAGAAGCAGCAGTTTATCCACTTGTAAAACCAGAATTAGCAAAAAAGTATGGTAAATTAGGGGGTGGGGGAATTTTACTTTACGGTCCTCCTGGCTGTGGTAAAACCTATCTAGTAAAAGCAACTGCAGGAGAATGTTCTTCATCATTTATAAATGCAAAAATCTCCGATATTGTGGATATGTATGTTGGACAAACTGAGAAAAATTTACACAATATTTTTGAAACTGGAAGAAAGAATGCACCCTGTATTATATTTTTCGATGAACTGGAAGCATTAGGTGGAAGAAGAGAGGATATGACTGGTGCAGCTCAATATATGAAAATGGCAGTCAACCAACTCCTATACGAAATGGATGGTCTTGAAGCAAACAATGCAAATGTTTTGATAATTGGTGCAACTAATGCCCCTTGGGATGTGGATCCAGCCTTAAGAAGATCTGGGAGATTTGGAAAAACAATTTATGTACCAGAGCCAGATTTTAAATCCAGATATGAGATGCTTAAACTTCATGCAAAAAAACTCCCATTAACCCCACTCATTCCATGGACTGCTATCGCTATAGCAACAACAGGTTATGCATCTGCTGATATAAAAGCAATCACAGAAGAGGCAGCTGCAAGGCCTTGGAGAGAGGCTTTTAAAACAGGCAAGGAAAGGCCAATAAATGCTTTGGATTATTTCTTTGCTATTTTAAAAAAGAAATCTTCTCTTCCTCCATGGTATGGACAAGCAAATAAGCAAATAGGAAAAGTAGAAGAAAAAACAATTGTAGATGGAAAAGAGCATATCAAAATTTCAGAAAGTAAACTCGGTGTGGCAGAAAAAGAAGCTTTTAAGGATCTTTTAAATGCGATAAAAAGAAAAAATGAACTATGGTATAAATACCCAATGATTGGATTTAGATATGTCTCTCTTTTTTTCCTTTTTCTAATCGGATTAATTATGTCTATTCCATATCTCTTTATCAGTTCAAAAGCAAGAGCTCCTCCTCAAACTTCTGAGCAAACCACAGTTGTTTCTTCATCCTCTTCTCTTCAAAGGTGAAAAATTGCAGTTTAAATTATTTCTTGTATTTTTGTTTTTCTTTTTTGCATCTTCTGTTTTTTCAGAAGTTCAAAATACTTCCATTGATCAATTAGATTTCGCATATGGTTTAAATTATACTATTGAAATAACTCCAAAAAATCTATCTACCTCGCCAACTACTATTTTTGTCACTATTAGAATTTTTAACAATTACGAAAAAGACCTAACTATTTATTTATTTTCAAAAAAAGGGGAAAAATATGAAATAGAACAACTTCTTGGAACTGCCCCAAAAAACAAATTTTCAGTTTTTAAATTTTCTTATGTAGCAGAATACCAAAGCAAAAAGTTTTCAACAAAAAATTATGCTCTTTTAGCAAAAGGCTATGAAGTACCTCTTGGATTTTATTTTGATATAAAAGAAGACTGGTCCAACTATGAAAAAAGCAAATACCTCGAAATTCTCAACAATGCAAAATTTCTAATTCCCTTTGGGGGGTTTATATTAGTAGTTTTAATTTCTTTTATTGCTCTGATAAGCTTTTTTTCTTATCAAAAACAAAATAGTTTCAAGCTCTATAACTTTTTATTTTCTGATCTCAAATATTTTAATAAAGAATTATTTATTAGCAGCCCAGTTTTCTGGTTTATTTATATTCTAAGCTTATCTTTGGGTTTTTGGTTTTTATTCAATATTTCAGAAGGAATAGAAAAAGGCTGGCTAACTTTTTTTTTGCTTTCTTTTCTTATCGCACTTTCTATTCCAATTCTATTTTTTTGTTTAATTTGGCTTTATTCTTTTTTTATTCAAAAAATCTCATTTAAATATTTGATAGGCTCATTTTTTTGGGGGGCAGTAATTGCTTTTTTATCCCTTTTGTTTAATTCTTTTGCTTTTTTCTTACTCAATACTTCAGAAACTTTTATAATTTTTTTATTCGTTTCCTTTTTTATCCCATTAACAGAAGAGTTTTTAAAGGGGCTCGGGCTATTCTTCTTGTTTGATAAAAAAACATTTAGGGCTTTTGATGGTTTAATTTATGGTTTTTCCATTGGACTTGGCTTTGCATTCATAGAAAATTGGTTTTCTTTTTCTATTACTTCCTCTCCATTGCTTTTAGGTAGTTTTAGCTGGGCATCCTTGTTTTTTTATAAAAGTTTTTTTGGATCCTTAGCCCATTGTTGTTTTAGTGGATTTTTTGGCTTTAGTTTGTTTTGGCTAAAAGAAAAATTTTCTAATTTCTATTCCTTTATCCTATTCTTAAATGCCCTCATTTTACCATTTATTTTTCATTCTCTTTTTAATCTCACTTCTTCATTAGATTCTCTGGCAAGTTTAGAAAAGGGGTTTTTTTATTTTTTCTACAATCCATTTTTTGTTTTGATTTTATTAGGTATAAATCTCATCCTTCTATTTTTTTCTACTTTACAAAAAAAGTATTTAAAATAAACCTTAAACTTAACATAAAATAAAAAACAAAAAAAAAGAAAAAAATAAAAAAAGAAAAATTTTATCAACCAACTGTAGTTGAAAATGATATTTCTCCTATCTTATTAGGAACTGTTGTAGGTGCATCTGCTTCTTTATATTGGATGTAAATTGTTCCAGAGTAAGGTGTTCTAGTTTTAGCATCCTTACAAGTAACAGTACTACTAACATCCCATATTTCTCTTATATTTTGTTGCGATGATATGTCTTTATTAATCTGATTGTATTGAGCAGGTGTTTCTCCAGTTGGAACACATGCAATCCCACTTACTTTAATTGGTTTATACATTGTATTGGTAATTTTTGCATACAATCTTCCACTACTATCAATTCTCAAGCCTTCACAACTAAATGCTGGGTCTTTAGACATACAATATTCAGGAATAGAAAATGGTTTAATATATATGAACAATATAGCAAAGATTATGACAATTATTAATATTGCCCATCCATATGTCATCAAATACTCCATTGCGGATTGTCCCTTCCTCAATTCATCACCCTTTTAACATTTTTTTTATTCTTTTGATATTCTTCTAAGCAAGAATAAATATTTAAATTTATCGCATTGCACCTACTCCAACTATAAAGGTATCCATAAGATAGAGAATTAAGAAATACAATACAAGCGCTATTAAAGAAAGCAATGGAAAATATTTCAAACCATCTGTTTTATTTCCCTTTGTTATTATCCCAATAAGGATCGAACCATTAAGGGAGGTTAGCAAAATCATAAACAAAACAAATATTGAAAATTCTCCACTGTTCAATATCGGGGGAGATGGTTTAATAAAAGAAGAAGCAAATCCACTAGTAGAATTATTTGATGTGGGTAGTGTGGAAAAGACCTCTTCCATCAATGACACCATTTTTAAGGATACTCCATATAAAAATGGCGTTCCTATAGCAGCAGCAAAAGCTATAAATATCATATATATTATTAATGAGCTTGCAATATCTTTTTTTACTATTTGCATACTTCTTGCATCTTGGGCAGTTTTTTCTAAAATAACTGCTATCTCACTTCCAGATGCCAACCCTTGTTTTATTAAAGAAACAGTTCTCCTAATAATTTTGGAATTTATTCTTTTGGTAAGATAATCGATAGCATCCTCAAATGGCTCTCCTGCAAAACTTTTTTTTGCAACTATTTGAACCTCTTTTGATAATAAACCAAACTCAGGTTTTGCTGCATTCCAAAGTGCTTGATCTATTGTCATTCCAGCTCTAGCATTTGCTGAAGCTAAAACTAAAAAATCAGGTAAAACTTCCTCTATTTTTTGTTTTCTTTCATCTGCAGAAAATTTAACTGCAAAATACCCTATCCCAAATATCAGCCCAAAACCTAAAAGAAAGGACATAAGAAACGAGAAAATATAATAATATATTTGGTCAAGCAAGATAAGAGGTTTAACTAAAAAAAATAGGAAACGATAGTTCATTGCTTTTATCTGAATATTTGTAGAAAGCAAAAAGAAAAAAGCAATTGTTAGAAGAAAAGAAACAACTATTGCAACTCCTGTTGCCTTTAGCGCTGATATCTCAAAACCTCCCTCTTTCAGAAAACTTTCGATTTTATCTATAAGTTGCTTTCCAAATATTCTCCCTATTGATTCATAAGCTTCATCTTTCAACATTTTTCTCATTCCTCACACGTAAAATGCTGGTCGTGAGTTATCTGCTATAGAAAGGAATATCATTTGAATTACAATTACCATTCCCATGACAGCAATTAATAACCCACTCCCATTTATGTTTATCTGCGAGCCCAATAAAGAAAAAACAATAATTGCAAAGGTTATTCCTATAGATGGAAGAATTATTCCAAAAACCATAAAAAACATAGAAAGTGGATTTAGTTTTTGTCCATACTCTTTAAGTTTTATTATCTGTTCCTGTGCAATCTGGTCTAAAACAGCTTCCAAGGAGTCTGCCACACTTGAACCTGAAGTAAGAGCATTTCCAATCTGAAGCAAGACTCTTTTTAGATAAGCAGAAGGGGTTAATTGGGCAACCTCATAAATAGCAATTGTTGCTGGTACTCCCAATGTTATTTTTTCAGTAATTTTTTTAAATTCCTTGGATACTTCTCCATATTCTTCAGAAATTCCTATCATAGCATCAAACAAAGTTGTACCTGCTCTCAATTCAATTAAAAGATGCCTTCCACAAAAAACAAGTTCTTTATCTATCTCGCGTTCCATTTTCCTTATCAAGAGCTTTGGACGAGAAATTAAGCTATTGAAAACTAAAAAAAAGAAAAGAATAAAGCTAATAATAAAGGAAAAAATCAAAAAACTAATAGTCATTTTCATTTCACTAAAAATATATAATGTACCAATACTCAAAACTAATGAAGAAATCACAGCTAAGAGAAAACATTCTTTTATAAATTTCTCAGTTTCCTTTTGAATGTTTGCTATTTTTAATTCTTTTTTTAAGTTAGGATACTTCTGAGCAAGATAAGAAAACAAATAATCTTCTTTTGTTGTTTCAATCTTTTCTC
>JBKBMW010000012.1:0-3728 GCA_046295675.1 Candidatus Anstonellaceae archaeon | reverse complement strand
GAGCGGAGATGGAGCTTTTTCTTCAGTTGTTGTTTTTTGTTTTTTGATTTGAGAAATCATTCTTTCACCCCAAATTTTATTTTTTAAATTTCTTTGTTGAATTTTGATCATTTCCTTTATTTAGTGAGGATGTTAAGTTATTTAATTTTTCATCTTCTTTTTTATTATTACTTTGAACCATTTTTTCCTTGACTTTACTTTTAAATTCATCAAAACCAATTCCACCGATTTTATATATCTCGTATAACCAACGTATATTTTCTTTTGCATAGGCAACATATGTTTCTGGCGGATAATCTCCCAAATTTTTATCTTCATCTTTTTTTCCTTCAAGAAGTTCCTTTGCTTCTTGCGATATTTTACTTAAAGTTTCCTTTTTTTCTACTTGGCTTTCTTTTTCACTTTCTAAATAGTCCTTTTCATCATCATCTTTTTTCTGTTTCTCTTCTTGTTCTTCATCTCTTATGTCTATTATTTTTTCCTTTGTTTTCTTCTCTATATTCAAAGGATCCTTTATTCCAAGTTTTTTTGCAAGATTTTCATTTATTAACATATTTTCCTTCCAAAAATTTAAGTCTTCTTTATACTCTTGGTTTTCTTCCAGCTGTTCCATTTGCTTTTGCGTTTTAATTGCATTTATTTGTTTTTCTTCTTCATCTTCTTTTTTAGGTTCTACTTTTAGGAGTTCTTTTATTCTCATTTCTTCATTTTTTATCAACTTTTCATCTTCTTCTTTTTTTATTCTCTTATTTTTTTTCTCAGAAATTGATAAAATTTCTTTTTTGGATTTTTTTTGTTGCAATGGTTGAGGAGGAACTTTTAAAAAAAGTACTAATTTTTTCTTTTTCCTTGTTTTAGTTTCAGTCTTTTTAGGAATTTCTTCTTTTTCCTCTTGTTCTAACTCCATTTCTGGTTCAATTTTTTTTCCTTTATTAGTTGAAGGAAGAATTTTTGGGCCAAAAAATTCAAAATCTACTTTCAGATTCTTTTTTTCTTCCTTTGTTTGTGATTGTTTTTTAGAAAACAAAGATGGCATTTCTTCTTTTTCTTTTTTAATTTCTTGTTCTTGTTCAATCTTTTCTTCTAAATCTTCTGATTTAATTTTTTTCTCCAAACTTAATTCTTTTTTTTGTTTTTGTCTTTTATTAGTTTCTTTTAATTTTGCCAATAATTCTAATGGAACATTTTTAGTAGCTTGTTTAATATTTTGACCAAGACTTTCAAAAACATCCTTTTCTTTATCATCCTTGTTTAATTCATTATTTATCATTAAATACTCTTTTTTTTCATCTGTTTCTGTAATCTCATTTCTTTTTTGTTCTATTTGTTGGGTTTTCTCTGTCTCTCTTTTTTGTCTTTCTAAAATATCTTTAAGGTTTTTTATTCTAGGTTGATTTATCTCTTTTTCTTCTTTTGCAATTGCAATATTTATATCCTCTTTCTCATTACTTTTTGATTCAGAATTCTCAATTTGTTTGTCTATCTCTCTTTGTCTTTCTAAAAATTCTAAAACATCCTTTTCTCCTTTTTCTTCTCCTTTTTTTTCAACTGGTTTTAAAATAGAAAAATAGTCAGATGCATAACTTCTATCTTTATTTTCTTTTTTAATTTCCAGTTCTTGTTCAGATCTCCTTTCTTCTAATATAGAAGTTTGTAGTTTTTTTATTTTTTCCATTAATTCTTCGTATGTCGGTGGAGAAAAACTTTTCATTTTAAACTCAACTTCTTCTTCATCAAAAAAGCCTTCCTTTTGAGGCAAAGCTTCTTTTTCTATTTCTTTTGCTTCAAAAAGAATCTTTTCAAATTCAATATCTAATGTAACCACATCAAACTTTCCAATTTTGTTATTTTCCTTTTCAGTCATTTATTCAAACACCCAATTAGCATTTTTCTTTGCAGCATTAATTACTTCTTCAGGTTCTATATAATAATGTGAGACTATCTTTCCAACCTCGTTAACACTGCTGTATCTCTTTTTCACCATCCAATCTAATATCAATGCTTTTTGATTCATATCTTCCTCAATTTCTTGTTCAGTTAGTCCACTATATAAATTAAGTGTTTTTGCTAGTCTATTTGGTTTGCTTATCTCTATCAGTCTATCCTTTTTCAAATCCCATCTGTGCAATATATTTACCTGCCCTCCTTTTGAAATCTCTGCAAATTCTAAAGTTCTTCTAATATTAAGTCGGCGATGTCTAAATTGTACTACTACTCCTGCAAGGGAATCAAGCATCTGAATCGGTATATTAATTGGTGGTGTGGTAAGCCTGGTAACTGTTTCTTCTGCATTATCTGCGTGCAATGTTGCATAAACAGAATGACCAGTATGCATAGCCTCAAAGAGTATTTCTGCTTCTCGTTGTTTTCTTATTTCACCAACTATTATTCTATCTGGTCTCATTCTTAGAGAGTTGACTAATAAATCCAGCATGGTTACCTCTCCTTTTCCTTCAGAATTGGGCTCTCTGGTTGTTAACGGAACCCATTGCAAAAAGTCAGGTAGAGTTAATTCTCTTGTGTCTTCGATTGAGATTATTCGTTGATTTGCAGGGATAAGACAAGAAATAGCATTTAAAAACGAGGTTTTACCAGAGCCTGTTCCTCCAGTAACCAGTAAAGAGAGCTCGTTTTGTATGCATAGCCAAATTAAAGCAGCAACTCTAGAGTTAATGCAATTTAGCTCAATAAGGTATGGTATTGTCCATGGATTTTTAGCGAACTTTCTAATAGTTAAAGTGTTTCCAAAAGAAGAGATTGGATAAAGAGTAGCATTTACTCTTTCTCCACTAGATAAATGCGCATCCATTAATGGGTTTAATATGTTTATCTGTTTTCCAATTCTTCTTCCTATCAATGAGGCATAATCATAAATAGCATCTTCTGTTTTGATATAAATGTTTGTTTTGCACCATCCATATTTTTTATGGTATACCCAAACTGGATCTTTTGAAGAGTTTATTACAATTTCTTCTAATTTTTCGTCATGTAAAGGAGCTTCTAAATCTCCTAATCCTAAAGAATTTTGAATCAAATATATTATGAGTATCCTTTTATCATTTTCAGAAATATTTGGAAAGTGTTTTGATAATAAAAATTCTGCTCTGCTTTCAAATTTTCTTCTTACCTCATCTCTTTTTCTTGGGTCCATAATATCTGTTATATCTAGTTTAACTGTTGTAATCAATTCTGCTCTCAAATTGTTTAAAACAAGTTTTGTTCCTTCTGATAATCCTCTCACTATTATATTATAATGCAAAACAAAATCGTTTGGATAGTAAACTATCTTTGCTATATTCTGAATTCCATCATTATCAAATACATATGACTCTACTTCTTTTCCTTGTGTTTCAATTTCCATCTCTTTTTCTTTCATGTTTTCTATATTTGGTTCGTTAACCATTTTTTTCCCTCCTTTTATTATAAACAAAAAAAGCTATTTCATAAAATACTATATCCTTTAAAATAGGATCCACAACTCCAATTTTTATTGCTTTTTTAATAGCATTTATTCTTTTTATTTTTTCATCTATTCCTGGGTTGTTTATAATAAGCTTGGAATACTCCTGCCCACAAAGAATTTTTAAAGATTTGCTTGTCTCTTTCTCTTTTATTATCTCATCTAAAAAACTTGCCCATTGAGCATAGCACATGGTTTTTAATTCAGTAGGTAAATCTTTAGTTATTGTCATAATTTTTTCTGATGGACCTATCCTCTCCTCTTTAAA
>JBKBMW010000011.1:0-19354 GCA_046295675.1 Candidatus Anstonellaceae archaeon | reverse complement strand
TTTAGATATTGGAATTTTACCTTTTGCTTTAATAACTGGAGTAATTGTCTTTTTCATATTTTATATACTCTATAAATTAGGACAAGTTGGGGGAGCAGATGGATATATTTTAAGTGCTATTGCAATGACAATACCGGTTCAACCAAAGAGTTTTTTGTTGTTTGAAGGAATTTTTCTTCTTCCGTTTATATTAAATTTGTTTGTTTTCGCATCTGTTAGTTTTATAGTATATATGTTGGTTAGCACAATCCCAAAAGTCTTAAAGAATTTTAGTATAAAAAAAGAAGATGCAATTAATGTTCTGATTATCTTGGTTTTTTATTTGTTCTTTTTGTTTTTTGTTTTTCAAAATTCATTTATATTTTCATTAGTTGGGCCAGGGTATATAATTGTTTTGACCTGCCTTATACTTGTTTTAAGTTATTACACCTTATTTAAAGAAATAATAAATAATTCTATGATTGAATTTGTTGATGTAAAAAATATAGAACCTGAAGATATTATAGCAATAGATAAAATGGATAAAGAGCTTGTAAAGAAATATTCGTTAAGCAGACTTGTTAGCAAAGAGCAATATGAGAGAATGAAAGCGATAAAAGGAAAAAAGATAGCTCTTTTTAAACATCTTCCACCATTTTTGCCACATGTGCTTATTGGATTAATATGCTCGCTTTTCTTTGGCGATTTAATAACTTTAGTAGTGAATCTTTTTTAGATTAATTAATAAATAATTTTAAGAAATAGTTTTAAGAAAAAAGGTGTTTATTTTAATCAAACTTAATTCTTCACAATCGCAAGGAAGATTTAAAATAGAAGATATAGATGGAACAGTCCTACCTTGATCTCCATGAATAAATTCTTTAATATATGTACCTGCCTCAGCATATATAAATAAATGCATTTTTCCATTCTCTATTTTAGCCAGTTTTAGATCAAAAATGCATCTTCGCCTTATTAGATCTGATCTTCTCTTTACAACTCTTAGAGGAGTTCTTTGTTTTAAAAAAATAGGTAATTTTTGTTTTAGTTTTTCAAAGTCTTGCACTAAAAGTTCTCTTTCCTTAGAACCAACAATTGCATAATATTCCTTATTAAAATGAGAATTACAAACTACCTCTACCCAAAATTTTTTAACATATTTTGGTTCTAAGAGTTCGATTGGATAGTTTTTTTTGATTTGGTCTGCCAACTCATTTAAATTTACATTTACTATTTTTGGATTAACTACTTCAATAACACAAGGCCTGCCAGTCCCTATTGCCAGAACATCTACATCCTCCCTTCCAGCAGCATGCAAAAAACAATCACTTGCCTTAAAAGCTTTTAAAAAAACACTTTTAAAAACAGATTCTAAGGAAGGATATTTTTCTTTAGTATAATTGCAAACTTTGCAGCCTTTTCCTTTACAGGAAGGGCATGCCCACACATGTTGAGCAAACTCTCTTGATTTTTTTAAATAATTTGCAAAAATATAAATATTTGAACGCTTAATACTAACTGATTCAGATGAAAAGTTAAACAGGATTTGAAGATCTGGATTTTCTTGATTTAAAACAAGATTGCTTTTTTTTAAAAAAATTTCTATTATTTTTCTGTTTATGAGATTTTTTAAAGCAAATCCATCTTCGATAGGGATATCTTCAAAATTCTCTAAAGAGGCTACAATACTTTTATCTAATTGTGTTTGAAGATAAAAGGTTTTTGCATCTGGATAATTCCTTGCAAGGGCTAAAGCTGAATATGTAAGTTTTTTTAGTTTTTCCTCTAAATAACCAAGTTCAGAAGGCATAAAAATAATTGGATAAAAAAAATAAAAAACACTTTCTATAAAATTAAGGTTTATAAAATGTTTTTGAAATAAAAGAATATGGCTTATTTGTTTATTGTATTTGAAGGAATAGATGGGGCTGGAAAAGGCACGCAGATAAAATTTTTGGAAAAAGAACTTAAAAAAAGAAAAGAAAAAGTTTTTTTGTATAAATACCCAACAAAAAAAGCAAAAAAAATTAAAGAGTATTTGAACCAAAAAATAGATTTGACAGAAGATGAAGCATTTTTTGAGTATTTGAAGGATATTGGAAGTCAACAGAATAAAATTAAAGAAAGTTTAGAAAAAGGATGGGTGATTTGTGATAGATATTTTTTTTCTACTCTTGCTTATCAATCAATTGAACAACCTCTTGAAAATAGAATGGAGATGCTAAAGAATTTTAAACTAACAGAACCTGATTTTGTAGTTTGGTTGGATATACAACCAAAAAATGCACTTGAAAGAAAATTAAAAAATAAGCTTCCTGACAGATTTGAACAGGATTTAAAAAAATTAGAGTTGATAAGAAAAAACTATCAAAAATTGTACGCATTAAGCTTTATGTCCAAAAAATGGTTAAAAATTAATTCTGCTCAATCTTCCAAAAAGATTTTTGAGATAATAAAAAAAGAGATTATAAAAGAGTAGATAAATCTAATAATACCTAGATTAATAATACCTAGAAAGGATAAAATCCTTAATTTCTTTGAAAATTTCAGGTGCAGTTTTGAGCACTTTTATTAAAAAAACCTTGTTCTTTTTTAGAAGGTCTTTAAAGGCTAAATGAAGACGAGAGGAAACTAAATTAGCAGTTTTTGGGTTGTATGGGATAAAGGCTTCGATCTTTTCTGTTCTGTCCTTACTATGCATTAGCTCAACCATTTCCTGAGGACTTGGTTTTTTAGTGCGTAAAGGAAGTGATGGAAAATGTAAAACATTAAGCATTTTTCCAAGCCCTTGAATAGAACCACCATAAGAAAAATCTTCGTACTTATGTATATCGTGGTCTGCATATGGAAAAACCCCATATTTTTGTCTCATTTCTTGAGCCCAAGCCATGTTTACTGCATTAAAATAAGTAGAATTAGCTGTTTTCCATTTCTCAACCAAATCCATAAAATATTTCATTTCAGATGGATTAGAAGACTTCAATTCTCTAAAAGAATAAGAATCAATATTGAATGCTCCAATACCCTGAATGTTTTCTTGTACATGTTCTTCAAGAGCAGATAAACTCCATTGCCCAGCAGCAACTCTACCAAGCCAACTTGTATTTACAAAATAGGCAGGATGTGCAATCCCAAAGGCTGCTCGTTTTTCTTTTGCAAGTGTTTTGTTGTAATTAAGCAATTTTTTGATGGACTTTGTAGTTGCATATGGAGGATATTTTCCCATTCTGCTTCTAAAAAAACGCTTATGATATTCTAACCCCTCTTTTATAGACCCAAACCAAATGTTTTCGTGAGGTCCGTTTGCCCCTTTTCTATTTATAGGGATGGTAACCTCTACAGATGGAAATTTAACAATACCTGCTTTTTGTTCTAGATTATACTGATAGAAATAAAGCTCTTGGATAAAATTATTATGCATTCCACTTGCATCAATATCATAATGGTGAACCATTAACTGACGCAAAATAGTTAACATATCTGATAGTCCATCATCATAATGATTGGTGAGCATATTAATTCCATTAATAAAACCAACATGGCCATGTAGTAAAACAAAATAAGAAGTGGTTGGTTTTTTTTCAGCATAGAGGTTTATTTTCTTAATAGCCTTTTCAAATTCTGAAGAGGAAAAACCAGTAATATGAAGTTTGATGTAGATTTCGGTTGGTTTGAGCTCTATAGCTCTGGAACTAAAATCTGGATTAAAAAAGAAAAGAGTAAAATAAAGGGGTTTAAATTTAACGAATACAAAAAAATTAGATTTTCCATTATCCTCTCCGGTTTGAGAAATTCCTCTATTATAAATAAGCTCGTTTGGTTTTAGTATTTGGAAAAAGGGAACTAAAGAAAAGTTATTTTCAACTAAAAGTTCATGAAATTCTCTAAAACCTTTTTTTAAAGAATGAGAAGCAGAAGATGGGAATGCTTTATGGAAAAGAAACTTTGTCATGTATATATTTTCTATACCACAATTTATAAAAGCTATGCAATGAAGAAAAAAAACAAAATATATAACAAAATATGATAGATAATGCTCCGACCGGGATTTGAACCCGGGTTACCGGCTTGAAAGGCCGGCGTCCTTGACCGGGCTAGACTATCGGAGCAATAGTAAAATAATTATAAATGAAAGTTTTTAAAAAGAGACACTTTTAGCTAAAAAGATTTTCTAAAAAAATCTCACATAAAATTACTGGTTGCTCTATTGAAAATTTTTCTAATGTTTCTGGATGTACTTCTCCCAAAAAACCAATGGTTTTTCCATTTGATAAAATTATTGCACTTCTTCCTTGAATAAATCCGTCAAGTTTTTTTTCTTCTAATGAATAAGAAATTCTCAAAGCCTCAAAAAGTCCTTTTAAATCAGATAAAATCATGTTTAAATTTGCTTTTGGCTGAGCGAATGCAAAACAGCAGTTTGTTTGCTCTTTTATTGTGTTATTCTCTTTAAAAATTACTGGTCCAATTTCAAAAATCCTTTGAGGCATTTTAGAAGATTTTGAAGAAGAAAAAATTTCTAAAAGGTTTGGATAAAGAAATGGTCTAAGGGTAGAGAATTCTTCAGTTAATGGATTTGAAACCTCTAAAAAATTATTTACAGCTGCTTTTTGGACCACAAGTTTATTTGTTAAAACCCAACTCGAAACTTCGAAAAAGCCCATGCCTATTAGAAGCTCTGCAAGCCAGGAGTAATTTTTTTCCAAATTAGGCTTGGAAACAAAATCTGGTGATTTTGGTTCAAAATTATTATAACCAAATGCTATTGCAAGGTCTTCTATTATATCAACCTGGTCCAGAAGATCAACTCTATAAGGAGGTGAAAGAACATAATTAGAAAAGAGATTATGGCCCATTTTTAATAAAAGAGATTTTTGTTTTTCTTTTGAAAGATTTATTCCTAAAAGCTTGTTTGCAGATTTAAAATTATATTTGGTTTTGATTTTTTGAAAAATTTTATACTTTGATTTATTTATCTTTATTTGATAGATAGTTGCACCTCGATCTACAAAAGCAGCGCAAAGTATATTGATGGTATAGAGAATAGTTTTTTTATCAGTCCCAGTACAATCAATAAATAGTTTTGTTGTATTTGTAGTTACCCTGCTAAATTCCCCGTTTATTATTGGTGGGAAGGAGAGAATATTTCCTAAACTATCTTCTAAAATGGGATATTTGTCTTTAATTAGATGGGCATATTCTTTTCCTTTTGGATGAATAGCTAATATTTCCTTTGTGCTTAATTCTTTTTCAAAACCAAGTGGAATAAATTTAACTTCCTTTTCTGTTGCATGATATAAAAAAGGTGGCTTTGCTTTGGAGATATCGTGAAGACCAATAGCCATTTTTTTTCTTTTTCTTCCTAAAGTGCTGTGTAGTTTTTCTTGAAGTTGCATTAAAGATTCTAAAAATGACTCATTAAGCTTTAGGTTTTCCACTATTGCTCCACCAATAAATGGCCTAATGGAATTAACAGAAGGATCCACCACAAGCTCAAGATTAGAATCAAGGGCACGATATTCTTTTTGCTTGGAGAATTTAAAACAAAAAACTGCTCTTGCCAAACCTTCAACAGAAAGAAAATCTGGCCTGTTGGGAGTTATCTCTAATTCAAAATTACCATTTTCCTTTGATTCAATCGGAACACCAATTGCTGTAAGAATATCTTCTAATTCTTTTCCCTTTACTTTTGAGAGCGATTCTAACTCTTCTATAGATATTATAATAGCTGCCATAGTTTTACCTTTTTAAAAAATATAAAAACCTTTTCCATAAATAATCCAAATCAAACGGGCTTTTTATAATAAAGCGATAGGTCGTAAGAGTTGGGTCTTTGATTAAAAAGGTTAAAACTTTCTCAGCTTCTTTTTTTTGTTTATTACTTACTTTTGTTTTCAATCATTCCACCCTACTTATTTTACCCATTTTTGCTAATTTGTCTAAATTTTCTACCACTCTAGAAGGAGGATAGGAGTATCGCACACAGAATTCTGATATATTTATTTGCCCATTGTGTGTTTTTAGCCATTCTAGTATTTCATCCATAATTACAACATCTGGTATTTCCAGAAGTTTTTGGAGTTTTGAATTCAATTCTGAAATTTTAATGCTGTTTTGCATGAGTTTTTTTGTTAGAAGCTCTTTATCTAAAAGTGCATTTGAAAGCTTTTTTTGAAGCTGAAGATTTTCATCTTTAAGAACAGAGTTTTCATTTAATATAAGGGCTGTTTTTGCATCTATTAGATTTATTGCTTCTTCTAATGTTTCTGCTATTTTTGAAAAAAGTTTTGAGTTTTTTTCTTCATGTTCAATCAAAGAGAGAATTAATATAGAGAAACGCAACCCTTCCAATTTTCTTTTTAGAAAGTTTTTTTGTTCTGCCAATATCTCAAGAGTGAGTTGTGATTTTGAAAGCTTTATTTTAATTGACTCGTGTTCTTTTCCAGAAGAATCTTCGGCTAAAATTAGTGAGAGTTGAAGTTCCTCTTTAGTTTGTGAAACTGAAGAAAAGCCTAAATTAGATAGGTTTTGCAACCAAAAAGAAGGTGATTTTGAAAGCTTTAGAGGAATTAAAATTTTTAGAAGTTTTGGCTGTTGATCTTCATTCATTTTTAATCACCAGGTTTGCAAGTTTTGAAGGAGGTACTCCTAATGCAGTTGCCTCTAATCTGGAGAATATATTTACTAAATCCTCATCTTTTATTCCAAAATCCCTCAAAAGATTTAATACTATAGAGCGCCCAATTCCAAAAGAAAGTAATATTCTGCAAAAAACCTCTGCAGATAATTTTTTATCATTTTCCTCAAAAGCCTTATTAAGCTGAGAGATTTGAGAATTAGTGCAACCTAAATTAAAAAGTTTAGAAGATAAAACTTCTCTTTCTATTGGAATTTCCATATTATCAACCACCAAAAATACAATATCTAATGAGATTTCTCCTTCCACTCTTGATAAAATAAATGGGCCATCGTAATTTGAAGGAATGGACCAGGCTAATCTAAAAAGAGCCTGCCCAACTTTAAATTTTTCTATTTGAATAGAAACTTCTTTTGGACAATTTAATGATTTAAGTAGAGCATCTCTAAAATCTGCATGCATTAATCTAAAAACTGCTAATGTTGCTGCATTGGATAAAATAGTTGGTGAGATGTCTGATGGATTTTGAGAAGCCACAATTATAGAAAAAGAGTATTTTCTACCTTCTCTTAAAATTTGTACTAAATCAGATCGGTCATCTTGGGCTATTTTCCATGCTTCATCTGCTACAATAATTAATTTTATTTTTTTGTCTTCTGCTAATCCTTCCAACCTCATTTGTTCTTTTACATATTGTAAAATCAAAAGGGCAATTAAAGACCTATGTTCTTCTGAATCCAATTGAGAGAGGTCAAGAGAAACCAAGCCTTTTTTTACAAAAGCACTCATTTTTATTTCTGGGAGTTTTTTTGAGCTAGATTTAAATTTTTCAATTTGAAGAAGAACAAAGTCAACATCTGGGTCTTTTTTTGAATGCTGAATTTTTTCAAGCATATTGCAAAGATCATTTATTGTTGGAATTTTCTTTTTGTGATATATTTTCTCTAAGGTTTTTTTAAGAATAGATTGTTGACTTGGATTAAAACTACAAAGAATAGTAAAAGAAGAAAGAAGCCTTTGGATTTTTGAGCGTATGGCCTCTTTTTTGTTTTTGCTTTCTTTGTCTTTGATATCTATTCCCAATACATTTATGATGCAATTTTTTGAAGGAGTGTAAACAGTACCACCTGCTTTTTCCACCCAGGGGGTATATTCCCCAGACCAATCCAATATTAAAGAAGAAGTACCCCATTGTTTAAATGCCCTAGTAATAAAGGTTTTTATAAAAAAAGATTTTCCAGAACCAGTCATTCCAACAACAGCTAAGTGTGGATTGGTAAGGTTATCATAATCCCAGAAAACAGGCACTGAAAGGGTTTGCGTCCTGCCAAGATATATACCATGATGACTTTTTGGCATAAGGTCTTTTACATCTGGTTCAGCTGGCCTAAGCAAAAATCTTCTCTGGGCAATTGAACCAGAAAAAACATTTTCTAATCGTAGCCTGCCCATGGTATCTCCTTATAAATATAACGAACACTTAGCTTATAAAAGTTGATTTTCTATTTCAGTTTTTGAGGATGGGGCTAACATCTCCCATTCAAAACAGGTTAAAATATCCTTTCCATTTAGAATAGTTATTTCGGTAGCCAGGGCATTTGCTAGAACTGCTGCTGTTTGCTGAGCATTGTTTTTTACTTTTGCTAAAGCCTCGCTTTTAGTCTGAGCAAAAGAAGTAATCTGGGCATAAGCAAGGACTTGCATTGGTTTCTGTCCACTACTTATTTGTTTTATTTGAGAATTATAGGATTCTATTTCCCTTTTTAAAATTTCAGCTTGGGCAGAATTTGGTTTTAATTGAGACAATTTTTGTTCGGCTAAAGAGCGTTTTTCTATTAACTTTTCTAAGAATTCTGAAACATCTACATTTGTAATAATAAGGGAAATTTTTGTAGTGTGCCTTAAAGAGGTAATTGCCTTTTCAAACATTTGCATTAGCATAAGATTTTGTCCTTCTGTTTTAAAAGTGGAAGAATCTTTTAAAGTTATGGATAAAAACATTGAAGCATAATACCCTTCACTTGTTTTTTTTAGTAGAGCGTCTTGAGAAGGCGAGAGTTCATAATTTCCATATTTAACCCAAGTATTTGTAGCTGAGGTTAGAAGTGGGGCAAAAAAATAGCCAAATTTAAAGATGACCATTCCGATTATAAAAACAGAGGCAGTGAAAAATAAAATTTCTGGCCTTTGGAAGGAATAACTAAATATAATACTAACTGCCCCGATGGCGATTAAGCCAATTAAGATGTGAGTATTTTGAATTTGTTCCATAAGTTAACCTTATATTAGAATTTTAACATCAATATTTTTAGAAAAAAATTTAACTGCCCTTTCAAATTCTTTTGGATCTGCTTTTGTTTCATTTAGATAATTATAATGGTAAGGGATTACTAATTTTGGATTAATTATACTTGCTGCTTGTGCTGCTTCATCACAATTCATAGTATAAGTTCCTCCTATTGGTAGAATAGCAACATCACAAGAATAATTTTTCATCTCTTCGATTATATCAGTATCTCCAGCTATATATATTCTTGTAGTTTTTGGCATAGTTGGAAAGGTGAATATAAACCCACAGCCAAATCCTTTTGGGTGGAATGGTTTGTTAACATTATATGCATCTACTGCTTTTACATCAATACCAAAAACTTTGATAGTATCCCCAACATTTATTTCTATACTTGGAATTTTTCCACCTCTAGAAATGATTTTAGTAGTTGCTTTTAAAATGGATTTTGGCACAACTAGATGATCAAAATGGTCGTGAGTATGAAAAATTGCATCTGCTGGAGGGGAATTTTTTGCTACAACATAAGGATCTATATAAAAATTTAATTCTTTGAAAGAAAGAAGAACTGATGCATGGGCAAAGCAGGTTATCTTTACTGCATCAAAAAAAACTGAGCCCAAAATAAATCACCCTTTGTTCTTTGAAACAATATAAAGCCCTTCATTTTTTGTGTATCTGATATCGATAGAAGAAGTGAGTAAAGTAAATCCGTCTTTGGCATTATAAAAAGTCATAGTGGAACCATTTTTAAAATATATTACTGCTCTTTCACCTTGACCATTTGAACTAAGAGAAATTTTAGAAATTTCTTCCGAATTTAAGGAAAGGTTTTGATTGGTTTTTTTATTTAAAAGAAAAAGAAGAGAATTGAAAGAATTACAAAAAAACAAAATTTCCTTTTCATTTGTTAATGTTTTTTCTTGCAGAGCTTGTTGCGAGTCTTGTTTTTGTACAAATGACATATAAATAAAAAGTTAAAGATATTTTTAAATATAACAGCTTGCCAAAAGGATGAGTTTGTGGAGAAAAACAAAAACCCACCTTCACCATGTTATGAATGTAAGATAAAATGCTGCACAAAATTAGTTGTTCCAATTACTATTTTCGATGCTAAAAGAATTGTTAGAATAACGAAAAAAAGAATAGAAGATTTTGCATTGCTAATGGATTATCATTCAGTAAATCAAAATTTATACGATAGTATATTTTTTTTAAATCAAGAAAACAAACTTGAGGAAAAAATTCTTGTTTTAAAGAGAAGTGGAAAATCTTGTATTTTTTTAGAAGAGGAAAAAAAGTGCAGAATATGGGGGAGCCATCCAAGAGCTTGCCGATGTTATCCATTTTATGATTTTGAAGAAAAAACAAAAAAGTTAAAATATGTAAAAAATTTTCTTTGCCCAAGAAAATGGACTGAGGAAGAAAAATGGTCTTTTGATTTTAAAAAGTCAATAGAAGATTTAGTAAAAGAGAATATGCAATATAATAAAATTATAAGAGAATGGAACGCACTTCATTATAAAAAAACCAAAAAAGAGTTTTTTGAATGGTTAGAAAACTACCAAATCACATTGACTCTTTAGTTCAAAGACTTTTTAGATGAAAAGTTAAGTTTAAAGCTTTTTTAGATTTCTTAAAAATTAAACATCGCTTATATTCTTTAAAATTGCTTATTTTTTATTTTTTTATTATTTGAATGATATCTCCATCTTCTAAAATATGGTTAAGGCCTACTTTTTGAGCAGGATGTTTTGCAGATTTTCCCCAAACTAATGCATATTTAAAGGAATTATAAAGCTCTTTGTGAAGTTTTTTACATACATCAGCAACACTTTGACCTTTTTTTATCATTAATGGAACATTATCAGAATCTTTAAATTTTGTTTTAGTAAAAACTCTAATTAAATTTAGTTTTTGAAAAATTTTTTCTTTTAAAAGATCTAACCCTTCTTTAGTTTGAGCACTAACCGGAATAAATTCATAATCTATTTTTTTTAGAATAGATTTATCCAAATCTATTTTATTGATTACTGTTAAAGAAGGAAGATAAACTCTACTTCCATCTAAAAAATCAATAAAAGAATCTGTAGAGATTTTCTCATATAGAGTTACATTTGCATTAAATATCCCATATTCCTTCAAAATTCCAACTAAGGTATTAGGCGATATATCCTGCTCTTTTACAAGAGAAGAGATAGAGATTCCTCCACTTTTTTTCTTTTCAATACTTATTTTTGGAGGAGAAGCATCTAATCTAATTGAGCTTGCATATAACTCTGAAATCAACTTGTTTCTATAAAAAGGGTCAAACACATCTAAAACCAATAGAATTAGATCTGCATTCTTTGCAGCAGAAATAACTTCTTTTCCTCTTCCAGTTCCATCTTTTGCTCCTTCTATAATACCAGGAAGATCCAAAATCTGTATTTTTGCTCCTTTATAACTTAACACTCCTGGAATACAATTTAGAGTGGTGAAAGAGTAAGAAGCTGTTTTAGAGTTAGCACCTGTTAAAGCATTTAATAAAGTAGATTTTCCAGTTGAAGGAAGCCCTACCAAAGCAACCGTTGCATCTCCGGATTTTTTTATTGCAAACCCGCCGCTTTTTTTTCCAGATTTTTTTGGAGCAAGTAATTCTTTTTTTATTTTTGCAATTTTTGATTTTAAAATCCCGATATGGAATTCAGTAGCTTTGTTTTTTTGGGTTCTTGCCAATTCCTCTTCTAACTCTTTTAGTTTATCTACTAATCCCATAATAAATTTTTTGATTTTTAGATATTTAACTTTTCTTTTTTTGTTTTGTTTGCTTTGCTCCTGTTTTTATTCTTTCTTCTTCCCATAGTCTAAGTTCATTTTCTAAGATTTCTCCAAATCCATCCATTAATTCTTTATCAATTTGAGCCCAGTTTAATTTTTCTTCTTTTTGTAAAATTGGCCAAATTAGATGATTTGCAAACTCATTGCATTTTAAAACAAAATCCAAATTTAGTAGTGCATTTGTTTTGTATTCTAAATAAGCCCGATATATCAGATCATAAAGTTTTCCTTTGAAAAAGGCGTATAGAATATAATTTTCAATATTGATATTGCTTTCTTCACATTTTCGCTTTAATGCTGGTGGGGCAAATTTTAATTTTAGATTAGAGGCTAGTTTCTCCAAATCTAAATCATAAAGTTTTTTGCTTGAGGCTTCTTCGTTTTGACAAAAAAGACATTCTAGTTTACTAGTTTCTATTGACCTTCCTTTTAAAAAATTGAAAACAGGAACAAAATCTCTTTTTTCTAAGTCTGATTCATACTGGTAGCCAACTAAACGATAGACCTGCCTGCCTTCAAAATAAATTTTTTTTAGAAAAGAATAGCGATCTGTAGAGAACATTGCTGAAGCAGGAATTCCAAAAACTAATTCCAAACGATCTTGGATATCTTTAATAGATTGGGCATGAAGGTTATATAATAAAAATATTCCTGGTTGAGTATTTAACATGTTTATTACTCCTTGAATTGCAGTGCGAGAACGAATTTCATTTATAATTACACAGGCATCACCCATTCTTAATGCAGCATTTGTCATTGAAATCAAATCAAGCTCGTTTGTGCCAATAAGATCATCTCTATCAGAAGAAGCAACCCTAATAGCCCCAATATGAAAACCATGACGCCTATAAGCATTGACTGGAATTTCTTCGATATCCTCTATTGGAAGAATCCTTTTCTTTGGACCAATTGCTGCTATTTTTGCAGCAGTAAAGGCAGTTTTTCCAACTCCTTTTAACCCTAATACTGCTTCGGAAAATCCTAAATTTACCATAAGGTCATCATAACCTGCGAAAAATGGGGTTAGGCTATGATATTTTAAATATTCTGGGTAAGTAAATGGTTCTTGTTTCATTATTCTAAATGCTGCTTGTAGATCTCCAAATGTAGCAGGAGGGCGTTGCAAATGGCATCTCATTGCCAATCTAGAAAGCATGACATCTATGACTGGATTTTGTTCGTCAAATCTTTTTTTGCCTTCTAAAGAAGAGAGAATATTAAGAAAAACTCTTTCTAAAACTTCCTTATCATATTGCCAGAGAGTATGACAAAGACCATATTTTTGATGTTCTATATAAATTGCAGCATTTTGTGAGTCTACATAAATATCAGTTATATTGTTTGAATCCAATGCTAGGTTTTCTACTGGAGAACCAAGTCCTGCTGCCCAATTTGCAGCTTCTCTTGCCATAGCAAGTGCTGTTTGATCATCAATATCATAACCCTTAATAGAGCAAGTATCCAAAAAATATTGTCTAAATTCTTGAAGCTTTTCATCATAATAACTTTTATAATCCACAGATTCTTTTAATTTCTTAATTTCTAAATCAATTGCTTCTTTTAGTATTAGACTTAATTCATTACTTAAATTTTCAATAAGTGGGTTTTTTTGAACATAAAGATAATTATCCTGGCCTTCCAAATAATAAATTTCAACATTAATTCCATAGTTTAAAGAATACGAGGCATCTTCAATTAGTTTTGCGTTTTTAGGAATAGAACGAATAAAGGAATCACTAAAAGGGGTGCTTTTTAAACCAAGAATAGAAAGAAATAGTTTTCTTAGATCTGGCTCTTTGGTTGAAAGCTCATAAATTTTTGTTTTTTTAAATGCGTCTATTATACCTTCTTTCCAAGCCATAAAATCTTCTTGGCTTTGTAAAAAAGAGGATTTTGTATGCACTGGTTCAGTATAATCTATTAAAAGTTGTACTGCAAGAGAAGGATTTTGAAAAAGAGTTTGATAAAATTCTTTTAAAATTTGCTTTCGTTGTGGATAAAAATCATCAGCAGGATGACCATATATCTTTTGGTCTAAAAGAAGTTTTTCTAATTGTTTAACAACACCAACAAATTCTAAAAAAATTTTTGATTTTTCTTCATCTAAGTCAATTTTATTAAATTCTTCATATCGCATAGTATTCCAAGGTTTTTGAAGAAGAGTTATTGTTTTTAGATGGGAAGCAATACAAGCATTTGTCCCTAAACCAAGACCACAGGTTAAACAATCTAAATTTAACCTATTACCAGAATAATATGGCTTGCACCCCATGATATAGCCCCAGATCCTTTTATTTTAAATTAATATAGAACTAAATACAATAAAAATCTTTATTAACTTTTAAAAAGGCAATTTTTTATGCAAATTGAAATTGGGCAATGGATAGAGTTTTATTTTATAAAACCAATTTTGCACTATGAGGGCTACAATATTGTAAATACTTTTACATATGCTCTGCTTGCTTTAACTGCTCTTTTTTTGATTTATAAGTTCATTAAAAAAAATAAAATTAAAATCGGGGAGGATTTTTTTTATGGAGTAATTGGTTTTATTTTTTTTGGTTCTTTTTTTAGAGTATGTGTGGATACTGCAAATAATTTAAATTCTTATCCCTTTTTTTGGGAAGTGTTTGAGAAGTATAGGATTTTTGATTATAGTATATTAACCACTAGTCCGGTGATTTATTTAGCAATTGCTGTTTTGTTTTTTATAACATACTATTTTGAAATAAAATTAAAAATAAGAAAGTTTTCTTTTTTTGTAGGGAGTTTTTTAGCTTTAGCTTGTTTTAGTTTTTTATACTTTTTTTTAAAACATTTATGGATAGCGTTCATTGTTTTAACTATTGCGACAATTGTGTCATTAATAATAAAAAAAATTGCTAAGTTTGAAGATTGGAGATATTGGTTGATTGTTTTTGCCCATTCTTTAGATGGGGCAGCTACATGGATAGCAATAGAAATTTTGCCAAATTTCATTCCAGTTAGATATCAAGAACAGCATGTTCTTCCAAATATTATAGCAAATTTGGTCCCTGATCTTGGGTTTTTTTCTTTTTTTATATTAAAGGTGGTTATTGCAAGTTTAGCTGCAAAACTTTTGAAAAAAGAACCAGAAGGAGAAATAAAGGAGATAATAATTTTAGCAATAATTGTTATTGGGCTTGCACCAGGGATCAGGGATGTTTTGAGAGCGGTAGTTGAGGTTTAGAGAATGTTTTTAAAAATCCAATGAGTAAAATATATAGGTGTGGGCATGGAAGAACAAAAAATAGTGTTGGTTTCTCCAAATTGCTCAGACCTTGCTCCGCCATCCGTTATTACTAAAAGGTTTCCAGATGGAGAAAGTTATTGCCGTTTAGAAGGAGTAGAAAATATAGCTGGTAAAAAGATTTACATTTTACATCGCTTATTTCCAAATCCTGATGAAAACTTAATTACTTTATTCCAAATAATGTATGGAGCAAAAAAGGCTGGTGCCGGCTCAATTGAATTGATTTTACCTTATGTGCCATATGCTCGTGCAGATAAAGAATGGCTACAAGGAGAGGTAATGAGTGCAAAACTACTTGTAAAGTTATTAAAAGAAAATTGGGCACAAAGAGTTTATACTTGGGATTGCCACTTTTTAAAAGCCCCCGGGGTTATGCAATACGAAGGTTTGGAATTTATAAACAGATGTAAAGGAGAGGATTTGATAGCTGCAATAAGAAGAACACATAAGGAGATAGTAGTGGTAAGCCCGGATACTGGTGCAAAATATATTGTAGGGCAAAGTGGCTTATTTATGAGAAAGGAACGAGGCGAATACGAAGAGACTAATCAAAACAAAACTCAAAGAAAGATTAATCAAATAGAACCTCAATTTGATAAGATAGCTATCGAAGGAAAGACAGTTGTATTGGTTGATGATATGATAGCTGGTGGGGGAACAATGATAAGAGCTGCAGAAAAGTGTTATGAGCTTGGTGCTAAGGAAGTAATATGCGCAGCCACTCATGGGATGTTTTTAGGGGATGCTCTTTCCAAAATTTTTGCAACTGGAGTTAGATGGATTATAACTACTGACACCATAATTAACCCAACTTCTAAGGTTAGTATAAAACAAGATATAAAGGAGATATTAGAACCAAAAGAAAACAATAAATGGAATGAAAAAGGATTTTAGAATTTTTCTTCTTGCCCATTTTAGAGTTAGCTTTTTAAATTAAAATGCTGTCAGAAAATTATGCTAAGGAAAAATAAAGAAAATGGTAGAGGCATCCAAATAATTGCCTTTTTTTTACTTATCTTTTTGTTTTTAGTTGGTTGCTTTCAGCAAGAAATAAAGGAATGTGAAAGATATAATGGAACTGAAAAAATGGAATGCATAAGGCATTATGCGATAATAAGTCAAAACCCTGAAAGATGTTACCAGATAAAAGATATGAGTTTGAGAAGCGATTGCCTTTTAAAATCAACTGATCAGAAAGAAGCTGAAAAATTAAAAGCTCAAATAGAATTTTCAAAAAGAATTGAAGAAGAAGAAAAAATAAAAAGACAGGAGGAAAGAGAAGCTTTAACTTTAATCGAAACTCAAATAAAAAGATGTATGGATGAAACATTAAAAAGCAGGGATGCTTGTTTGTTAGATATAGCAAGAGCAGGAGATGAGATTGCGATTTGTGATGAGATTGTTGGAGAGGAATACAGACGACAATGTATTACAAACATAGCGATTAAAAAGAAATCCTTATCCGAATGTAAAAAGTTAAAACAAGAAGCAGATAAACAACTTTGCCTTTTTTATGCTGGTTAAATTGAAATAGAATCAATCTTTGTAAAAAAGAGATAAGGACATTTTTTTAAGCTCGTTATTATGATAAAAAAGTTGATTTAAAGAAATGGTTTGTGGATTGTTGGAAAAATAGAATAACTTGCATTCCTCAGAAGAAAAATATTCATCTGAAATTGAATTAATTGAGTGTATGGGTAAGGAGGAGTTAATAGAAAAAATAGTACATTTTAAACACATATTTGGATTTTCTGGGTTTTGGCAGAAGATAGAGAGGTTTGAATTTATATAAAGAAAGGCTTGATCTGAAAGATAAAGATAGGAATAAAAACCTAATAGATTGTTTTGGTCTGTGGGGGCTTGAGAATAAAGAAGAATTGCTCCAAGGATTAAAAGAGATGAGAGGATTGTTTCTAACCACATCATAACTTATCCCCATTGAGTGCAAACCCAAAAATTCTTTTCTTGATTAGAGGAATTGGAATATAGTACTCGTTTAATACAAATCTGATTATTTGATGAAAAATCAATCTCTGGTTTTGAGAAAGAATAAAAGATGTTATTAAAATTTTTATAAGTTTGTTTGGAGTAATCTTTTTTATCTTCGTCCAAAAATCCAACAAATATAAAGTTGTTGTTTGTTTTTGAAAGAGAAAGATAAAGGTCCTCACTTGCCTGAAGTGCTAAGGATAAAGCTCGAACACCAGAGGCTTTAAAAATTCTTATTTCTAATGAAGTAAATAAAAATAAATAAGTGAATTCTAAAACCAAAAGAAGTACTATAAAATAAAGAAAAAGATCGATAGTTGTTTGTGCTTTTTTAATAGTTTTAAGTTGGAAGATAATTGGATTTGGCAAGCACACCACCAAGGTTTATTTCTGCTATTGAATCCATGGACATGCCCCCATAATTGATTTTGTTAAAAAAGACATTAAAGGTTTTGTTCTGATGCGTATAAAGATAAGAAAGAGAACTAGAATAAGAATAACTAAGACCTGCAAAAAGTGAAAAATTAGATAAAGTTTTTGAGTTGTGGGTATATAAAAAAACATATTTAGATTTTGCTAAAATATTGTTGAAGGATATTGTGAGGATAAGGAGTAGACTAATAGTAAGGAGAAAAACAAACAAGAACTCTATTGTTGCAGCCAATTATACCACCTCAAAAGGAAGAAGCTGACTGGAGGCTGTTGCATTTGTTAGTTTGTTAGTGGTTTGAACCTCCACCCCAGGATGAATAATGAGTTTACCTGCATTTGCTGGATCTGCACTATCTTGGTACTCTAAAAGAGTATAACAAGAAAGATAAAAAGGGATGTTACTTAAAGTATCTGGATCTAGATTTAAGGATTTAAATAACTCGGATGGAAAAGAAAAAGGCAAGGAGGAGAAAGGATTTATGCAATTTAAGGATAGGGAGTAGTTTGAATTTTCTGCCCATTTAGAGGATATATCTTCCCATGCTAAAAACACTGATAGTTTAATAAATGCTTCTCTGGCTTGATAGGAAGAAGCTAGATTGGCAACAGACTCGCCCATAACCTCGATTAATGGAATTGCTGCTGCAGCAGGTGGGAAGATTAGAGAGATGCTAGAGATAATTAAAACTAAACCTTCTTTTATTGTTTTTGCATTTTTTAAACCAATAATAGCTGGTTTTAGATAAATAAATGTATGGTAAGTTGAATCTTGAATAGCTCTTTTTTGCAGAACATGATTATTGAAAGTATCCTTTAAAACAAAGGAGGGCCAAAGGGGAAAAGGGGAAGTGTAAAAAAATAAAGGATAAAGGAGGATAATACAAATTAAAGAGAATAATAGAAAAGAGAAATAACCTTTTTTTGTGTTCATGTTCTCAAAAGATAAAAACTAAAAAAATTAATAAGGCTTTCCTAAAAAACAAAAAAGTAAAAGTAAATCGAGATTAACAAGTGATATCTTGCCCAATTATAGCTCCTAAGAAGGGTGGAAGAAGCTGAGCTATAAGTATTCCTATAAAAGCACCTGCTATACAGGAAGAAGCCCATGCTGTTGCCTTTGCCCTTGTTTCTGCACTTCCAAGCTGTCCTGCGGCATAGATAACTGCACCCGCAATTACTAAAAGGATTGCCATGGTTGGTATGATATCTTGCAAGGATTTACAAAGTGAGCTTAGTTGATTGGTAAGTTCAGTGGTTGGATCCTGAGCAAAAAGAAGACTTAAAATAAAAAGAATAGAGAAAAATGACCTTAACAAAAAATAGGGTGGTGAAGAATAATTTTTTTGATTAATGACTGTTGTTTTTTGTTTTTTCATAAAAAAATATGAAAAGATAATTTTTTAAATTCATTATGTATAAAAACAATAAGTTAAAAATAATAAAAAGGTGGGTAAATGGGCATAAAGGTTTCAAGAATTTATGGGATGGACATCTATACTGACGCAGGAAAATACTTGGGAAGAGTGCAAGATATTTTAATTGATTTGGAGCAAGGAAAAATAATCAGGCTTTCTATGGAACCATTAATAAATATTTCAAAGGACGAGGCAAAGAGAATTTTAAGGGAAAGAAGTGTGTTATATTCTTCTGTTAAAAATGTTGAAGATGTTGTAGTGGTTGGTTCAAGAACAGGTGGTCTTAACCAGAATTATTAAAAAAGATAAAAAAGAGAGCGACCCCAGACTTCCACTATTATTTATACTTCCACTATTATTTATAATTTTTTATTGATTTTTTATTGTTTTGATTTTATCTATTGTATTGATTTTATAATTTGGTTTTAGTTTGGATTTTTTCTTTTTTTTTGATTTTTATGCTATTTTTATTTTGGTTTTTTTAGATTTTTTTAATTTATTGTTATTGTTGTTTATTTTTG
>JBKBMW010000010.1:0-19939 GCA_046295675.1 Candidatus Anstonellaceae archaeon | reverse complement strand
ATGCTCTTGAAAGATTAATTCCATAAAACCAATCTAAAATATGCCTTGCTTCTCCTGCCAAGGCATTTTCTAAGTCCAAATCTTTTTTGTTTTCGTATGCCTCGATCAATTCTTCTTTTGTAAGAGAAGAAAATTTCATTCGTTTTCCATCTGATTTTTTAGCAGCAAAACGCAAGACATTAAAACCTATTAATGAACCTTCGATATCATAATCACAGGCAATAATTACTTCATCTGCTTTTTTTGCAAGGCTTTCAATTGTTTTTATGTAGTCTTTAGTATATTTACTTTCTTCAGAAACAGCATAAGCCTCTCTCCACTCAATATCGAAAGTGGGATAAGAGTTTGATTTGATTTTTTCATCTAAACTATAGAGATGGCCTACTGCTGGAGCAACTACTATTTTTTTTCCATGTCTTTCGATTTCAAAATAATAGGCCTTACCACTTCCTTTTTTTTTAGCAATTTCCCCTTGAGCCAAACTTTGAGCTATTTTTTGAGCTACCTTTGGTTTTTCTGCGATTATGAGTTGCATTTTCTCAATCTTGTGATTTTTTTATTTATAATAGATTTAGAGTTAGGATTTAAAAGTATAATGGTTTTAGATTGAGAAGTAGAGATTGAGTTAAAACATATATGAAACATATATGTTTAAATTATATTTGCTCTCTTAATATACAATGTGAAAATAAAAACAGCCTTGATTTCAGTCTATGATAAAACAGGAATTATAGAAGTTGCTCAGATGCTTCATCGTTATAATGTAGATATAATAGCAACTTTTAAAACAGCAGAGCTTTTAAAAAAAGCAGACATACCTACCATAAACGTTTCAGATTATACAGGATTTCCTGAAATTTTTGAAGGTAGAGTAAAAACTCTCCATCCAAAAATTTTTGGTGGTATTTTATTTAGGCCAAATAAAGAGGAAGACATTAAAACAGCTAAAAAATACAAAATATCACCAATACAATTAGTTATAACAAATCTTTATCCTTTTGAGAGAGTAATAGCACAAAAAAATGCAACTAAAGAAAAGATTGTTGAGAGTATAGATATAGGAGGAGTAAGTCTAATTAGAGCCGCTGCAAAAAATTTTGATTATGTGACAGTAATAGTTGACCCTGAAGATTATAAGGGATTTATGGAAGATTTTGAAGCAAATAAAGGAGAGGTTAGCCAAGAAAAAAGATATAGATTGATGGTGAAGGCATTTGAAAGAACATCGCATTATGACTGGGCAATCTCAAGATATTTTGGTGGTGAAGGAAAGGAAAGATTCCCCGATAGAATGAAGATGGTTTTTGAAAAAGCCTATCCATTAAGATATGGAGAAAATCCCCATCAAAAAGCTGCTGCTTATAGATTGATTGGTGAAACTTCTTTATTTGATGCTAGAATTTATTCTGGAAAAACAATGTCTTATAATAATTTTTTAGATGCTGATTCTGCACTGCACTTGATAAGAGAGTTCTATGATAAGATCGCTGTTGCAATAATAAAACACAATAATCCATGTGGAGTTGCAACTGGAAAGAATTTAAAAGAAGCTTATCAAAGAGCTCTGCAATCTGATCCACTTTCAGCATTTGGGGGAGTTATAGCTTTCTCAAAAAGAGTTGGGGAAGAAACAGCTAAAGCTATTGGAAACCAGTATTTGGAAGTAATTCTTGCCCCAGGATATGAACCAGCTGCAATAGAAAGACTAAAACAAAAACCATCAAGAAGAATACTAGATATAAGCGATTTATTTAAACCAATAAAAATTGGTGATGTTACTTTTAGACATATAACTGGGGGAATGCTTTATCAACATGAAGATTCGATAATATATGATTTAAGAACTTGTCAAATAGTAACTAAGAACAAACCTACTGAACAAGAATTAAAAGATATGTACTTTGCTATGATAGTTGTAAAACACACAAAATCAAATGCTATAGTAATTGCAAAAGATGAACAAACACTTGGAATAGGGGCAGGACAAATGTCAAGAATAGATGCAACAAAGATTGCAATTCAAAAAGCCAAAGAAAATAACTTTGATTTAACAAATGCAGTTGCAGCCTCTGATGCTTTTTTACCATTTTCAGATACATTAGAAGAATTAAATAAAGCTGGAGTAAAGTGTTTAATTCAACCAGGTGGCTCATTAAAAGATGAAGAGATAATAGATATTGCTAATTCATATGGAATGACCATGGTGTTTACTGGAATAAGGCACTTTAAACATTAAAATGTGAAAAAATGAAGAAAAAGAAGAAAAAGAAAATTGCTTTTTTTATAGGAAGATTTCAGCCATTTCATATGGGCCATCTTTTTGCATTGGAAAAAATCCTAAAAAAATACAAAAAAGTAGTCATTGGAGTTGGATCAGCCCAGGAGAAAAACACTCTAAATAATCCTTTTTCTGCAAATAAGAGAATTTTTTTTATAAAGAAAATATTGAAGAAAAAATGGAAAAAGAATGTCAAAATTGTAAAGATTGATGATGCTTCAAGTGATATTCAATGGATTAAAAATATAAAAAAAAGATTTTCAACAAAAAAATATGAAATCTGTAGTCAAAATCAGCTTGTAATAAAACTTGCAAAACAAGAAGGGTATGGAGTGTATAGACCAAAATTTTTAAAGAGAGAGATATTTCAGGCAAAAAAAATAAGAAAAAAGCTTTTGCTTGGAAAAAATATAAAAAATTTTGTTCCCAGAAAAATAAAAAAAGAAATAGAACAAAGTTGGAAGAAAATTGTTAAAAATATTATAAAAAATCAATAAGAATAGAGTAGAGTTTAAGACTGAATTTTTATTTCTGCCCATTCCCCTATGGCAGATTTTAATGCATTTATAAAACCATCTTTTTTGTTTTGGGCTATTTCTTTGATGATTAAAACTGGTTTTTTATTTTCTTCTTTTACAATTTCTATTTTGGCTTCAAATTCTTTTGCTAAAACACTACATTTTTTTTCTTCATCAGAAATAAGATCAAGAAGTTTTATTTTATAAACCAAATCATGACCTGCTAAAGGATGATTAAAATCTAAAAGAACCCTTCCGGAGTTTATTGATTTAACAGTTGCAATTACTCCATCTAATGTGATTACCATCCCTTTGACTGGCTTGAGATTAGCCTTTTCAAACTCTTTTATTGAAATTACTCGTACAAGATTCTGATCTCTTGGTCCAAATGCCTTTTCATAGCTTATTTTAAGTACTTTTTCTTCCCCTATTTGAAAATCTTTTAAAGCTTCTTCTATCCCTTTTATCATCATACCTGTTTGTGCTATTACCACTCTTGGGCCATATTTGAAGCTTTGAGACCAAATACCATTTTCCTTTGCTTCCTTTTCATTAGTTGTTTCAAAAATAGAATTAGTAGAAGAAATTCTTCCAGTAAGTTCTAAGATTAAAATATCTCCTTTATTAATTTTTAAAGCCATTGAAATCAACAGATAGAATTTTAATTTTGATAAATATATATAAATAAAAAAATTTAAATATTAAAGTGAGATTATGGAAGACAAAAAGCTTTCTGGAGAAAAACTTCTTCAGTACGCAGTAATTTTTATAATTGGCATTTTTATATTTTCTAGTTTAACCATTTATTTCTCAGGTAATAATCCAACCAATACTAAAACTTCTGAGAATTTTGAGGGATATGCACAAGCTACTGCAGTTTTGTCTTCTTATGAAACACAACTTACTGTTTTTAATACAAATTCAGAAGTTTTAAAATTAGTAAAAGAACTTAGTAAGGAAGGAAAAATCGTTAGAAATATTGACTTGCCAAATAACAAAATAATTATAGATTTGAAAAGAATGGAAGATGTTTATAAAATAGCTAATAAAATAACTGCATTAGGGGCTGAACCAAGTGCAGAGGCTTATCTTGATCTAAAAAATATAACCTTTAATCTTGCAAATGGAGAAATAAGAAAGATAGAAGATAAAAGAATAAAGCAAACTATAAAACCAATTTTTGACATAGGAGAAGAATTTGAGGTTCAGATGTATGCTATTTTGCAAAAACCAAAAAATCAAAATGAAGAACTTTATGTGTTGGATTTGAATTTAAAAAATCAATCTTCTCAAGAAAAAGAATTCGCACTCTCTCCGAAAAATAAAGAAGTTTTAAGTCGTTCTTTGTTTCTAGAAATTCCTTGGGAAGAAAGAGAAAGAGCAAAGAATTTTGAAAGATTGGACTTAGATTTTAAGTATAATAAAAAAATAAACGATTATGTTTTTTTTAGCTCGACCCCTCCATCTGATATATTAACTCAAATAGCAGGAGAGAAACCAGAATATGTAATTATGATAAGACAAAACGGGATAGAAACAAAGGATGATTTTAATAATAAAACACAAATTGAAGATTTCTTTGCAAAGTATAATGTTAGTTTGATTTTTCCAAGTAGTACAATAGAATTTGAAGATATTACAGAAGAGAAAATTAATAAAGTCAAAGAAAGATATGTTAAAGAGTATCCTAACTCTAAAACAGAATTTAAAATAAATTATAAAATAAAGATTACATTTGACGAAACTTTTGAATATGAAGGTTATAATTATAGTTTCAATGATGAAGAATTAACCAAAACAATTGTTAAAACATCTTTTGAACCTCAAAAAATAGAAAAAATAATCTTGAAGGCAGAAGTAAACAAACAAAAAATAAAAAATTACACTATAGAGGAAATAAAAAGTATGGAATAAAGCTCTAAGTTTAAAAAGTTTTAGAAGAAAAGATAAGTTAAATAAGGTGAGTTTATGACTGAAAAAAGACCATTTGATGTGCTTAATAATGCACTGAATAATTCTGTAATCGTAGGAATGAAAGGAGGATATGAAATACGAGGAATTATGGTTGCATTTGATGTACATATGAATATTGTATTAGAAAAAGCAGAGCAACTTGTGAATGGAGAAACAAAAAGAGGACTTGGGACTGTACTTTTAAGAGGAGATTCAGTTATTTATATTTCTCCATCCAATAACCCTTAGAATTTTATAATTATAAAGTAACAGGGGCACGTAGCGCAACGGTAGCGCGCCTGTATGGCATGCAGGAGGCTGGGGGTTCAAATCCCCCCGTGTCCATATCAGGAGAGAAAAGGATTTGAATAAATTTATGAAAAAGAAACTTTTGATTTTTTTGTTGATAATTTTGGTTGCTGGATATATTGGACTTTTTGTTTTAAACAAACAAAGTTCTGATGAGCAAACTATTGAACTCGTTTTTCCTGATTGCCAAAAAAAATATTTTGCAAAAGTTGCAGATACTCCAGTTAAAAGGGCAATTGGTTTTTCAAACAAAACAAAAATAATGGAAGATGAAGCAATAATATTTATATTTGATGAGGAGAGGATATTGCACTTTTGGATGAAAGATACTTATGTTCCTTTAGATATAATATTTTTGGACGAAAACAAAAAAGTGGTTAACTTTTTTAATATGACACCTTGTTTAGAAAAAAATTGTCCTATTTATTCTTCATTAAAAAAAGCAAAATATGCGATAGAAATAAAAAGCGGAAGTTTGAGTTGCCTAAAAAATGGGATGGAAGTAAAATTTGATTTGGATAATTAAAAAATTTTTGATTAATCAAGAAGCTGGCTAGCAAGCAATGGAAAAATAATTGATGCCTCGCAATAGATGTTTGCAACTGTTGCTTTTTTATTTATTTTTCCCCAGCTTTTGGCTTCAGAGGCTTGAGCACCTGAAAGACTTCCATCGTAAGGCACAGCAGTGGAGATATAAATTGCATAATCAAATCCTTCTCTTAAAATATTTGCACCGATTGCATGATGTTTTGCAACCCCTCCACCTAAAATAATTCCTGCAGTTTTAGAAGAATTTAAGATAATTTCTGAGAGTGGTTTTAAATCTCCACTTGCATCTATTAAAAAATCTCGATTTTTAGAAGCTTGTTTAAAAAAATGCAACTGTAAGCCAAATGCTCCATCTGTTAAAGCAGGACAAAAAATTGGAATATTGTTTTTTGCACACCAATAAATAAAAGAAGAAGGATCATTTAGATAAAGTCCTAAGTCTTTTAAAAGTTCAGATGGAATAATTGGTTTTGAAAGTTTTTTTTGTTTTTCTAATTGAGATTTAAAAAAAGGCTGTAAAAATTTTTCTAATTTTATATAACAGCTATTTGGAATAATTATATTTCCCACTCTATTTTTTCCTTTTTCAAATAAGGCAACATCGTTTTCTTCAAAGTTGCAAAGCTCAAAATCACAAAGGGCTTTCATTATATCTTCTTCTATTGAACCAATTGAAGTGATGATGACATCAACTTTTTTTTGCCTGCAAAGAAGAGTGAAGATATCCCGTAATCCAGAGCTTACCATATTACTTGTAAAAGTTAAAAAAATAGTTGCTTTGTCTTTTTTCATCTGTTTGAGAATTTCCACTGCTCTAAAAACTTGGCTTGCTTGTAAGCCCATATTTTCCAAATTTTCAAGATAGGCTGAAATTGTCATTTTTTTGAAAGGATAAAAACCTTTGATTTTTTTAGGCATATCAAAACCTTAAAGCAAAAAGAATTAAGAAACAGGAGAAGCCGGAGGATTTGGTTTTGGAAGAGGCTTAGAAAAAGAGATTTTTAATTCTTCTTGGTCTTCAAGACAAAGGGAAGAAAGAGTTCGTTTTATCTCCAAATATTTTGTCTGAAGTTCATCAAATTTTTGTATTTCTTCTTCAGATAATTTTTCAACCTGGCTTTTTGTTAAAAAGATTTGCAATTGATTGGAAATTTCTACAAAACTTTTTTGAAGTTCATCCCATTGTTTTTCATTTTCTTTTGATATCCATACTAAATTGTTTGAATCAGGAAATTTCTTTTGAACTTGAGGTTCAAATTCAAAAAGCTTTTTACTTATTTCTTCTTCTGATGGTTTGTCTCTTTTGATTGAAAGAAGGTTATTTGAGATAGAAGCAAAAACTTTTAATCTTGAGAGATTTTTAATCAACTCTTTTTGGTATTCTTCGCTTAATGAGCTTACATCCACCACATCTACAATATTTGCCTCTAAAATAGCTGCAAGTTTTTCTGACTCTTTTTTTGGAAGCATATTAGCCAAAATAGTAATTCGTGCAATTGTTTCTCTATTGGAAAAGTTTGTTTTTGAAAAAAATGCTCTTTTTTCCAAAAGCTCATATATTGGCCCTGACTTTGATTTAAGAGCTTGTTCTAAGGCTGCTTTAGAGTAATGAGATATTTCTGCGCTTAAACTATCAATCTCTACTTTGTTTGGTCTGATTAACACTAAATCTAATTTTTTTATTTTATCTTCTAACACTGAAAGTTTTTTAGAGGTTTGTTCAATTTCTTTATTTAAGGCAATGATTGCTTCATCATTTTCTGTTAAGCCTTTTGAAAGCAAAAAATCTTTTTTAAAGACTAGTTCTTTTTTTTGTTTGTCTAATACAGTGTATTCCACTAACTCAGAACTTGAGAGTACAATTGTTTCTTCCACAAAAAGATATAACAGCAAAAAAATATAAAATATAGAGTTTGTAAAAAATGATTTCAGAAGGGAAGAAAAAAGAAGAATAAATATGGTGTGGGAGGTGAGATAACTCTTCCCTTCTGAAATGAGTATAAAACGATGCTAATGCCTATCAAAATAAAATTAGCATCGCTAAATACTCCTCCTTCCTGTCGCCTTGCTCTATTCAAATGAATAATACACCCTCCTGCCAGCTTGATGTTTTTTTAGTATATTTAAACTGGCAAGCCTTGCTAATCGTGCTGAGGCAGCATTCTGACCTTTATAGGATAATTCCTTTTGAATATCTTGAGCACATACTGCCCCTCTTTGACGAATAATTTGTAAAATTTCTTCATCAATTGGAGAGAGCATTATTTGGCTTTGGACTACAAAGGAAGTAGGGGCGTTTGAGTGGCTAACCCAAACGCCGTTTAATCCTTTTTGAGCCTGCCTTAGATCGCCTGCTTTTGCTTTAATATAATCTTGATTTTGAATATTTTCCTCGCTAAAAGAAAGTTTTTTTTCTAAAGTGTCCAATCTTTTTTCAAATAATTCAAATTTTGATTCTAAATTTTTTATAGACTCCAAAACAGTTAAGATGGAGATGATTTGTTTATCTTTTGTTTGTCCCCCCATAAACCAAACCTTTAAAATTTTTTAATAGATTATAATGTTATCATATTAATATCATGATATAGTCATGATAGTATCATATATTAGTAAGGAAAAATTTAAAAAGGTTGTGGTAAGATGGAACAAAAAAAACCAAAAATCATAGTAGATAGTAGAGAACCAAGAAAATATTTAACTTATTTGGAAAAATTTGGGGCAGAGGTTGTAGAGCAAACTCTTGCTTGTGGGGACTTTTTGGTTTCTTCCTCTACAATAATAGAAAGAAAAACAAAGGATGATTTTGTTTCTTCTATAATAGATCAAAGACTTTTTTATCAAGCAAAACAAATGGCAGAAAATTACTCCAACCCTGTTTTTATTATAGAAGAAGATGGAAAAAATCCAAAGATTTCTTTAAATGCTTTATTTGGTGCATATGGTTGTCTTATTGTAGATTTTGGAGTAAGCTTGATTTTTAGTTTTAATGAACAACAGACTGCAAATATTGTTTATTCTATTGCAAGGTATGAACAAATTTCAAAAAAAGTACAGCTAAAGGCAAACCCACTAAAAAAAATAAAAACTCTTCAACTCAGACAGCGTACTTTGATAGAATCCCTTCCAATGGTTGGTCCAAACATTGCAAAAGAACTTTTAGATAGGTTTAAAAGCCCTATAAATATATTTTTGGCAACAGAAAAAGAATTGGCTGAAACAAAAATGATTGGAAAGGAACGTGCTAATCTAATTAGAGCGACATTAGATAGTGTATACCAAGAATAAAACATGTAAAAAAAACAAAAGATTTAAAAATTTTTTTGTGTTTAGAAAAGCACTAATTATTTTACATTAAAAAGAGGGATAAAATGAAAGAAAAAAAGAAGATAGAAAAAAAGAAAAAAATGAAAGTTGTTAAACCTAAACCTAAAAAAACAACTAAAAAAACAAAAAGAATAAAGTTAGAAGTAAAAGATGTGGAAAGAAAAATTCCTCAAACAATTAAAGAATCCCTAAATCAAATTAAAGAGGAGATGATAGAAAAAGAAAAGCCTCCTAGCGAGATAGAAATTAGAAAAACCCCATTTGTTTTAGATAAAATTTATTTGCAATCAATAACTTTTGAAATTGCTTCTATGCGACAGGCATTAGATAGGATAGGACAAAAACTAGATAAACTTGAAAAAGAACTTGCTGCTCATAGAAAAGGCGAGGGATGAAAAATAGCTCAAAAAATTGTACTAAAAGCAAGTGAAGAGCCTGTAGTAATAGGTATAGACAATAATTTTGGACAGATAAATTATTTGTCTCATGCTCATTCTGATCATCTTTTTAGTCCTAATGGCAAGAAGATAATTTGCTCAGATTTAACAGCTAAACTTGCTAGAATAACGCCAGATAAAATACTACAAAAGCCAGCTTATGTTAAACTTTATAATTCTGGACATATTTTTGGCTCCACCCAACTAAAGATAACTTCATCTGAATTTGGAGAAATTGTTTATACTGGAGATCTTAAACTACGAGATGGGCTTACTACAAAAGCAGCTGAAATTGTGCAAACAGACACCTTAATCATTGATGGCACGTACGGAGCATATGATATAAAGTTTGAAGAACCAATAGAGATATTTGAAGAAATGAAAAAATGGTCTTTGAAAAATAAAGAGTTTAATCAAATTTTTGGAGGATATAGAATAGGAAAAGCCCAAGAACTAATAAAATTTTTAAATGAATACCTTTCTGTAACTCCAATTGTAAGTAAGGGAATTGCATCAATATCTCAAATATATAAGGAAAACGGTATAAAGCTTGAATATGTGATTGCTGGAAGCGATGAAGCAAACGAGATAATAAAGGATAATTTTTATGCTGTGCTTGAGTACAATAGTTTGACTGAAGAACTTCTAAGAAAATTAACAGAAGTTTATGGAAGAAAGACGATTGGGGCTCTTGCAACTGGATGGGCCAAAATTTATAGAAAAAAAAATATTGAGATGTTTGCGCTATCTGATCATCTTGATTTTAATCAAATGATTGAATACTGCCAATGTAGTAATGCAAAAAAAATTTTTGTTGCTTTTGGAGATAATAGGAAAACTGCTTTGAGGCTAAAAAAACAGCTACATGAAAATATAGAAATATTTCCTATTCAAGAGATTGAAAACAAAAAAACCAAACAAAGTTTTTAAAGCTTTTTTATAGTAAAACTTTTTTAATAAGATTATAAGGTTTTAAAGTTTTAAAAACCATTAAAGAGCATTTGGAAACATTTTTTTTAGTATTGAAAAATGAATGTCATTTAATGCAACAGCCATGTTGTGCTCCATTCCACTTTGATCATATATTTGAAATATTACACTTACTTTGCCTAAAGCCAAATTAGAAACTCTTTCCATTTTTCTTACATATTCGTAAGGTGCTCTAATTAGTTGGTCCTTATATTTTATTACAACTCCCTGTTCACAGGTATAAATAGTACCTATTTGCTCAAAATTATCCTCAAAAATAGGGTAAGAGTTTTTTACCAATCCATAAACACTATCCATTTGTACCTTTGGCATTTTTTCACCTTTTTATAAATAATAAAATTAGATTTAAATATTTTACTTTTCTATTTTTTCTATGAATAAACAAAAAGAGGATAGGTAAAAAATGAAAAAAGGACAAAGTGCTAGTGAATATTTGGCTACTTATGGTTGGGCTTTGATAATTGTATTTATTATAATAGTGTATTTGGTAAATTCTGGGATTTTTTTACCTTCAAGATTTACCTCTGAAGAATGTAATTTTCAGCCAGATTTGCCTTGCTCGAGGTTTTATACCACAACTTCTGGAAATAGTTTGAATTTAGCATTTGAACTTACCAATGGAATGGGATTTCCAATTATGATTAAAAGTTGTTCTGCACAATTATTAGAAGGTGGCTCTGGAAGAAAATCTGGAAAAGATTGCGTTGATAGGTATTTAGAACAAGGAGAATCTACATTTTTGATAATAAATGACATACCAGCATATAAAGAGCTTCAACCAAGAACTGTGGAAAGGATTTTAACTGAGATACAGTTTGTTAGTTGTAAAGGATTAGATTTCAATAATTGTAAAAACCAACAACAAACATTGTATATCACTCAAGGAAAAATAACTAGCCAAGTTTTAGAAGGTGGCCAATTCTATTCTGCTAATTTTGGAGATTGTATTGGAGGAGCAAAAAGATGCTCTGGAAGTATAGTTCAATCATGCCAATGGGATGTAACTAAGAATAAGTATACTTGGAAGGATGAAAAAATTTGTATCCTGCCAGAGATATGCCAAGAAATTGGAAATTCTCCATTTACAGATGCATATTGTTCAAACCCAAATGCTCCAAAAACTGGAGGGATATGCGGCGTAGGAGTAAAAAGATGCAATGGGAATATATTGGAAATATGCTATAATGGATACGATTGGAAAAAAGAAGAAGATTGTGCACTTTTAGGAGGAACTTGCAAAGTAAAAAATAATCAAGCATATTGTGATTTAAGTTCTCAATCCCCATCAATCCCCTCTCTACCAACCCCACCATCACCACCAATATTAGTTGATTATGATTGTAAAAGTAATGAAATTGGTTATACAAAATGTTTTTCCAATGAGCCTACGGCAATATATAGATGCGTTTTAGATCAAAATACTGGAAAATACAAGTATATTCAAGAAAGACAATGTCTTACGCAATGTGAACAAAGAACAGCCACCTATGCTGAATGTGCTCAGTGTAAAGAAAATGAAAAAAAATGTGCTGAACCTAACTTCCCTCCATTTACCCTTTTAGAATGTAAAAAAAATAGCAATAACGGGCTTTTAGAGTGGCAACCAAAATCTTGTTCAAGTGGAGAGAAATGTTTTACTAATACTAATCAATGTTCTCCAGATAATAGGCCATTATGTGACCCTGGTTTTAGATGTGCTGAGCCAGATTCGCAGGAGGATCAAAATACAGTATACCAGTGTCAGAACGGCCAATGGCAAGAATTTCAAACTTGTTCTGATACTGGATGCTATAAAGGAGAATGTAGAGTACGAGGAAGTGGGGAATTTGATGAGTGTAATTTAGATGGAATAAAAAGATGTACAGAAGATTATTTAACATTACAGGAATGCATAGGAGGTCAATGGGTAAATATACAGAATTGCGTTGGGGATACATATTGCTCTGTTTTTTCTCAGGATGATGCAGGATGCGTAAATAGATAAATGAGGTTAGAAAAAATGCAAGAGCAAGCAACTAAACAAGGAGGATACTACATATCTAAAATAAAGTTTAGAGGATTTAAATCTTTTAAATATTCGGAAATTGAGCTTCCAGAAGGTTTTATTGCATTAGTTGGTCCAAATGGTTCTGGAAAATCCAATGTAGTTGATGGAATAAGATTTTGCCTTGGAGAAATGGCAACAAAATCAATAAGAGTAAGAAAGGCTGCCGAGCTTATAAATCATGATTCAAAAAAAGCCCAAGTAAGTATTATTGGATGCGATAAAAAGAAACAAAAATGTTTTGAAATTAGTAGAACTGTTTATGATGATGGAAAAAGTGAGTATGCTATAGATGGAAAAAATACCACCAGAACAAACCTTTTGGAAATATTGCGAAAATATAATTTTGAAGTAGGACCACACAATATTATAGCTCAAGGACAAGTAGAAAGAATAGTAGATATGCATCCAAAAGAAAGAAGAGAGATAATAGATCAAATTGCTGGTATAGCAGAATTTGAAGAAAAGAAAAAGGAAGCAATTGGAGAGCTAAATCAAGTTGAAATAAAAATATCTGAAGCAAAGATTTTATTAGCAGAAAAAGAATCTTATTTAAAAGAATTGGAAAAAGAAAAAGAGAGTGCTTTAGAATATCAGCAAAAAAAACAGGAAATGGAAAGTGCAAGAGCAACATTAATATGGCAAGAATACACAAAAATACAAAATCAGTTTGATGAGAATATAAAAATGAAGGCTTCTATAAATAAAGAAATTGAAAAACTAAATACTGAAATAGAAGAATTAAAAAAGGAGATTGAGAAGAAAGAACAAGAAAAGGCAGAGCTTAGTCAAATTGTTGAGAAACTAGGAAAGAAGGAAGGTTTGATAAGCAGAATACAAGAGTTAAATATTGAGAATGCAAAAAAAGAAACTCTAAAAAAAGGAAAAGAAGAGGAAAAAATAGAGGTTGAAAATCTTATTGAAAATTTAGAAAAGGAAAAAATGTCACTTATGTTAAAAATAGATACCATTAACACACAGATAAAACAAAAGGAGGAATACAAAAAAAATTTGGAAAAAGAATTAGAAGAACTAAAAAAAATATCTGAAGGTATAAACGAGGAAAAAAATATTGAAAAAGTGACTGAAAAAGTAAGTGAATTGAAGGAAAGGTTGGCAATATTAAATACAAAAAAGGAGGGAATAGAGAAATTAATTTCACATGACCAGGAAATTTTAATTAAAATGCAAAACGATTTAGTGGAATTAAAAAATAGGGAGGAAAAAACAAATTTAATAGAAATAAAAAATCAAATTGAAGATATAAACAATAGGCTTAACAAACTTTTTGAGCAAGAAAAAAAGATTAATAGGGATATTCCAGAGTATGATAAAAAATTACTTGAAGAAAAAGAAAGGCTTGCTACTTTAAGTGCTTCTATAAATCAAAATTCAAAAAATTTTGCGTTAGATTTCATAAAAACAATGAAAGAAAATGGAAAGAAAGGAATTTATGGTACAGTTGCAGAGCTTATAAACAATGAAGAAAAGTTTCAGATTGCTATAGAAGCAGCAGCTGGTTCTAGACTACAATATGTGATAGTAGAGAATATTGATCTGGCAGCAGAGCTTATAGAAAAACTTAAAAAAACAAAATCAGGAAAATGTTCTTTTATTCCACTAGATTATATACAATTTCAAAAAAGTGAAAAAATTCCTCAAGGTGCATATGGTTGGTTAAACGAGTTTGTATCTTATCCATCATCTATAGATAAGGCAATAAGATATGTTTTTGGAGACACCCTTCTTGTGCCAAATATTGAAACTGCAAAAAAAATCGGGATAAATAAATATAGAATGGTTACTATGGAAGGAGAAGTAATAGAAAAATCAGGAGTGATATCTGGAGGTTCTAGAACTTTACAGATAATGGCTCAAATTAAAGTAAAAAAACTTCAAGAAGAAGTTGAAAAAATAAAAGAAATTAGAGATGAGTTATATGGACAATTATATAAAATAAGAGAACAAAGTCAAGAATTAAGAAAAGAGAGAATTTCTTTGGAACTAAAAGTAAGGGAATTAGAAGCAGAATTAGGTACAGAAAAAGAAAGAGAAAGAAGAATAGAACAGATAAAACAGGAGATGAATATTTATAACAATAATATAAGAAAAAATCAAGATGAGTTAGAAAAAATAAAAAAAGAATTAGAATTAACTCGAAATGAAATAAAACTAACTTTAGAGAATTTGGAAAAAATAAAAGAAAGCGAAGAAAAATTAAAAGAAGAGAAAAAAAGACAAAACAAAGAAAAAGAGGAAAAATACCAAAAAATTTTAGAAAAACATAGTGCATTAATAACTGAAATTGAAACAGCTAAGAATGAGATAAAAATTTATTTAGAGCAGATTGAAAAAATAAAACAAGAAATTGAAGATAATAAAAATAAAAAAGAAAGAATAAATGAGAGTATTGAGGAATATGGAAAAGAGTTAAAAACAATCAAAAAAGAAATTGAAGAAATTGAACAAAGAATAAATGAATTTTCAAAAAGAATTCAAAAAGAATATCAAAAAATCCAGCAGATAGATGAAGAGATAAAAAAAATTGCAATAATAGAGGGACAAAAAAAATACGAATTAGACGGATTGCAAAGAAGATTGCAAGAGCTGGAAGTAAAGAACGCTTCAGTGCAAACAAAATTAGTAGATTTGAAATCAGAGTATGAAAAATATATATCTGTTAAACTTTTGGAGGATGTTCCAAAATCCAAATTAGAAGAGATAGTTCAAAATGCTGAAAAAAGAATAAATGAATTAGGAATGGTGAATTTAAAAGCTCCTGAAATGTATGAGGAAAAAAAACTTGATTTTGAACAACTGCAAGAAAAAATAGGTAGATTAGAAAAAGAAAAGGAGGCAGTTATGACATTGATAAAAGAAATTGAAACAAAAAAAATAAAGGTTTTTATGGAAACATTTGATGAAGTCAATAAACATTTTAAAAAATTATTTTCAATGGTGTTTAAAGGAGAAGGAACTTTGTATTTAGAAGATGAAAGCAATATTTTTGAAAGTGGTTTGAATATAAAAATAAAAGAAGAAGGAAAAAAGAAAGAAAAGTACTTAGAATCATTATCTGGCGGGGAAAAATCTTTACTTGCACTTATGTTTATATTTGCTTTAGAGATGAAAAAACCAGCTTCATTTTATATTTTGGATGAAGCTGATGCCTCATTAGATAAAGAGAATACTCTAAAAATGTCAGATTTTATTTCTCAAATGTCTAAAACTTCTCAATTTATAGTTATAACACATAATGATACTGTTGTGTCTTCTGCAGATGTTGTTTTAGGAGTAACAAAAGATAAAGAAGGCTCTAAAATAATCGGGGTAAAACTTGCTGAAATAGAACAACAGATAACAACAAAATAAAAAAGAAAATTAAAGAAGTAATTTATTGGTTAGAAGCATCTGTTGAAGAATACCATTTACCTAAAACTTCTAAATTTGCTTTTTTAGATATATGATAGCTGCCAGTTTTAGAAACATTAACAAAGATATCTTTATCTATATCTGTACGATAAACACCTACCTTTGCTATTGAAAGAAAGGTTAAGGTAGTTTTTGATGGATATTCGCCTTTGGAAGTTGGACCAACACTGATTATTACATCTTTTGGGGCAAGATTATTGAAAAGGATAGATGGAGTTGGTCTACCTTCTCCGTTTTTTCTCCATTTATAAAGGCTACAGCTTGATTTGTCCAGATTGGAGACTATAACTGGTTCGATTTCCTGTTCAATATCAGAAGGTAAAAAGAGACAAAAATTTCCATAAACTATTTTTAGAACAATTGCATTTGCTTCTGGATGATTTACATATTCTTTTACTTGTGGATTATAAACCTCCAAAGAAAGATCCTGAAAATTTACTTTATCCCCAATAACCGGATTATATATCAAAATATTGTTTTGTTTTATTAAAGAGTAAACTTCTTGAGCTTTGAAAAGAGATGGAATCTCTTTTGAAACCCAAACACGATTGATAGGAAAGCGTTTTAAAATAAGCTTTGCCCCTCCAATTTTTGTATCTAACCAAGAGTCTAAAATTAGTTCATCGATTTTTTTTACTCCTAAGCTTCTAAGTTTTTCTACCAATGCTGCAGACGAAAATTCTGAACCTGTGCCAATTAAAATAGTTGAAAATTTAGTTCTAATTAGAGTAGCATCTCCAAAACCAACATCAAAAAAATAAATTTCTAAAATATCGTGAGCTTGTTTTGGTTTTAAGACACCTTGACTTATATTTTTTTCTAAATCTGATAGGTTGGATGATTCGTTTATAACTATTGAATTTGTAGGCAAAGAATTTTGCACTTCTGCTATTGATTGATTTGAGATATTAGAATTGTTTAAATCAGAAATATTAATATTTTTTTGTGTAGCATTAGATTGATTTTCAATTCCTGAATTGGTTTTGTTTTTTGGTGGGAATAGGGTATCTATAATAATACAACCACTTAACAAAAAAGAAAACATTAAAAGAACTATTAAAGTTTTCATTTTCCATCCCTTTTTGAGATTTTTAATCCTGCTTTTAGAAGTTCTATTCTTGAATCTTCAAGTTGAATTTTAGCAATATCAAGTTTTCTTTTAAAGTTTGGTAAAATGGAATTGGAAAACCTGATTACCAAAAGCTCATCAAAGAGCTCAGACATTATATTGAATAGATACCATGCTCTTTCTTTTTGGTTGTTTAAAAGTGATAAAATAACTTCTCTTTTTAACTCACCAAATAAATCCAACAAACCCAAAAGATAAGCTTGAGGAGAAACATTTAATTTTTTATAATTTGGAAATGGTTTTTTTTCTAATGCAGCTAAAAGTAAAGCTGCTTCTACATATTCCTGTGCTATTGGATCTACTAAATATTTATATTCTTCTGAAAAATGAGAAAACGCTTTAATATCTTTTGATAATTTAGATAAATTTTTTTTTGCTTCTTGAAGATTGTTAGAGTGCATGAGCTTAATAGAATTTGAAGCTGTTCTTATTAGATTTCTTGAGAGAGCAATAAGTTTATCATGTTCTTTTTCTTTTTTTTCTAAATAGGATATAATTTCTTTAAAATTTATCTTTTTCATAAAAAATCTACTGATAAAAAATTTAAAAAGGATGGGCCCGCTGAGATTTGAACTCAGGACCTTTCGATTATCAGTCGAACGCTCCAACCAGGCTAAGCTACGGGCCCAAGAATTAAGATTATTTGATTTTTTAAAATTTAAAAAATTATCTCTCTTGATTAAAACAATTGTTAATGCAAATTAATCGAGTATCTGCATCAGAGTATTTCTCACAATCTAAAATAGATTTTTTGTTTGTATTTGAACACCAATTTTTTATGCAATAAAAAAATTCTTCTCCATAATCTAAAAAATAACAAAAAGAAGGTTGATCTTCTTTTATTGCAAATTCTAAATAACAGCGGCTAGAATTGCTAGAATTCTCACACATAGAAACAGAATTTTTGGCAGATGGGTTTTCTATGATTTTTGATTTTTTTTCTAAATAATTATCTGAAGTGTTTGAAATGTTGGATAAGATGGATTTGTTTTTTATTTCTTCTTGTTCAAATGTTTGTAAAGTAATATCTTCCTTTTTTTCATTAGACAAACAACCAAGAAAAAAAAGAAAAATAAAAAAAATAAAAAAAAAGTTTTTCATTGGACTATCTCGTCTTCTTTCTTCTTTCCTTCTCCGTAAAACTTCCAGAAAAGATAGAAGGCAAATCCAGCTATTAATAGGAAGAAGACAAGAAGAACAATTCCACCATATTGTTCAAATGCTTTGTTTATTGCAAGTAGCATATCTGATTGAGGTTGTTCTGGAGGTGGTTGGGCTTCTTTCTTTTGAAATTTTGCTTTTTCTTCTTCAGTACATGCCCTCCATAAACCACAAGAGACTGAAGTTTTTTGCTTTGTTTCATCTTTTTTTCCTGAAGGATAGCAAGTATAGATTGAGGTATCTTTTGAACATGTTCTACATTCTCCATTTATATAATCGGTATAGGTGGAAGAGCCAGAGTATTCATAATTACAAACTTCTTTTTGTGATTTCTCTCCGCATTTGTACTCACTCTTTTTTTCAAAGATTGAAAAGTCTAACTCTCCTTTAGAAGTTTTACACCATCTAATATAAGTGGTATTAACACAAACTAAAGACGGAGAGGTTGGATCTGTTTTCTCTTCGGTTGCATTAATAAACCAATCTGACCAACCATAACATTTTCTTGTTATTTCTCCACCACCACTAGAACTTCCGCCAGACCCACTACTACCGCTTCCTCCACCCCCACCACCACTTACACCTCCAATGTTACCTCCTTGAGCAGGTGGGTTATCCATAGGCGCCTGGCCAGTACCTTCACAAGTTGCTGTATTTTCATCTATGATTTTACAGAAAGTGCCCTCAGGACAAGAAAAATAACTTAGTTTTTTGTTTATGCATCTTACCAGAGTCTTTTCATCTTTACAGTAAGAGAAATCTCCTGAACTACTAGCACACTCAACACATTCTCCTTGAAAACAGGCAGTACCGGCAGGACATTTCTCTTCAGTCCATTCTCCTTGAGCATTACAAGAATAAAAAGTTAAATCATCTTTGCAGTATGCTGAACCTGGATTACAATAACATTTTCCATTTTGACAATAGCCCATAGTGCAAGGATATTTTAACCATTCTCCCCTATCTGGAGAATCTTGACAATATTTAATAGAATCAGGACCATCACAGATTGGCTCGCTTGAGCCAGGAGGGCAAGCACATTTTTTATTAATTGAATCACATATTAAATTGGAATCAGCACAATCCTCAAGTTCAAAAAAATTTCCATTTACGCATTGCAATAGTTTTGAATTATCACATATGTATTCGCTATCATTACATGCTAAACCACAATTACAGGTTTTTAATCCAGTAAGTTGATCTACAACACAGCCACATGGATTATCAGGAGAGCAGGTGCTTTGTGGTTCCCAACCAGATTGAGTACAGATTTCAACTGCATTTTCATTGCATCTCATATCATTAAGAGGCTGACAAAAATTAGGATTATTTGCTTGATTACAGCTACAAGTATGTAAGCCAGTAGCTGGATCTACAACACAGCCACATGGATTATCAGGAAAGCAGAAGAATTGTGATTGCCAACCAAATCGGGTACAGAGTTCAACTACATTTCCATTGCATCTCATATCATTAAGAGGCTGACATAGAGGATTACAGCTACAAGTATTTAAGCCAGTAGCTGGATCTACAACACAGCCACATGGATTATCAGGAGGACAGGTGCCTCTTGATTCCCACCAACCAGATTGAGTACAGATTTCAATTTCATTTCCATTGCATCTCATATCATTAGGACTAGAACATGTAAAAATATTTCTTGGAATACACCTACAAGTATTTAAGCCAGTAAGTTGATCTACAGAACAGGTACATGTATTATCAGGAGAACAGGTGCTTTGTGGTTCCCAACCAGATTGAGTACAGAGTTCAACTGTATTTTCATTGCATCTCATATCATTAACAGTACAAATT
>JBKBMW010000009.1:0-20200 GCA_046295675.1 Candidatus Anstonellaceae archaeon | reverse complement strand
TAAAGCATCTTGTGAAAATAGGATGCAACAGTGTTCTTTGCGAAGGTGGAGGAGAGATAGCGACAACTTTACTAAAAAATAAATTAGTTGATAGAATGGTCTTATTTTATTGTCCAAAAATCATTGGTGGAGATGGAAAAAATATGTTTGAAAAATTAGGAGTGGATAAAATTGAAAAAACATATTTAGCAGAATTTGAAAAGATTAGAAAAATTGGCCAGGATGTGATGCTGGAGATTGTATTTAAGTATAAAACAAAAGATTAAAAGATATAAATACTATAAATTAGAATAAAAAAGTGGATGAAAATGAACGATATAAAAAATTTCAATGAATTAAAAAATAAAGTAGTGAAAAGAGGGGGCTTTTTTGTTTATCTTTATTTTGATATACACTCAACTGATAAAGAGAATATGCAAAACTTAGCCATAGCATTTACATCTAAAATTACAAATGAGAAGGGAGTAAGTTTTGGAGTTGGAGAAATCGAAGAACCGATTTTTAAGGATAATTTGTATTCTACTGCAATTAAAGTCAGTCTTTTAGTGGAAGATTTTAAAACTTTGGTTGGACTAACAATGCGATATATGCCTATTGCAATTGAAATCGAAGAGCCTCTGGAGATTACATTAAATGTTGGGGAAATACAAAAAACATTGTTTGAAATATCAGAATTTAATCAACAGCTTACTAACCATATTTTAACCAAAGGTATGAGTGAAGAAGAAAAAAAGAGATTTCAACAAGAGATAGCAACAAAAATTTTGCTTGGAAAAAGAATTATGGAACAACAAAAAGAAAAAAAGTGAGAGAATGATTTTTTCAAAAATACCTAGTGGAATAACTGGTTTGGACAAAATTATTGGTGGAGGATTTATAAGAGGGAGTATAACAACTATAAGTGGCAGTACAGGAAGTGGAAGAACAACCTTTGGGATACAGTTTCTAATACATGGAGCACAAGAAGAAGATGAAGTAGGAATGCATATTTCATTTGATCAACCAAAATATTCTATTTTTGGAAATATGAGTTCGTTTGATTGGAATCTTCCAGAACTGGAAAAAAATAAAAAATTGATTTTTATTGAATATCCGCATAGTGAACTAAAATCTTTTTGGGAAAAGGAGAATGCTATATTGGAATTGATCGATGGTTTAAATGTAGAGAGATTAGTAATAGATCCGATAGGGCCATTAATAACAGCAAATAGCGATGTTGAAAAAAAAATTTTTTTGCAAAAATTAATAAACATAATAAGGAAATGGGGGACAACAACCCTTATAATTGAAGATGAGCAATTTTCTCCAGATCCTACGCTTCCCAAAACAGAAAGTGGAATTGAAAATTTTAGCGATGGTTTTATTCACTTAGGCTGGAAGAGTATGGATAATAAAAAGATTAGAATGATAGAAGTAGTAAAAATGAGAGGAAGCGCCCATGAACACAATAGTTATCAATATATAATTGATTCTCAAGGAGTAAAAATACAAAAGGAATTAAAAAAGTGAGCCTATGAAAATTGACCCATGGTCAAGTGAACTTTATGGACAGGAGTATTTGATTAAAGAATTTGGATTAGAAAAAATTCCATCTGAAATAAAAAAAAGATTTGAAAATATTTACCTTTTTTCTAGACAAATTATAGTAGCACATAGAGATTTTGATAAATTTTTAGAAGCTTATGATAAAAAAAAACCAGTTGCAATACTTAGCGGTATTAAACCTTCTGGTGAATTTCATTTGGGTTCAATGCAAACTGCCAAAGAGATAATCTTTTTTCAGAAATATTTTAGAGCAAAAGTTTTTTATTGCATTGCAGATATTGAAGCAATTGCTGACAATGAAACTAGACAAGAGAAAGTGAAAGAATTTGCTATTTCTAATTTGGCAGATCTACTTGCATTAGGATTAGATGAAAAAAATGCTTATATTTACCAACAAAGCACTGAGAAACATGTTCTAAAAAATGCTTTTTTGATTTCAAATAAGATAACACAAGCAACCCTAGAAGCCCTATATGGAGAAAAAAAATTAGCACTTTATATGTCTGCAATAATTCAGATGGCAGATATTTTTCTTCCTCAGGATGAAGATTTTGGTGGGCCAAAAAATGTTTTGGTTCCTGTTGGGTTTGATCAGGACCCCCACATTAGACTTGCAAGGGATCTTGCACCAAAATTTGGGTTAATTACACCTTCAGCAACTTACCATAAATTTATAAAAAATTTAAAAGGGGAGCAAAAAATGTCTAAAAGAGATCCAGAGAGTATGATATACCTTTCAGAGAATATAAAAAGTATTGAAAAAAAACTTAAAAATACACTTACTGGAGGAAGAACAACAGCTGAAGAACAAAGAAGGCTTGGGGGAGAAATAGAAAAATGTATGGTTTACGAGTTATGTAAATTGTTTTTTGAGATGGATGAAAAGGAATTGATGAATAGATACAATAAATGTACAAAAGGAAAAATTTTATGTGGAGAATGCAAAGAAGAGGTAATAAAAAAGGCATTGGAATGGTTTGTTGCCCATCAAGAATTAAAAGAAAAAAAGATTACTTTAGCACAAAAAATAATTGAAAAAATCAGTAAATAGATGAGATAGGAGAGAAAAATGAATTTTTCAAAAGCCCAAATCAGTATGGAGGCAACACTTGTTTTTATATTTGTCCTTTTAGTAATAACTTCTATGATTGTAGTTTTACCTCTAAATTTTAGCGAAATTTCTATTTTTAATGAAAAAAACATTGCAAAAAAGACTTTATTAGATATTAAGGAGGCAGCAGACCAGGTTTATTTGATAGGAAATGATACAATTCTTTATATATGGATAGAAGTACCACAAAACCTAAATTATTCTTTATCCTATATTGGGGCTCCTTCTGGAGTGAGTGATTGGAATTTAAGAAAACAACTAAGATTTAGTTTAATTGGTGGGGGAGATTTGATAGAGCAAACATTAGGCCCTATTTGTGGAGAAATTCCAAGAAAGAGTGGAAAAAGTAAGATAAGAGTAGAGTATAATCAAACAGATACCCCACATGTAATGATTAATTCAAATTGCTAAACTAAAAAATAGCTTATAAAAAATGGTTGGTAAGTTTATAAATAAAAAAAACAAATAATATTTGGATTGACCGTTGATGAAATGAACAACCGCTGAAAAAAAATGCTGAAAACCTAACAGCGTCTGAGGTCATTTAAAAAAAGGTTTTGAGATGAAGATATTTGGTAGGGTAAAACGAGGATTGGGACAAGGAAAATTTTTTATGTCTTTGAAGGGATATCAAACACAATTTTATAAGCTTTTGAAATATAATCCATACAAAGGAACTCTTAATTTGGAATTAGATAAAAAAAATTTATTAAAACTTAAAAATAAAAAAAGAAAAGTTAGAAAGTATAAAATAAAAGGTTTTTATTATAAAAACAAAGAGTATAAGCCTATAACGATGATAAAAGCAAAGCTAAAAAACTTAAAAATAGGGATAATCTTTCCGTATTATCGTCATCATAAAAAAAACATTATTGAAATTATTGCAAAACAAAATTTAAGAAAAAAATTTTTCTTAAAAGATAATTCAAAAATTGAGATTACAATTTAGAAAAAATCTTCTAAATGACTTTGGGCTTTATATTCTTTTTTTGATTGGGTTATTTGATTTAAGGCTTTTTCTACTCGTTCTGCAGAAAAATCATGCCTGTCCACCAAAAAAGATAATACCTTTTCTTTATTAATTTCTCGAAATTCTGTAGAAAAATTTTGTTCTATTTTTGGATTTAAAAAAAGTTCTTCTAATTCCTTCCAATTTTTTAATTCTTCTAAAATATCTTTTTCTCTATTTTTGAATTTTGAAAGAAGAAAATTAATAATTTCTTCAAAAGTTTTTGATTCTTTTACTATTTTTAGGGCTGTTTTAGGACCAACTTTATAAACACCATTATTAAAGTCAGTCCCAATTAAGATAGCTATCCAAATAAGTTTTTTATAATCAATATTTAAATCCTTGAGCATTTTTTCCAATTCGATTAATTCAGGTTCGATATTAACATAGGTATTTTTTCTTGGAATTTTTCTTTTTCCTGAAAATGAAAGATTTCTAATAAGTCTTGGAGAGCCAAATAGAAGAGAATCATAGTCCTGAGATGCAACTGCCCATGCATGATTTTTTTTTACTAAATAAACAGCTTGTGCTTCACCTTCAGATGGGGCTTGCACAAAAGGAATCCCTAAAGCTTCTAAGAGCTCTTTGGCTTGTTCTATCATTTGAGGAGTTAGCCTTGAGGTTTGCTGAGCATAAGTAAATGCAGCTTCTAAATCCCCTAATTTAAGAGCATTTTGCATTTTTTCTTCTGCTTCTTCCTTCCTTTCTTTTCTTAATAAAAGTGTATTGTGTTTTAATTCATTTGGTTGACCATCAAAAACAAATATAGGATATATTCCTGCTTCCAACCATTTGACAGTTCTATAGAATAATCCACTTAGATGGGCAGTAATATTTCCTTTATTATCAGTTAATAGACTACCATCTGGTTGTCGAATTGAAGACAAGAACTGATATAAAATATTATTTCCATCCACTGAAATTTTTTTGTTTGAAAGCTGCTCGATAGAAATTGAGGTTGGACTCGTAAGAGAGGATAAATCACAGCCCATGTCTTTCACTTTTTTTTCTTTTTTTCAATTTCTAAGATATCTCCTAAAGTAAGACTACCAAAATTAGAGTTCTTCTGAACTTGAGAAGGCGAGATAGGAGAACTTGAAGACAAAAGTTCAATCCCAAGTTCTTTTTCTATTTTTTTAACAAGATCAATAGGTGGGATGGTTTTTTCCTTTTCGATTCTATCTAAAAAGGATTCTTTTTGAGAAAGTCTTTCTGCTAAGACATTGAGAGGAATTTTTAATCTTTGCCTTGCTTGAAAAATTTTATTGCCATAACCTTCTACAAGTTCGTATTCATCATCGCTTTTTGCAATTACTTCCTTTATTTTTGTCTTTTGTGGAGATGAAGGAAATGAAAGAATCTTGCCAAACACAGAACAATCTTTACATACATAGAGTTTTGCTCCTTCAATCAAAACAAGATAGGCATTTGTGCGTTCTATTTTTTTTCCGCAGCTTTCGCATTCCATCTTAAATCAGCCAAAATATTTTAAACTAATAAATTTAATAATCTTAATTTCTCTAATTTTAATACTTTTGTTTTAATACTTTTTAATCTTAGGATATTTAGAATAAGGATAAAGAGAAAAATTGAGGGCAATAAATGGAAAAGGAAAAAGAAGAAGGAAAAAATAATAAAAGAAAGGATTTCTTTGCATTTGATTATTTGAAAAAAATTAGAGAACTTGCTCAGCAGAAAAGAGCAAAAGATAAAAAAAAGCAAAATATCCAATGTTTAATTGTAGTGTTGATATCCTTTCTTTTATTTCTATATTTTCTTAATTTAAATATCTGGCTTGTCCCAAAAGTTATTTTAATAACCATACTACTTTTTATAACTGGAGAAATATTAACAGGATTAAAAGAATTGGATGGAAGTTTTGGGATAATTTTTTTTAAGGATAAAAGATTTTTAGATTGGATAGATAAAACAGCAAAAAAGTATTCTGAAGTTTTTGTTTTTTTGGCAGATATTGGCTTTATTTTGGGGTATGGGCTTTTAGGGAGCTATTTGATTGAAAGAAAACCTGGCAAATGGATAAGAGTAATAATTGGACTTTTTGTTCTTGTTTTTTTGATATTGTTTATTATGCCTTTTACATACACTGCGATAGCTGGAAGTATGAACAATTCAGATATAGTTTCTGCATCAAACTATTTGAAAGAAAAAAAGATTTTTGATTTTAATTTTGAACTTAATTTGTTTGAGAATAAATTTTATATTGACTTTAGATTGATTTTTTTTCTTATAACTGTTATTTTTGGATTGGGAGGTGCAGTCTTTAGTTCTATAATACTTTATTCTGGAGTTGTTTTATATGGATTTGCTATAAAAATTGTTGAATTGGTTTTAGTAATTTTTGGCAATACCCAAATAAAACAAAGCATTTTGCCCCCACCTGGAGGTACAATACTTCTACCTGGAAGCAACTTACCATTGATTGAAGGGCTTATAGCCTTTGTGTTGATATTAATAGTCCATGAATTTTTTCATGGATTTTTAGCAAGAGTATATGGAATAAAATTAAACTCTACAGGCATAGTTTTGTTTGGAATAATACCCATAGGTGCATTTGTTGAACCAGATGAGGAGGAATTAAGCAAAATAAAAAAAGAAAAACAAAATAGAGTATTGATTGCAGGGAGTGCTTCCAATTTCTACTTTGCAATATTGTTTTTTGTTTTAATGATTATTATCTTGATCTTGACTACTACAGTTAGGTTGGATGGGTATGTTGCAAAACTTACAAATGGGAATGAGTTTATAGTTTATAAAGTAAACCAAGTAGAGGTCGATAAAATAAATCTAACGAATATGACATTTTTTCCTAATCAAAAAGTAATTTTACAAACTTCTAAAGGAGATATAATACAAGAAAGTGATGGGGATGGAAAAGTTAATTTTAAAATTGAAAGATATTATAAAAACGCTTATCTGTTTAAATATAAATACAAGGAAGGGTTTTGGTGGATAGAATTTATATTAGATGTATTAAAGCTTTCTTTTTCACTTAATATAATAGTTGGGAGTATAAATTTGATTTTTATTCCTTTTTTTGATGGACACAGAATATTACAAAATGCTTTAGAAAATAAAAAATTATTTGATTTTATAGTTTTTTTAAGCACGGCAGCATTTTTAATAAATTTGATTCCTTGGATATTTAAATAAGATTTTAAAAAGATTTAAAAATTTATAAGTAGTTTTTAACTTATGAACAACACAAATAAGGCCGTGATAATATATAATGAGGGGGTTAAAGCTTATAAGGAAAAAAGATATAATGAAGCTGCTTTGAAGTTTTTAGAAGTTTTAAAAATAGATAAAAAAGATCCTCAGCTTAAAATAGCTCTGGCTAGTTCTTATAATAATTATGGAGTGTGGCTTTATAAAGAAAAAAGATATAAAGAAGCTTTCTCCTTTTTTAAAAAAGCAGCAGAAATAGAGCCAACAAATCCAAAATACAAAGAAAACCTTGAAATAGCAAAACAAAAAATGGAAAAGATAAAATTACAAAACCTTACTGATCAGGCATATGCTTTCTTTCAAGATAAGAAATATGAAAAGGCATTAAAAAAATTGCTTGATGCAAAAAAAATAGATAAAGAAAATGTATCCATAACAAAAGCAATTGCTGCATGTTATAATGCTATTGGAATAAAGTATTATTTGAAGAAGGAATTTAAAAAAGCCCTTAACTATTTTGAACTTGCTAAACAAACATATTCGCAAAATTACAAATACTTGGATAATATAAAAACAGTTCAGCAGATAATCACAACTAAAAATTTTGCAAATTATTAATAGGAAAGGGAAGTAAAACAACTAATTTAAATATAGTTTACTATAATATAACATATGGTTATAGAAGTTAAAATAAAGAATGGTAAAACATTAAGAGTGCAGAAGGGAACAGAGTCTATAGAGATAGCAAAAGAATTAAAACTTGATATAAAAAAAATAGTTGGATTAAAGATTAATGGAAAAGCAAAAGATTTAAGATATAAATTGGGAGAAGATTGTGAAGTTGAATTTTTATCTATTGAGAGCAATGAAGGCTTGGAGATTTTACGCCATTCTTGTGCACATGTAATGGCACAAGCAATATTGCGATTATACGATGATGCTAAATTAACAATTGGCCCAGTAGTTGAAGATGGTTTTTATTATGATATATATAGGCAAACCCCTTTTGATTTAGAAGATATTTCAAAAATAGAAAAAGAAATGCAAAAAATTATTGAAGAGGATCAACCCTTTGAAAGAGTGGAAGTCTCAAAACAAAAAGCATTAGAAATCTATAAAAATAACAAGTATAAAGTTGAAATTATCTCTGAATTAGAAGAAAAAGAAGGGCAGAAAATTTCAATTTATTATAATAGAAAGACAGCAAAAAGCCCTAAAGATGCTAAAGAATTTTTTGATTTGTGTACTGGTCCACATGTTCCCTCGACCTCATATATTAAAGCCTTTAAGATATTGAAAATTGCAGGTGCTTATTGGAGAGCAGATGCTAAGAATGACCAATTGCAAAGAATTTATGGTACTTGCTTTGCTAGTAAAGAAGAATTAGACAAATATCTAAAACGATTAGAGCAAGCAGCTGAAAGAGACCACAGAAAGGTAGGAAAAGAACTAAATTTGATTATGTTTTCTGAAATGGCTCCTGGAATGGTTTTTTTTCTTCCAGATGGAATGACCATAAGAAATGAATTAGAGAATTATTTAAGAGAGGAACAAAAAAAACTTAACTATCTAGAAGTGAAAACTCCAATTATTGTAAATACCAAGATATGGAAGATATCTGGGCATTGGGAACATTATAAAGAGAATATGTATTTTACAAAAATAGATGAGCAAGACTACGGAATAAAACCGATGAATTGCCCTGGCCATATGCTAATCTTTGCAAATACTGCTAGAAGTTATAGAGAGTTGCCTTTAAAAATCTCAGAATTTGGCCTTGTGCATAGACATGAATTATCAGGGGTATTAGCTGGGATGGTAAGAGTACGCTCTTTTACTCAGGACGATGCACATATTTTTTGTACAGAAGAACAAATAGAAGAAGTTGTAATTGAAGTTTTAGAACTAACAAAAAAAATTTTAAGTACTTTTGATTTTGAATATAAAGCTGAGCTTTCTACTCGCCCAGAAAAATATATGGGAGAATTACAGACTTGGGAAAAAGCAGAGATAGCTTTACAAAATGCTCTTAAAAAAATAGGAATAGAGTACTCGATAAACGAAGGAGATGGGGCTTTTTATGGACCAAAAATAGATTTTAAAGTGAAGGATGCTATCGGAAGAATCTGGCAACTTTCAACCTGCCAGCTTGATTTTCAAATGCCAAGAAAATTTGAGTTAAAATACGAAGGGGACGATGGAAAATTACACACTCCAGTTGCAATTCACCGGGCAATATATGGCTCAATGGAAAGGTTTATTGGAATTCTAATAGAGCATTATAATGGAAAGTTTCCTGTTTGGCTCTCTCCAACTCAAATTATTTTGCTTCCAATAGCAGAGGAGTATTTAGAATTTTGTTCTGAATTGGGAAAAAAAATGAAAGAAGCTGGAATAAGAGTAGAGATAAACCAAAAGCAATCAACTCTTAACCTTAAGATAAGAGAGGCTCAAATAAGAAAAATACCATATATTGTAGTTATAGGGAAAAAGGAAAAGGAAACATCAAAACTAAATATACGACAAAGAGATGGAAAACGGTTTGAAATAGAAATTGAAAAATTTATTGACTATGTAAAAGAAAAAATAAAAAAGAAGGAATTGATTTGAATGCTAAAAGAAAAATTTAAATTTTTTGAAAATTGGTATGCAAAAAAACTTTCTTTTTTAAATCTTGACCCAAACCATATTACATTAGGCTCAATTCTTATGGCTGTTTTAGCTGCTTATTTTATTTTTAAAAAGGAAGAAATTGCACTATTATTTGTTTTTTGTGCGTTTTTTTTTGATTTTCTTGATGGGGCAATTGCAAGAGAAAGAAAAAAAACCTCGCCTTTTGGAGCATATTTAGATGGAATATCTGATAGAATTGTGGAATTTTTTATATTGTCTCCATTTTTATTTGTTGAGGAAAGTAAAATAGCTGCAATTATCATTCTTTTTTTTGGAACATTTTTGCACTCTTTCTCAAAAGCTTATAGCGATCATAGAAAGGTGCTTAATCCAAAAACAGCTGCAAAACTTAAGAGTTTTTTTGGAAGAGTTGAAAGAGCTATTTTGATAATACTTTCTACAATATTGTTCCTTTTAAAAAATCCAGTATATGTTTATTTGATGTGGATTGGGGCTTTTTTATCTGTATTAGCTTTTATGTATTTACAACTACAGATTTTAAAATTTTCCAACAGAAGATAAAATATGCTTTCTTTCGATATAGGTATAGAAAAAAGTTATTTGATTCTTTTATTTCTCTATGTTTTTAGTATTTGTTTTTTGCTATTTTTTAATCCATATAAATATTTTTATCAACCAAAAGAAGTTTCACAGCTATATTTTACAAAGGCAGAGATGCGAATAAAAAATTGTGGTGAGGTAAATCAAATAGAAGAAACTAAGGAGTATAAAAAAATAAGAATATGTAGCTTTGGCCATTGTTATACTGGACATTTGGATAACAAAAACGAGTTTTCAGCTCAGATTAAAAAATACTTTGAAAAAAACATTTGCTTTTTTGGAAAAATAAAAAAGGTTTATGATAATTATTATCTTGAAATTGAAAGTATAGAGGTGGGTGATGCTTAATATTTTTTTAATTTTATTTGGAATTGTGCTTGGAACCTTTTGCGGAGTTTTTCCAGGGCTTCATCCAAATAGCATAAGTGCAATAATAAGTTCATTTGGAATAGAACAAATCACACAATTGCTTGTTGCAATGCTTGGAGTATATAGTGTAATGATTTTTTTACCTTCCATAATTTTTGGAATTCCAGATGGCGAAACTGCTATTTCTCTTCTTCCCGGTCAGAGAATGTATTTGGAAGGAAAGCTTCTTGAAGCAATTTTTATAGTAACCCATTCAGCTTTAATAGCAGGACTTTTGGCTTCATTGGCAGGATATTGGATTATCTATTTCTTTGTAGGGATTAATACTGCTCTAAAACCATATATGGGATATATACTTATCTTTGCATCTGTTTTTTTTATAATAAGACAAAAAGAAAAAGTCTATAGTGCACTTTTTTATATCCTATGTGCTCTATGGGGATATTTTGTTTTTCAACTAAATCTTCCAGACCCATTGTTTGCAATGTTTGTTGGATTTTTTACCCTTCCTGCAATTTTTTATACTGAAGAATGCAAAAACATAGAACAACAATCAACGATTGAAAATAAAAAAATTGATTTTTTAAAATATGTTATAGGAGGAGTAATATTAGGAGCTATTGCAGATTTTTTGCCAGGAATTTCTAGCCCTGCTCAATTGGCTGCTTTTTCTGCTTTATTTATGAAAGTACAAAATCCAAGAAATTTTTTAGCACATTTGGTTGCAATCGAAACAAGTCATAATATGTTTGCTCTTTCTACAGTAGCAGGAGGAGGAATTGCGCGAGTTGGCACTATTTCTATTGCAAAAAATTTGTTTGCTTTTAGTCCATTTAATTATGGCTATCATGCAGCAATTTTTTTGTTTTCCTTATTAGTTGGGGTTTTTTTACTTCTGAAAATAACTTATTATTTAAAGGATAGAATAACAAAATTAGAAATTAAAAAAATTAGTTATGTTATTGGAGTATATCTAATTGTTATGATAGTCTTGATAGATGGACTTATTGGACTTTTTATTTTGAGTCTAAGCACAATTATAGGTTTTATTCCTTATAAAATGAATATTTCTAGAATTAATGTTATGGCCAGTATAATTGGGCCAACTACATTTTATTTGTTCAGCTAAAAGTTTAAAAACTAAGATTGATAATATAGATAGATAGTTTAACTTATTAATTAGATTAAAGAAGAGGTAGAAAAAATGGGAATTTATCACAAACCAATTAAAACCAAAGCAAGTGGAACTGGAGCAAAGAAAAAGCCTTCTAAGGATAACATTTTGGCACACTATGGCAATCCTCCAACTCATACAAAAATAGCTGAAAAAGAAAGAAAGGAAATAGAAAAGGGAAGAGGGAATACCTTAAAGGTTAGATTAAAAACAGCGACTTATGCGAATATAAAAGACAAAACTGGAAAAATAAAAAAAGTAAAAATAAAAAAAGTCCTTCAAACTCCAGACAATAGACACTTTACAAGGCAGAATATATTGACCAAAGGAGGAATAATTGAAACAGAAATAGGAAAAGCTAAGATTACAAATAGAGTAGGACAGGATGGAGTAATAAATGGGGTATTAATAGAATGATCAAAATTGATTTTGATTATAGATTAATAGATAAGATTGATGAGAAAATTTGGAAGGCAAAAAAAGAAGATATTGCATTCACTTTGATAGATAGTGAAAAAATTTTGGATTTTAGAGAATTGGAAATTGCTGCGTATTTAGTAGCCTCTTCATTTGGAAAAAATTCAATTTCAGATAGAATTGAAAATGAATTTTTAATAAAATTAAGTGGAATTCGACAAATTAAAGATGCAATAAAAGAATATGGGGCAAAGAAGAATAAAGAATCAATATTGGTTTATTTTGGAGATGAAGGAATTGAAAAATTCACAGAAAAATATTCATTGAAAGTAAATGGAAAGTTTGATAAGAAAACAGAGGAAAAAGAATTATTTAAAAAAATGGAAGAAAAAACGATTTCTTTAATTAAGGATTAAGTATCAGATTTTTTTAGATTCTCTAGAAGTTTCTGCTTATCTATTTTTAGGTCTACACCCAAGATAGAAGATAAAAATAATAAAATATCAGATACTTTTTGAACATCTAATTCTGCTTTTTTTATAAGTTTTGGAAGAGAGGTAGTTTTTCCTATGAAACTATATAATAAAACTCCATCCAAACCAAATTTTTTGTAAGCAGTTAGACCAAAATGACTATATTTATTTTCTATCTCCTCCCTACTTAAAGAGCTTAAAGTTAAATATCCTTCCTGTTGAAGTTCGCTTAAGATCTGTTTTAATTTCGGAATAGATAAATTGAAATTAAAAAATAGATCAATGATATCGCTTTTTCCATCTAAAAACTTCAGAAAATCGCTAGAAAGATTGTATTTTAGTTTTAACAAAACTTTTAGTTTTGTAGAATCTAAAACAGAAAGATTTTTTAATGATGGGACAAGAATTTCTCCAGGTTGAATATCTTTAGAAGAAGGAGGAAGAGGTTGAGTTTCTACAAAAGGACTGGTTGGTGTTCTTTTTGGGGATTCTTTTTTGTTATCAAGTATAGTTCTTGTTTCATTAACATCTTGATCTTGAGATTTATCTTCTAAAGTGATGATGCCTTTAGACTCCATAAAATTTAACATTTCAATTAGAAGAGATTCACTAATAGATGCTTCCTCCATAATTTCCTGTGCTGAGCGATAGCCATCAATCAGAGAATAAACTTTTAGTCCAATATCCCCATATTTTTGAAAAATCTCTTTTTCTGCAGCAGATAGGCTATCTTTAGAAATTTCTTTGCTATCCTGTGGGGTTTTATTTTCCATTTTTCTTTGCTCTAAGGAAGTGATAAAATTTTCAGAAGAGGTATCAGAAACTTCTTGTTGTTGAGGTTGTTCTTCTTCTTTGCCCAAAGTTTCCTTTTCTAATGATTCTTCTTCATTTTTGTAAATAAAATTCATCTTTTCCAAGAATGTGATAATTTCAAAAAATTCTTTTTCTTCTATCTCAAGTAATGTAATTAGCTCTTGTACTGATTTAGAAGAATCAATAGCATTATAAACTCTTAATGCATTTGGTCCAAGATCCTTTAAAATGGTGGATTTGATTTTAAACTTTTCTACTGCTCCAACTTCCTTTTTGTGCAATACATCAGAGTAATCAAAGCTCATACTTACCAAATAAGAAATAGAAGAAAAGCTTTAAAAGCCTTAAAATAATTGGAGTATATATGGGTTTGGATGATTTTTTAATAAGTACAGGCGTAGACAATTTGATAAAACTAGTCCAAGAAAGGAAAAGAATAGAAACTAAAGAAGCAGCTATGATATTAAGATTACCTTTTTCAATAGTCCAAGATTGGGCAAAAACATTGGAAGAAGAAAAAATAATAAAAATCGAATATTCTCTTACAAAGGAGTATTTGGTTTGGAGCGGAATTGGAAAGGAAGAATATAAAGAAAAAAAAATACAGATTGAACAAAAAAGACGGGAGGTAGTAAAGAAAATTGAAGGAATGAAAAAAATAGTTGATGAAAATGTAGCTCAATTAGCTAAACTGGAGGAAGAGTTTAGAGTTTTAGAAAAGAAAACAAATAACTCCCTTCAACTTTTGGCTGGTGATTTGCACGAAGTAGAGATTTTAACTGCCAAAATCGACCAACAATTGTTAGAAAAAAAACAAGTTATGCAAACAATGTATAGTGAAATAAAAAAAACTTCATCCAATTTGATTGAAATAAAAAAAATAATTGAAGAACAAATACCATTGGACGAGAAAAAGAGTAATGAATTGCTAAAAAGAATGGATGATTTTTCAGTACAGATAGAGAAAAAAATATCTAAAATAAATGATGCTTTTGAACAGATAAATAAACTTTTTGCTCTTTATACTCAACAAAAAGAAAAAGAAGATTTTAGTGAGAAATTAAAAAATCTTGAAAAAGAGATTGCTGAATTGAAATATACAAAAAAGGAGATGTTAAAGGTTGCAAAGTCTGTTTTGTTGGAAGCCCAGGAGATAGATCAAAAAACCAAGGAGATAGAAACCAAAATAGAGGAAATAAAAAAGGAAAAAGAAGAAGAGATGCCACTTGAAGAGATAAAAGAAAAAATAGAAAGTTTATATGTTCAGATTATAGAAGAAAGTAAAGAGATAAGCTTACCATTACAAACAGAATACAAAAACATGAAAACAACAATAAGTGAATATTCAAATCTATTATATAATTATAGAGAGATAGTAAACAAACTGGAAAGTATTGAGGATAAATATCAAAAAGAAGCAGCTGAACTTACAAAAATAATCGATATGATAGAGGATGCAAGAAGGAAGTACCTTAAAGACTTGGAAGATGCAAAAAATTCTTTGGGCGAAAATCGTAAGCAATACCAACAGCTTTTAGAAAAATCAAAACGAATAGAACTGATTTTATCCAATGTTAACGAATTAAAGCAAGAAGGAGAAAAATTATCCAAAAAATTAAAAGGCATTGTAATGGAAACCGAGATAGTGGATATCGCAGCTCCTAAAGAAACTGGAAGTATAAAAAATAAAATTTCAATTGATAGCGGATATAACGAAAAACCAGAAGAATATCTTCCTTTTGATTTAGTAAAAAAAATAGAATTAACTCAAAAAGAAGAAAAAGAATTTGAAAAAAAACGAGAGGAATTGACCTATTTGATAACAAAGCTTCTTAAAGAGGAAGAGGAAACCTAGCCCCTAATAAAAAATATAAAAATAAAAATTCATTATATATAGAGAATAAGACAAATTTTAAAAAATAGTTGAAGGTTAGATTATGAATTCTTTTTTTGAACTTAAAGCAAATTATAGTCCTGCTGGAGATCAGCCAAAGGCAATCAAGCAATTAATAGAAGGGCTAAAAAGAGGTGGAAAACAAACATTGCTTGGAGTTACTGGCTCTGGTAAAACATTTACTATTGCAAATGTTTTAAAAAAAATAAATAGAACTGCATTAGTTATATCTCACAACAAAACTCTTTCTGCTCAACTTTTTAGCGAATTTAGAAGCTTTTTTCCAAATAATAAAGTGGGCTATTTTGTTTCTTATTTTGATTATTATCAACCTGAAAGCTATATACCAGAAACAGATACATATATAGAAAAGGATTCAAAAGCAAATGAAAAAATTGAAAGAATGAGGTTGCAAGCCACTAGTTATTTGCTTAGTGAAGGCCCATCCATAATAGTTGCAACAGTCTCCTGTATCTATGGACTAGGAAATCCAACCGAATATAAGAATTTTTCTATAGGATTAACAATTGGAATGCAAATTGAAAGAAAAGAACTTATAAAAAAATTGATAAATATGCATTATCAGAGAAATGAACAGGTACTTGTGAATGGAAATTTTTTTGTAAAGGGAGATGTTTTTACCATCTTTCCAGCTTATGAACAAAATTTGATAAGGGTTGAGATTGAGGATAATAGAATAGTTAGGTTGGAAATTTTAGAACCATTGAATTTTAAAATAATAAAACAAATTTCTTTTTATAGACTCTATCCTGCAAAGCATTATATGTTTTCAGAAAAGACCAAAGAAGAAGCTATAAAATCCATAAAGAAGGAATTGGAAGAATGGGCACCTACTCTTCCACCCTTAGAAAGACATCGCCTTGAAAAAAGAACGATGTATGATTTGGAATTAATAAAAGAAATTGGTTATTGTAATGGAATTGAAAACTACTCAAGACATTTTGACAAAAGAGCGCCAGGAGAACCCCCCTTTACATTATTGGATTTTTTGCCTCAAGATAGTATTATAATCATTGATGAGAGTCATGTTAGTATACCGCAGCTACATGCCATGTATAATGGAGATAAAACAAGAAAAAAGAACCTAGTAGAATACGGATTTAGACTTCCTTCTGCTTATGACAATAGGCCATTAAAATGGGAAGAATTTGAAGCAAGATTGAAGGATGTAATTTTTGTATCTGCTACACCTGGAGAATATGAAAGGAAAAATTCTATTCAAATTGTAGAACAACTTGTAAGACCTACAGGAATAGTTGACCCACCGATTATTGTACAAAAAACAGAAAATCAAATGCAAGATTTGCTTTTAAGAATAAGAGAAAGAGTAAAAAAATCTCAACGAATTTTGATAACTACATTAACAAAAAGAATGGCTGAGGATTTAACAGAATATCTAATTCAAAATGGAATAAAGACAAGGTATATGCATTCCGAGATAGATACGATAACCAGAAGTGAAATTATAAGAGAGTTAAGAATAGGTGAAATTGATTGTTTGGTTGGGATAAATCTTTTAAGAGAGGGTTTGGACATTCCAGAGGTTTCTCTTTTAGCAATATTAGATGCAGATAAACAAGGTTTTTTGCGAGATACAACTTCATTAATTCAAACAATTGGGAGAGCAGCAAGAAATACTGAATCTGAAGTTATAATGTATGCAGATACTATCTCAAACTCAATGAAAGAAGCAATAGAAGAAACTGAAAGAAGAAGAAAAATCCAAATGGAATTCAATAAAGCAAATAATATAATACCACAAACAATAATCAAAGAAATAGGACAAAGATTGAGTTCAGAGGAATGGGAAGAAAATATTAAGTATAAAACAAGTACACAGATAAAAAAAGAGATAATAAAGTTAGAAAAAGAGATGAGTTTGGCTGCTGAAGCATTAGACTTTGAAAAAGCTATTGAAATACGAGAGAAAATAAAGGAATTAAATAAACATTTGGAAAAAAAGATAAAAATAAAAAATAAAAAACAAATTTAAAAGAGAGAGAGAATGGAAGAAACTATTAAGATATTTGGAGCAAAGGAACATAACTTGAAAAATATTAATTTAGAGATACCAAAAGAAAAGTTGGTTGTTTTTTGTGGAGTATCTGGATGTGGAAAAACCACATTAGCATTTGATACTATTTATGCAGAGGGCCATAGAAGATATGTTGAGAGTTTGTCCACTTATGCAAGACAATTTATTGGATTGAGCAGCAAACCAGATGTAGAAAAAATTGAAGGGCTTTCCCCATCTATATCTATAGATCAAAAAACAGTTTCATTTAATCCTCGCTCCACAGTAGGGACAACTACAGAGATATATGATTATTTAAGATTACTATTTGCTAAAATAGGGCAACCTTATTGCCCGAATTGTAATATATTGATTAGTTCACAAAGCATAGAAAAAATAATTGAAAAAATTTTTTTACAATATTCAAAGCAAAAGATAACTGTTATTGCCCCTATTGTAATTGGCCAAAAGGGATCATTTGAAAAATTATTTGAACAATTGCAAAAGGAAGGATTTGATAGAGTAGTTGTAGATAAAAAAAATTATCTTCTTAGTAGAGAAAAGATAGAGCTTGATAAAAACAAATACCATGATATAGATATAGTTATTGACAGAATTGAAGTTGTAGAAGAAGAAAGAGGAAGAATTTTGGAAGCTGTGGAGTTAGGACTAAAAAAAGCAGCTGGTTTGATAAAAATAACAGATGGAAAAAAAGAAGAAATTTACTCTCAAAAAAAATCCTGTTCAAAATGTGGATTTTCTTTTAAAGAGATAGAGCCAAGAAGTTTTTCTTTTAATTCTCCATATGGTGCATGTGACGAATGTCATGGTATTGGCATAAAATTTAAAATAGATCCGAATTTAGTTATCAAAGATAAAAGAAAAAGTTTGATTCAAGGAGCAATAGAACCATGGAATAACAAATATTCGCTTTATAACATGCAAGTGCTTTTTGCTTTTGCTAAAAGATATGGGATACCTATTAATGAACCGATAGAAAAACTCACTGAAAAACAAATAGAACTTATTATGTATGGAAGCAGTGAACCAATTGAGATTTTGATAAAAGGAAAGGATGGGGGAATAAAATGGCATGGATGGAAAATTTTTGAAGGAGTAGCAAATCACTTAGAAAGGACATACAATGAAACTGATTCCGAGCAAAAAAGAGAGGAAATACAAAAATATATTAGAGAAGTGCAGTGTTCTAAATGCAAAGGAAAAAGGCTAAAAGACGAGGTTTTGAGTATAAGAATAAATGAAAAGAATATAGTAGAAATAACAGATATGCCTATAAAGGCAGCGTATGGATTTTTTAAGAATCTCAAATTTGAGAAAAATGAGTTACTCATTGCAAAGCCCATCATAAAAGAGATTAGTTCTAGATTAGAGTTTTTGATAAACGTAGGGCTAGATTATCTTACACTCTCCAGAGCAACAAAAACTCTTTCTGGAGGAGAGGCTCAAAGGATAAGGTTAGCAACTCAGATAGGCTCAAATCTTAGTGGAGTAATTTATGTGTTAGATGAACCATCTGTAGGTTTACATCCAAAAGATACAGCAAAACTTATTGCAACTCTTAGAAATTTACGTGATTTAGGAAATAGTGTGATTGTTGTAGAACACGATGAAGAAACAATAAAGAATGCTGATTTTATAGTTGAACTTGGACCAGGTGCTGGGGAGAATGGAGGAGAGGTAGTTTTTGCAGGGCCAAAAAAGGATTTTTTTGAACGCAATGATTCCCTTACTTTAAAGTATATAAAAAAAGAAAAAAAGATTTTAATTCCAAAGAAAAGACGCGAACCAAAAAAATGGTTAAACCTATTTAGCTGTAATAGAAATAATTTAAAGGAGATAGATATAGCAATTCCATTGGGTGTTTTTTGCGCTATAAGCGGAGTTTCAGGTTCTGGAAAATCTTCCCTTATTTCTGAAACCCTTTGTCCAATATTGGAGCATTGGACTAAAAATAAGGAAAAAAATACACTTGGACTTTGTAAAGAAATTAGAGGTATTGAACAAGTAAAACGATTGGTAATAATAGATCAGCGCCCCATTGGAAAAACACCTCGTTCAAATCCAGCTACTTATATAGGAGCATTTGGGCCAATAAGAGAATTGTTTGCACAATTACCATTATCAAAGGCAAAGGGATGGAAAAGTGGAAGATTTTCGTTTAATGTTCCTGGAGGAAGATGTATAAAATGTGGAGGGGGAGGAATAATAAAAATTGAGATGAATTTTTTACCAGATTTGTATATTCCTTGCGATGAGTGTAATGGAAAAAGATATGATAATGAAACCCTTTCTGTAAGGTATAAAGGAAAAAATATTTATGAAGTATTAGAGATGAGTGTAGGTGAAGCCTACAAATTTTTTGAAAATATTCCACAAATAAAAAGAAAACTCCAGGGACTAATGGATGTTGGACTTGATTATATAAAACTTGGACAGAGTGCAACAACTCTTTCAGGTGGTGAAGCTCAACGGGTTAAGCTTGCAGCAGAATTAAATAAAAATTCTCAAGAAGATACGATTTATATTTTGGATGAGCCCACTACTGGGTTACATTTTGCAGAAGTTGAAAAACTAATAAAGGTTTTAAATAGTTTGGTTGAAAACAAAAATAGTGTGCTTATTGTAGAACATAATTTGGAAATATTAAAATCTGCAGATTATATAATAGATTTAGGTCCAGAGGGGGGAGACAGGGGAGGAGAAATAGTTGCTTATGGAACACCGGAAGAGATTGCAAAAAACTCTGAAAGCTATACAGGCCAGTATTTACAAAAATTATTAAAGGATAAATGTTAGAATGGTTGAAGAAGTATGAATGAACTTCTTAAAATTGTAAAAAATCTTCCTCAATTAAGTGGAGTGTATATATTCAAAGATAAAAACAACCAAGTCCTTTATGTTGGAAAAGCAAAAAATATT
>JBKBMW010000008.1:0-21543 GCA_046295675.1 Candidatus Anstonellaceae archaeon | reverse complement strand
TTTTACTCATTCCTTCTTGAAGATTTTTAAATATTGTGTTAAAAAGAAGGTTTTCTATTTTCTCTGCTGTTAATCCAAATAAATAAAAGGTTGAGAACATTATACCAAGTAAACGAATGTTATTTCTTACAATTTCTTCTCTTTCTTTTTCTAAATTTTCAGTGATAAGATAATTGTTAATATAAGGTAAAATTTTTTCTGCTTTATTAGAAAGAAGTTTTTTAATTTGTAGGCTCTTTGTTAGATAATCATTTTTAGATAACATGATTTCTTTTAGAGGTTCATACTTTCCTTCCAGTTTAAGAGAGTTAATTGTTTGCGAATCTAAAGACCTTGAAAGCAACTCATCTAAAAATTTATCTTTATTTAATGCGAAGGTAAAAGTATCTGCAACTTCCGATGTAACTAAGTAAAGAAAAAAAGTATTAAATGTGGATGAAAATGTCATTTGGAGGTAAGGAGTAGAAAGTTTATATGCCACTTCCCTTTCCCCTTCTTTTAAGATATATCCCCAAATTTTGTTGTTTTTTGAATTTATAAGAAAGGTTTCTCCATTAACTTTAATTTTTTTTAGTTTTTCTTTCTTGACAAGATTTTCTACAACTTTTAATTTGACTTTTTTTTCTTTACTAAAAAATTTTATTACATCTTGTATATTTTTTCCACTCTTTTCCATTGCTGCAGCTATTCTATTGATATTTGTTGCAAATATAAATTTTTCACTTTTTGAAGCAGTTTTGAAAAATTTTGCAACTTCATCTCCATGGGTTAGTAAAAATTTTATGGTTTTTGTTCCTGCCTTTAAGGATTTTGCAATTAAACCTATACCAAAAAGTGAAAGAATATCTAAACTAATATTTAAATAATCTGACCCTTTACCATTACCTGAAAGCACTTCATTCCAAGAATCTGGACTAAAAAAAATATTTGAGATTGAGTTTACAACTTGATCCCCTGAAACCCCGCCTCCTACTACTTCTACTACATTACCATCCTGATCGACATAAAAAGATTTTGAAACATCTGTGCTAACTGGGGTAAATGGGTTTTTATAATTATTACTACTAGATTGAACAAATGGATTTTGTTTGGTTTCCTCTTTTTTGGTTTGGTCTTGTCTATCTTGTCTAGAAATTTCAGTTTTTTTTGGAATAACAACAACTTTGGTGTTATCTTGCCTAAAAGCGCTTTCTGTAGTAGGCTTTTGAAGAGAATTAAATGGTGTTTTGCCTTCTTCTATTAGATGATTGAGCGATTCTTTTGTTGATTTATCACAATTTAAGGAAACTTCAAAAACAATTGTTCCATTTATTTCTTTTATAGAGGAGTTAATTCCATACTGCGGAAGAACTTTTTCTGAAAGAGTTTTTAGTGATTTATAATCAGTAGGCGATAGAGAGTTGAAGATGAATTCTTTCTTTGTTAAAAGCTCCTTCCATGAAAGAGAATCCTTTTTTAAAGTGAAGAAAAAAAAATTTAAAGAAGCCAAAGGCGAACGGTTATCAAATAATGAAGTGTTAGAAATAAAATCATAAAATTTTCTTAACTTCTCTTGTTGAAGAGAAAAAAGATTTTGTTGCTTTTCTTTGAAAGCACCTAACATAATAAAATATAAATACTAAATTTTATAAATATTTGAGAGGAGAGGGATAGAGTGGTTAAGTTATTTCAACTAAACGAGGTAGAATGGGAAATAAAAAAAGAAGGAAAGATGAAAGTTGCAGTTAAAATTTATGGTTCTGATAAGTTAGTAGAAAAAATGCAGCAAGATAAAACAATTGAACAGATAAAAAATGTTTCTACTTTACCTGGGATTATAGAATATGCATCAGTTATGCCAGATGGCCATGAGGGATATGGTTTTCCAATAGGAGGAGTGGCTGCTTTTGATCCAGAAGATGGAGGAGTGGTAAGTCCTGGAGGGGTGGGTTTTGATATAAATTGTGGAGTGAGATTAGTTAGAACAGAATTGGGTTATAAGGAGATTGAACAGAAAAAAGAACAGCTTGCAAAAGAAATATTTAAATTAGTGCCTTCTGGAGTAGGTGAAAAAGGAAAAGTAAGATTAGAAAAAAAGCAGCTTGAAGAGGCAGTGCTAAATGGAATGTTATGGGCAATAGAGAATGGTTATGGAAGAAAAGATGATTTGGAAAATTGCGAGGAGAACGGTAGGATTAAAAATGCAAGATTTGAATATGTCTCGCAACGGGCTATTGATAGAGGAAAAAACCAACTTGGCACGGTTGGTTCAGGAAATCATTTTATAGAAATTCAAAGAGTGGAAAAGATTTATGATGAATATGTAGCAAAAAAATTTGGCTTGTGGCTAAATCAGATAGTGATTATGATTCATTCTGGCTCAAGAGGATTTGGCCACCAAGTTTGCAGTGATTACATACAAGAAATGCTTAAAGCATCAAAAAAGTATAAAATAGAGCTAGTAGACCCACAGCTTTGTTCTGCTCCATTAGATAGTAAGGAAGCAGAAAGATATTTTGGTGCTATGCAATGCGCAATAAATTATGCATTTAATAATAGGCAATTAATTATGCACTGGATTAGAGAGGCATTTGACAATATAATAGAAAAGGGAATAAGCGAAAAAATGGATTTGGTTTATGATGTTTGCCATAATATTGCAAAATTTGAAAAACATGGTTCCCGAGAAATTTGTGTGCATAGGAAAGGAGCAACAAGAGCATTTCCTGCTAACAGCGATGGAGTGCCAAAAAAGTATTTTGAAGTTGGCCAGCCAGTAATAATTCCTGGAAGCATGGGAACAGCAAGTTATGTTCTTGTTGGGCAGAATGGAGCAATGGAAAAAACTTTTGGTTCTACATGCCATGGAGCAGGTAGAAACTTATCAAGAGCAGCTGCAAAAAGAAATCTTCCAAAACAACAGGTTCTAAAAAATTTACAGGATAAGAATATATTTTTGATGGCAAGCGAGTTTGGGTTGATTAGTGAAGAAGCCCCTCAGGCTTATAAAAATATAGACGAAGTAGTTAGTGCAGTGGAAAGAGCAGGTTTGTCAAAACCAGTTGCGAAAATGACCCCAATTGTAGTCCTTAAAGGATAGTAAGAAGATTTAAAAATTTCATAATTTTTAAGATATTGGGAGTATGGATAAGGAAATTGAAAAAAATATTTTAAATTATAAAGAGATTGCTCAACAGACAGTAGAGATTGAAAAAACTACTGCTAAATTGATGGATGAAGTTTTGGAAATTTTGGATAAAGAAGTGGATTATGAAGAAATCAGAAAAAAAGCTTATTATTTAAGTTTGAAAACTTCTAAGATAATTCAAGAGATAAGGGAGAAGAAGAAATTAGATGAAATTGAAAAACAGAAAAAAACATTTGAAAAAATTCAACTGGAAGCAAAGGTTTTGATTGAAAGTTTAGGTGATTCAGTTATAATAAAAAATCAAAAAAAACTTAACGGCGAATTTGAGGCAATTGTAAATAGTATCAACAGAATTAAAAGACAGCTTGATTTGATTAGTTTACCACATTTACAACAAAAGCAAAGAAAAATGATCGAAAATGAAATAACTGATAGTTTAAAAATTGCAAAACATCGCATAAGGCTTATAGACGTTTTTTTAATGAACAAAAAACCACTTCAAAATTATTTTATTTATTATAACTTAAAGCAGATTATAGAAAAAATACAAGAGATTTCTCTGATAAAACAAGAAATAGAAAAAGAATTAAAGGAAAGAAAAATTGCAGATTATTGCCGAATGTTTAATAAACAAATAAAAAAGTTTTTTTTGTCTGAATTAGAGGGTACAATATACATTGATAAAAGCACCATTAGACTTAATTCAAAATTAAGTGGAAGAATAGAAGAATACCCTATCAATAGTATAAATAAAAAGGCCCTTCAAATCCTGTTTGAAGGAAATGAAAGATTAGAAAGGATTTTGGATCAGATAGACAAAGAAAAAATTAGTATAATTGGAGATTTTAGTTCTCTTCATGAAAACAATGGCTTGAAGGTTTTATTCGATTTAAAGGAAAGAAAAATATTGTTTGACACAATTATAGCAAAGCCTTTGAAAATAAAGATTATGATTTGAAGATCACCATATTTATTTATATTATTTTTTCTTCCAATATAATAATAACTCAAGATGTAGGCAGCACTAGCCTGAATTGAAAAAGGTGAATAGATGGGAGTATATAAGTATATAAAAGAAACATTTCAAAAAGAATACGCACAAAGAAGTAAAGAATATAGAGATAGACTAACAGAATGGAGAGCTCAAGGCACTGTAATGAAATTAGAAAAGCCAACTAATTTGGCACGGGCAAGAGTACTTGGTTATAAAGCAAAACAAGGATATCTTGTTGTTAGAGTAAAAATAAAAAAAGGAAAAAGGAAAAGACCTACTCCAGCAGGTGGAAGAAAACCTGCCAAAAATGTGCTTTTTGTTTCTCCTGGGATTTCAAAGAGACTACAGGCTGAGCAAAAAGCTGCAAGAAAATATCCCAATATGGAAGTTTTAAATTCTTATTGGGTAGGAGAAGATGGCCAGTTAGTTTACTATGAAGTAATTTTAATTGATAGAGATAGATATAAAATAAGAAGAGGAAGAGTTTACAGAGGACTTACTTCTGCTGCTAAAAAGGTAAGAGGCTTAAGATAGATGTATGATATAATAAGATTTAAGGCTGAAAAAGAGGAAGAAAAAAAACAAGGGCTTGAACTTGTTTGTTTAGAATCTTTAGCTAAAAAAAGTTATAGCATTTTTTCAGATTTAGAGGAAGCAAAAGCTTTAGCAAAAAAAACAAAATTTATTTATATTTCTTCTTATAGGGTAGATGAAGCCCTTGCTAAAATAATGGCTCAAAACCAAAACATATTTGTAGTGGCTATTTCAGATTTTTTTTTGATAGATCTCAACGAGATGAAAAAAAGATTGGGATATTTGAAAGTCGCTCTAAAAATTATAAAAAAATATAATGTAAATGTAAGATTTTTTACTCTTGCAAAAGAAAAATTTGAACTTAGAAATCGTTATGAGATTTTATTTTTTTCCAAATATTTTGGATTTGATAATCAGTATTTGAAAAAGATAGAAAAAGAAAAATTTTTAGAAGAAAAAACAGGTTAGAAAAATGAAGCCTTCATTGAAAAATAAAAAAAGGTACATTGCATATAAATTTTATAATTATAGCAATAGCCAAATAGAGCTTTCTAAAGTAATTGAGGAGATTTTTGAAAAATTTTTTGGAATTTATGGATGTTTGGAAACAGGATTAAAAGTGGTAAATTGCGACGAAAAAAATAACCAAGTTATTTTATCTTCTTTTGCAGGAAAAGAGGATAGGGTATGCTTTTTTTTCTCTTTAGTAAATAATTATAGGGGAAATCCGATAAGATTGGAGCTTATTGGAATTTCTGGCACAATAGATGCTTTAAAAAGAAAAAAAGGTATTAAAATCTCAAAGAAAATAAAAAAAAAATTATAAGTGAATAGAAACAAAAGAAATTTTTTAATAAGTCAAAAAAAAGAAAAATTTTTAGATATAGAGAAAAAAACCAAAAAAGCTTTGATTAATAAAAAAAGAATGAAATTCTTGGCTCTAAAAAGAAAAAAATACGACAAAAACAAAATATAAAACGATATATTTAAAAATAAGAATGTTATTTAAAATAATATTGCATATCTAAAAAAGATATGCGACTGGAGGAAAAAGAAAAAGATGTATGGACCGCATTTGACTTTGGATATGTATGGATGCGACAAAGATAAGCTTTCAGATATAAACTTTATATACGAGTTTTTAAGCAATCTGCCTGCAAAGATCGGCATGAGAAAGATTCTTCCACCATATGTTTTTAAATATGATGGTGGAGAGAAACCAGAAGATTGGGGTATTTCCGGGATAGTGTTGATAGCAGAGTCCCATATCTCTATTCACACTTATCCAGAGAAAAATTATGCCTCATTTGATATATTCTCATGCAAAGAATTTGAAATAGACAAAACAGCCAAAACAGTGATAAAACTATTTGATGCAAAGAGCTATGAAAAAAATCATTTTAGCAGAGGAAAACACTATCCAAAACAGATGGATAGAAATCAGGAGATAATAGCTCTACAAAGAATACAGAAAAATATAAGGAGCATTCAAATAAAGCAATAAAACAGACCTACTTTTTTCTTTTTTATTTTGAATTTTTATTTTATTTGTTCAAAAAAATTTATAGCTCATTCTTCATTCTTATTAGTGTTTTTGTTATTAGTTTTTTTTTGATTAGTATATTTTAATTAATTTTTAATAATCCTAGCTTTTTGCCAATCAATTTCAAAGGCGTTTAAGAAATCTTTTACTAATTCTCCTTCTAAAACCAAAGCAGCTTCTCTATTAGAAGTTAAAGCACTTTTTGAAAAATTGATTGAACCAATCAGCACCTTTTTTTTATCTATAATCATAAATTTTGAATGACTCAGTTTATAATCTAAAGATGCCCAACGCAACTCGATATTTTTTTGATCCAAAAAGTTTGCTATTCTATCAAGCTTTTCAAGGTCTACCCTGTCCTCTAAGATTATTCTAATTTTTACTCCCCTTAAAGAACTTTCCTCCAGTTCATTTAATATATCTTGGTCTGATAAGATATACATTTCAAGATCAATGCTATTTTTTGCTTCTTTAATTAGATCGATTATTTTTGCTTTTGAATTTGGAGAAAAAATTGTTTGAGCAGAATTTAGACAAAAACTTTTGTTAAAATTCCCAAGAAAATAAAAAAAAGCAAAACTAAGAAAAAAGCCTACTAAAACTGCTATTAAAAATTTTTTATCAAAAAAATTGTACATAATTTTCATTTATTAAATTAATTTTAATAAACCTCTTCCAATCTCATTTAGATCAGCACCTAAAATATTGGAAGTTTGCCTTATAAAAGTAAAAACAATTGTTAGGGATACAAATGGAAAAATCATTCCTTGTAAATAAAGCATTGTAACATAACTTTCTATTGTTGAAATTTTTTCATCAATCTCTTCTTGGTTTGCTGAAATAAAAAATTTTGCTTTATCATATAGCTCTGGACTTGGTTGGCTTTCTTCCAATGCCTGCTCCATTAAAGGAGGAGGAACAAAAGAAGAACATGCAGCACCTGGGGGTTGAAAGGTTAATAAAAGAATGATACTAAGTGGATAAACAACAAAGAATCCAACTCCACTTGCAAGTAAAAATCCTCCAAATCCTCTTGTATAAGGAATAACTCTAAAAATCAATCCAAGTTGGATTAATAAGGGGGCAACATATTTTATTACTCCTAGTAGAGTAATCTGAATCCAGTTAAAAAACATTCCATAGGTTAATCTTTGCATTAAATATTCCATAGTAGAGGAGTAAATAGAAGAATACCAACTACCAAGTGGCTCAGAACCTTGAGGAGCTACATTCTGAGATGCAATAACCTTAAAAAAATAATTAATTACAAATAGATATTTGAAAAGAGTTTGCTGACATCCAAGATATGCGTCTTTCAAAAGTGTTTGACTAAATTCAAAAGGATCAAAAAAAACATTTTGAAAATTCGGTATCTGGCTTTTTAGTACAGGATTAGAAAAATAAATTTGTTTTGTAATTTCTAACATCATTGCCCAACCTAATGGCATTGCTTTAGCTAAGAGAAGAGCTAAAAAAAATGTTGCAAACACCTGAAAATACTCCCCTTTCACCCAGTTTTTTAATCTATCATAATTGAAAAGAATTGCAATCATATGTAAGAGTATTAAAACAAATAGGGCAACAAGCCCAATAAGAGCTATATTATTTGACCAAGCAAGCCAGCCTTCAGTACTAAATGCTTGTGAAAGATAAAAAGGCAAATTCATCTATATCATCCTCGTAAGATTTGTTATATCCAATCTTGACCCAAGCATTTGTGATATTGATGCTGCAGCTTGAATATAAATTACAAAATTTATTAATGGAATAACTGCAGCCCCTATGAAATATGTTGTAACTAATGAAAAAACTAAAGAAAAAGGATAGGTTAGAACTGTTATAAAAGAATCGATGAATGTTGGATTTGATGAAAAAGAATTATCAAAATTCATCTGAAGAGATTTGTTTGGATCTCCACTACTTTGTGATATTGAATTATATTGGTTCTCTAAAATATCTTGATTTAGCGAATTAATGTTTCCAGTAAGACTTTTCTGTATGTTATCTAATTCTACTGGGTTAAAACTAGAGCCAATAGCAAGATCTGCAAAAACAAAGGTGAAAGGATAAAAAAATATGGAGGCTATTACAAAACCAATTATTGCCCCTCCAAATTCCCTTGTGGGAAAAAATGCTCTAAGTAAAATACCTATTGGAAGAAAATAATAAGGCAGAGCAAGAAGAAAAAACCTGATAAGATGCTCTTGAACATAAAGAGAAATAAAAGTTAGAGTATAACCACTCATAGCAACTGTCAATAAGTTTATAAATTGCCTTAAACCTGCTGCTGGCTCTAAACTGAACCCCATTCCGATAGGGTGAGCAGCTACTGCAAAATTGACCAGCTGGGAAAGAAAATAAGAAGCAAGAAATAAAATACCAAAAAGATATTTTCCATAGGTTTTTAAATTATCTATATAGGCATTCATAACACAATATGGAGTAATAATTTGTTGTGTGGACTTTAATCCGCATTGTGAATATATATTAGAGATTTTTGAATTTGCATTCGTTGGATCAGCCCATTTATAGAATGAGCTTACATCAAAAGCACACATCCAATAAAGCATTCCTGAAATAAAAACCAAAAGAACAGCATTAAAGATTATTTGAAAAAATTCGAATTTGCACCAAGCTTTTAACTTTTGCTCTCTTAATAACTCGGAAAGAAAATAAAGAATAATAATTAAAAATGACATTGCTACCAAACAAAGCCCAACTAAAGTTGTCCAATTTGAACCAAGTACATTTACAAAGAAATTATCTGGAGCAAATCCAAGATCCTTGCAATAAGTTGGAACGAAGCTCATTTTTTCCCTCTAAAATATTTTTTCAAAAGCACTTATATCTATTTCTGTACCAAGGAATTTTGCTATTTCATCAATTGATAAAAATGTAAAAAATATTACCAAAGCAGGTAAAAGCAAAGATAACACCACTACATATTCTATTGTTATTTTAATAAAAAACAAAAGTGCAAAAACCAAAAAATACAAAAATAATGAGAAAGAATATGACTGACTTAACATCACTATTAATAAAAAGTGAATAAGATTTAGATTTTTCAAAGTTCCAAAGAGAAGATCTTTTAAAATGTCAAAAAAACCTTTATCTGCTTCTATAGAACATTCGATATATTTTCCTTGTTGAAGTTGCTCTAATTTATACTTTATACATTCTTCAACAGTAGAAAATTTTTTTGCATCCGATGAAGTTATTATATAAGATGAACTTGCTTGAAGTTTTATATAAGTGTTGAACATATCAAAAGCAATATTTAGTAAGAATGGATAAATAAAGAAAAAACCAATAGCTAAGGCTATTAAAGCATTCCCGATTCCTTCAAATTTTGTTGCTCTTAAAAAGATACCTACTGGTAAAAATAAAGAAAAGAATTTTGTTTGAATGAAGGTTAAGAACCATATTTGGCCATACCAGATTGCTGTGGAAGTAGATATTGCAGAAAGGAGTATACCTGTAACATCAAAAAATGGCCTAAAGGCAGGGGCAATAGAAAAGCTTATCCCAATAAGTCCAGCAGGTCTAAAATAAGGAGCAATATTTCCGAAATAGGAGGCAACAGTTGTAATACCGGTCATTAAGAAAAAGTAATTGAGAAGTGTTGCCCTTATTACTTTTGCATATTCTATTGTTAGGTCAATACTAAAAATATTAATTGCAAATAAAGGTGCAATGGTTTGTTGATTTGCAAATAAAAAAATAGATACAATAATAAAAATGATTATTGCACTTTTTATTACAGAGTAGATAAGATTTTTGGAATATATTTTTATCCTGTCACCAAAAAGCCCTCCCAACATATATCCAATAGCTCCGATTAAACCAACAACTACTAAAGCCAAAAAAGAAAGAGTTATCCAGCTATAATCTGGTTTTAGAACTTTTGGAATAGCTGTTTGACTTTGAGCAAAGTTTAGCACTGAAAATAAAAAGAAAATAACAAATTTAGCTAAAAATTGTTTTTTCATTTAAATCAACCTTGTAAGACCTGCGATATAAGCATCTCCTCCAAGTAAAGGAGAGAAAACTTTAGTAGATGCCAATGCTGCCATCAAGGATAGAAATGGTGCAAAAATTGAAAATATAAAAATTTTTGCAATAGTGTGAAGAATTCCATTTGGGCCAAAAAGACCAGTTAATACCGCTGCTTTTAGAGCCCCCAATAGATTAATATTGGAAAACAAATCATTAGAAAAAGCTTTAAGCATATAAAGAGAATTTTGTTGATCATTATTTTGTTGTTGATCATAACATATCTGAGCATATTTTCTTGCATTTTCTGCAATCAATGCATTACCACCAACTTCTTGGATTATGTCTTTTCTTACATTTAAAGAAGAATCATAAGGAGTAGAAATACACTTACAATTATCATAATTACAATAAATATCTTTTTCCCTTCCACTAAGAATATTGCCATTTTGGTCTCTTGGTGGACAACTAGTTAAAAGTTTTGGATTTGGAGTAGATAGAGAATTTTTATCATATTCATTACATTCTTCAATTGGAGAGATTACCCCATCATTACAACCTTGGCTATAATCAGGAGAATTTTTATTTGGACTATAAAATTGAAGTTCTGGCCTTGCAAAATAGATTTGACTAACAAATCCTTTTGTTTTTGTTATGTCTAATTCCCATGGACCTGTGAAGGAATATAAAACTGCACCCCAAAATACATAAAGAAGAGGGAGGACAATATAAAAACTTACTGCAAGGGCAATTAATAAACCTCCAAGTTTTCGTGTAAAATGAAATACTCTTAAAAATATTCCAAATGAAAGCATGTAAGGAAAAAACGCTATGTGTAATAAGTCCAATGCTATTTGCTGAGCTTTTAGCACGATTAGGTTTTTTACTAAAATATCATATGAAAACTGAAGAAACTCAGCTATTGGATTAAGTCCAATGAAAGGAGAGATAGAAACTGCTGTTGCAGGAGCAAGAATGAACTTGAAAGAAAAAGAAAAAGACATTGCAAGTGAGATGAAATTATATAATCTCATGATATCTATTATCTGTGCCTCGGAATTTCTTGATAGAATTTCTAAATAAACTTGAGCAATTTTGATATGACAAGGACGATAATAATCTTTAGGCTGTGCCTGACATGAATATTGAACAAAATCGGTCCAATTTTTTCCAATATTAGTGTTTGGGATAGGCGTATATGCTGGAAGAACAGCAGTGATATATTCAGCAGCATCCACTAATGCAAAGACAAAAAATAGAATAAGAACAGAATAGAATAGATTAAGAATTTCAGCTTTTACAAAAGCCTTAATATCCTCCTTTTCAAAAAGAGCAGCATACATCCAAGAAAAGGCAGAAATTAATATCATTAAAACTAGTGCTATTGTTACTGGCTGGCCCCATTTGGACCACCATAAAAGGAAATTCGAAGAAATAACATTAGTTGGTCCTTTTGAAACTGATTGACCTAAACATCCACTAAGAAAAATTAGAAGAAAAATTAGAAGTATTGATAAAATCTTCTTAGAATTCATTTTTAATCTAACCTCATTGATATAAATTTAGTTAAAGTTTGAATTCCACTTACTATTAAAATCATATTTATGGCAGGAAGGATTAAGGCTTGTAAGATTAGATAAGATATGTGTTGAAAGAAAGAGAACAAATCTTGCTCTAGATTTGGCAATAGATTTAGAGATATATCTTTAACAAATTGAAATGATTGATAAGTATAATTTGTTCCTATCTTTGCCCCACTGCACATTTCTGTGTTAAAATCTTCTTTATACATTTGTAAAACAACCCCCCCTTCAATAGTATATAAAAATGGTAAAGCAAAGAATAAAACAAATGCAGTTGCTATTAAAAATGAACCTGCATCCCTGAAAATAGGAACAAATCTTAAAACAATTCCTGCTGGTAATAATAGAGCTATTGCTGTTGTCCTAATTATTTGAAGCCCTATGGTTTGAACAATCACACTTGCTGTGAAAGGAAAAAGAATGAAATTAAATAAACCAATTGCTCGATCCACAATATCGAGCCCTGGAAATTGTAATGTTGCAAACCCCCAACCAAATTGATAAGCATAATATCTTGCTCTTAAACCAGATAGATATTGCAAAACCAAACGCAAGCCTTCTAATTTAATGTTAGCCTCTGTAGAAATACAAATTACTTTTTTTAAATATTGGTCAGCAAAGTCAAATGTAGAACGCTTGAATTGAAGCTGAATTATTTGATCTAAAAAAAATGCCATTCCAAATAAAAAAAGGGCAAAAATTACACCAACAAGTAATTGCCTTATCTCAATTTTTATATTTTCTAATATATTGCCCAATCTAAATAAATTAGCTGCCATATAACCAAGACTAATAATAAATATCATTACTAAAACAAGGATTATGGCAAATCTGGAAAGAGAAGAATAAGCTGAAGAATTAAATAGATCTTCTCCTTGTACTGCTGGTAATCCTATATCAGGTGTATAGGAAGAAGATTGAGAAAAAAGGGTTTGTAAAAAAAGAATGAATAAACCAATACTAGTAAAGATAAAACGATTTTTCATAACAATCTCCCTATTCCAAATAATTTTGTTTCTCCACCTATAGCTTCTGAAATATTTTTATAAAAGGTAAAGCAAAGAATGATTGAATTTACCAAAAAAAACATATTTACTACTAGCCATTGCCCAGCAACTATATATTGATCCATTAAAACTTTAAAGAAAAATTCTGTTCTAAATGGTGCAGTGAATATACCAGTTATAATTGACATAATTGTAAGAGTTGGGCTTTGAGAGAGAGTGGGGTCATAACCAACCAAGTAGCTTAGAACATCGAACATATTTGTTCCAACTGCCCCTGTAAATCTAGAGAGTATACCACGTTGTTGAGAAGTCGGAAGCCTTGGATCAGAAGTAGAATAGGAATATTGTTCTAGTTTTTTGGCAGCTTCTTTTTCCTTTTCAAGTTCTGAATATATACTTGTTGCTTGTTTATAAATTCGGTCATAATATTGTTCATAGGTTTCCCCATCTTTTTTTGGGAGACAACTTCCAAGAAGAGTTTCATAATTAGCCCAGTTTATAAGCAAGGATTTCTGTCCATCAAAAAAAGCATTAAGATAGATTTGTTCGTTAATCCATAGACTGATAGGGTAAATGAAATAAGCAACTAATGCTAAAGCGATAATAGAGGAGCCTGTTTTTCTTAAAAATGGAAGACATCTAAAAGTGATTCCGATAGGTAGAACAAAGGTTAGCATAGAAACATAGATAAATTTTAAAGTAATTTTTTGGACAATGATGTTGACAAGCCCGAATGAAACTAGATTAGAAAGAAAAATTAGACTTTCAGAAATAAGGTTTAGACCAGAGAGTGGAGCAAGGCTTATATCTGTTCCGGCTAAAACGTACTCTGGAAGATATACACTAAATCCAAAAGTTGAAACTGGGCCAATCACCATCTCAAAAGCAATTAAACTAATGTACATATCCAGTAGATAAGAGAGGAGTATTCCATAGGAAGGTTGTACATTTGGATTAGATTGAGATTGTCTGTGGAATTCTTTGAATAAATCAGATGCCGAGGTGTTTTGATTTATTTTTATCTTTGAAATAATATCATTGTAACTATAACCACTTTTTTCTAATAGAGGGATACAACCTAAAAACCAATCAAGTGAAGTAAATAGTTTTGTTTCAGGTCTATTTTTATCATTATAAATATTTAGAGCATCCTCACAAATTCCAGTTATAATCTTTTGTTGTCCTCCCTTAGAAGGAGGGAAAAAATTGCTTGTTGCTAATGAGGCAGAAAAATTTTGATATAATATCAAACCTGAAGCTATCAGTATTATCAAAAGAGCTGTAAATAGGAGATGACTAATTTCTTCCTTTGCAAAAGCCTTTGGACCAGGAAGGTCAAAAAGCGAACCTGCCATATATGCAAGAGATGCAATGGAAATCGAAATAGCAATTCCAACAAGAGCCAAGTTAAAATATTTTCCTGATAACAAAGAGAGGGAAGAAGAAGATTGAGAATAAATTAATGAGAAAAAAACAAACAAAAAAAGATAGATGAGTTTGATTTTCACTTTTTTTCTACCCTCCATTTCTTTTTTTTATTTTAAAAGTTAATTATTTTAAAAGTTAATATAGGTTATACAAACATATAAAAATAGTAAGTTTAATATTTTTAAATCTTTGACGATTTAAAAATTAAAGAGAGGATATGAAAAAAATAAAAAAAATTAATCCGAACATTTTTTTGACCTTAGTTTGGATAATTTTAAGTTTTACTATTTATTCTTTTGCTTTTGATATTCAAAATCCAAACCAGTATAAGTCTTTTGTTGTTCTAGATGCTTCTGAACTTTTTAGTAGTGGAATATTAAAGGCAAAAGCCTCATATATAAAAGTAGAGACAGAGGAAAAAAACGAAAAGGGCTTTTCTACTTTGGAAGAAAAGAGAACCATACTCCCAGCTGCTGGGGCATATGTCTCTTTTTATATAAACAATCAACCAATTACAGATAAAGATGGAAATGTAAATTGTTTTAGATTAAAAACAGACAAAGATGGAATTGCCACTTGTAAGCAGGCACTTTATTTTAATAATCCATTTCAAGATAATAGTCAAAAACAACCAAAGGTACTTAAAGTTTTAGAGTATGATGGAGCAATGATAATAGAGGCAAAGTTGGAGGCATCTGACCAACTTTTAGAAATTAGGCCCTCTTTATCAGAGCCTATTTTGATTTCAGCTAAAAAATCAAACTCAGATGCATTTTTGATGAGTTTAAAAACTTTGATTTCTAGCCAAAGCAACCTTTTAGTCTGCCTTCCGCTAGTGATGTTAACTGGAATTTTTATTGCTACAATGTTTTATCAAGGCAGAAGTCCGTTTTCAGTATTTGATATTACTGTTCCAAATCTTCCTACAATTGGGACAGCGAAAGTAAAAACAGCCTATGTACCTGCTAATTTATCTATTATGAGAAAAGCAGTGATTTTTCACACTCGCCGTTTGGAATATTTATTGCGTATAAGCAAAAGGTTTTTGAAAAATAATCCTGAAGATCTAAAAACTATAAACGATTTACTAAACAGACTTGCAACAAAAAAATCTCTTTCTATAGAAGAATATAAAAATATGTCCAACAGGATAATCGAAATTAATGCACCTGCTTGGTTAAAAAGAGCTATAAGTAATAGTTTTGCTCTCTGGCAAACTTTGATTGCTCAACTTGAAGCAGTTGCAGCTGGAAGGACTGGGCCTTTAGAACGAAGAGGTTTGTTATATAAAACAACTTCTGAGATTGGAAAAGGGTTGGCTTATATTACCAGCAAAGCACCTTGGCTTAGATATGTAGATAAGCTACCATATGTACAGCGTGTAAGAATGACTATAACAAATTGGATTGCTTCAAGAGAAACAAGTATTTATTATCGGCGAGAATTGTATAAATCTCTTTTTGCAAATACAGTTGGAAAAATAGGCCCGTTTAGAGAGGCATTTCCAGAGTCTAGAGCTGAAAATAAAATGATTGGCTGGATTCCAAATATTATAAATGAAATGAGATTAGCTATGTATACTTACGGTGATGCTATAAGTAAAAATTATATAAGAATGCTTCTTGGATCAATTGGGATTGGAGTAAATAAAGAAGGAAAAATCAAAATTTCCACAAAAACAATGGAAGTATTGGAAAGACTTCTAAACCAGGCAAGAGAAGAAGCAAGAAAGTATCTTGAGACAGGGAAAAAAAGCTTGGAAAATGAGAGATATCAAGATGAGAGATATCTGAAGATATATACAAATTATTATTTTATTTTTGGACTATTGGACTACATTAAAGAAAATAATATTAAACTAGTATTAGCAGATGGAAGAACTGTAGAGAGAAAAGAGGAAATCCTAGCTTATTTAAATCTTATTAGACAAGATATGTACAGAATACTTTCAGCAATTGAAAATGATAGAAAACATGTTTTAGAAGTAGCAAGAACTCATTCCTTAAAAGAGGATGGAACTCCGAATTTATCCATAAAAGGATTGGATCCAAATATTATGTATGCAAATTATAATTCTGTTTTAAATATTATAAAAAGAAACATTAATACTTTTGAAAGCGGACAAAATCCATTAAATTTAGTAGGTATTTCATTGGTGCAGTTTTTTGAAAGGCTCATGAGAAAAGATGGTTATAGCGGACAGAATTTGCTTATTGAAATAAGAAAAAAAATTGAAGATGAGGGATTAGTTGCATTGTTTATAAGTTATTTACTTGGAGAAAGAAGTAAAACACATTCAACACTTTATGAAACATTGCAAAATTTGACAATAGGGCAAATTCAAAAAAATGCTGGATTTGTAACTGGAACAGAGTTTATTGTAAGAAATTACACCACACCACATTTTGCTAAAAAATACCCTTTGGAATTAGAATTGGAAAAAGATTTGATATTAAGAATCTCAGATTATACCACTTATTTATATGGGGGAGGAAAACTTGATGTTTTTGCACAATCACAAAATCAAATAAACAAAACACTTGCAACCTACAATGCATTAAAAGCCACTATTGGATTTTTTCTACCTGGAGCAACCTGGAATGCAAAAGATTTTCAGCTATGGTTGGAAAGAGGGGTGCTTTTTAGTGATACAAAGAAAGCTATTTTTATAAATAATGCAAAAATGCAGCTTACTCCTCTTCCAACTGGATTTGAATGGGATAAAGAGGGGTATATAACAAAGGCTTTTTTAAAAGAGATGACACATCGAGACCAGAGATTTATTTCTTATGAAGTAGGTAAGTTAGCACCAGTATTATTTGGTTCAGATTATGCAGAACGTTTGGTAGGGGCAAAACAGCTCTTTCAAACTAGAAGCGGAGTTTTTAAAATTGGGACACCGACAGATATAGAAACTTTCAGATTATTAAATCTTCTTTCAGAGGAGGCAAAGAAGTTCCTTCTTACAAAACAAGTGGATCTTGATTTGATTATGAATCCACAAGGAGTTAGACCTTCAAAAGAAGTAATCTTTCAAAATTTACAAAAGATAGGAGAACAGTTGAATACAAGAATGAAGCTCATTCCTGCAGGATATATTATGAGTGGAGGAGGAGAAAATGTTTCTTTAAATTGGTTCACAAAGAGTTATTATTTAATTGGCTCTGGAATTGAAAATTTCATGATGGGAATGAGTGCTGGAGAGATGTCCAGAAGGCTACAGGAATGGTATACAGCACAAGCATATGCACGAATGGTATTTTATAATATGTCTGAAAATTATAGTAATAAGGTATATGATATCCCACAGGAAGAATTGGAAAGTTATTCTATAAAGGATGTGAAGAAATATCAAAAGGCATTGAAAAATCTTCTTGATTATGGAAGATTTGGACTTGGTGGTGCTGCAAGCTTCTACAATGTTGCAGAGCAAACGGTAATGAGAGATCCGAGAATAACTTATGGGTCAGGATATGGTTTAGATCCTGCTGTTATGTCCGGTTATCCTACCGGTCAATATTTCCCAGAGCATCCAAGATTATATAGTTTTTATGAAGGAATTCCTGGCTCTAAGTTGGGTTATCCATTTTGGGTAATATCCTATCATTTAGGAAGGGCATTTGCAGTATTAAACAGACCATTTTTTACTAATATGGTGGGGTATACCACAGTATATAGAATGGATCCAGAAGTTGGTTATCCATATGGACATCATGAAAAACCCTCTTTTTTTCAGTCCTTAAGATCTCTTCTAAATCCATTTTATTCGTTTGATGTATTGAGATTAGCCAAAGATTTTCCACTATTGAGTATAGGAATAAAACCTAAAGAAAAAGATATCTTTGCATTTATGGATAAGTATTCTATTAGAAATGTTGTAGCAAGAGCATATAGAGGAGAAGAGATAGGTGGATGGTTAGAAAAAAAAGTTTTTAGAGACCCTTATTATGTTATTGAAAATAGGACTGGTAGAGATATAACCACTGCTGGTGGATTGCACAGACCATGGGAACTAACTAAACCATGGGAAGTTGGCTCAGTAGTACAACGAACAGATGTCCCAGGAAAAATTTATTATGATTGGGAGGGAAGAAAACACCTTTATCCTTTTTCTGCTTTTAATTTGACTCATCCAATAAAAGGAGGTTCTTTAGAAAAACTTGCAATGGTAAGTGGTCCAAATAGATTAGATTTACTTATGGCTGGAGAAAAACAAAGATATAGAGAAGATTTCAATATTGGAACAGATTATCAACTTGATTCCATAAGAGAAATTTATAACATAAACACTTCTCTTATTGCAGAATTTAATAAAATCCAAACAACAGTTCAGAGTTTTGGATTGCTAAATTCCCCATTTACATTTCCATTAGCTCCGGCACCGGTGTTAATTTGGCAGATGATTAAAAAAACAAGATTTTTTAGGAACCAGCCTTGGAATGCTTTGCCTCCAGAACACTATCCAAAAGGAGAACTAACAGAAACGGAAATTCAAAGAGAAAGAGAAATGTTAAGGGCTCAGCAAGAGGCTAGAGCTATATCAGCACCTTACTATATGTGTCCAACCCATCAAATAAATATTCCTATTGGAGCGCATTGTCCAATATGCTATAGTTCTGAGGAGGCAAGAGCTCAAAAAGATAAAAATCTTGGAAAAGTGCTGAAAGGAAAATGGTATACAATGAGAAATACTTTGGTTGGAATTGGAAAAGGCCTTACTGGGCCTTTGATGGCAGATCATTTTTTTAATTCAGTATATTGTCCGATACATCATATTCCTTATGAAAAGGGTCTTAGTTGTCCAATCTGTACTTCTACTGCTCTAAGAGAAAACCTAGACATGGGTGAAAAAGATATTAAACGATATCTTAAAGAGATAGAAAAACAAAGAAAGAGAGCGATGAAAAAATTATCAGGAGAGGAATTAGAAAATGAATTGCGAAGATTGAATGAACAAAAAAGAACAATTTCTAATATGCTAGGAATATATCTAGACTATTCAGAAAGTTATAAATCGGTTTCTGATTTAATGAAACTAGTTAAAGGATATGTACAAGAAAATATTTATAGATAAATGTAAGAAAAAGAACAAATGAGAAAGATTAAAAATATTTGAAAAATAATTCACAAATAGGATGATTATGAAAAAACAAACAGCAATTATTTTTTTGTTTATTATAGGTATTTTCTTTTTTTTTAATACTGGATGTATTCAAGTAAAAAAAGAAGATAGATTAGATAATATTGAATTTTTTGATTTTAGCAAATTTTTTGATAGTAAAAAATATGATAAGCCCTGCTATGCAATGCTTTGTCAAAAAAAAGATATTGGTTTGTGGACATCTTTTACCAATTTTATAAAAAAAATTTTTGGAGGAAAAATAATTGAAAATGATATTGCATATTCCGACTGTGATTTTTATTTAACTGATGCTCAGGATTACACAAAACTTTTGAATGGATTTGATCAGAATAAGGGTTGGTGGCCAAATTGTCAAATAGAGGGAGTTAAATACCCTTGCTCACCAAGATTTTTTATGATTGGGCAAGGTAGCAATATGGGGGAATTTTCTTATGCCCAGAGATACTGTGATGGAACATTGAATATGCCTGTGAATTGGATAATTCCTGATAAGAATGGTAAGATTAAACCACCTTCCATTTCCTGGCTTTCTTGTGAAAATTCTAAATCTCATATTCCAGTTATAGTTTATCGCTCATTGGATTATGCTCAAGATGGAAGATTAATAGACTCAACAGAATTTAAAAACTTGGTAGAAAACCTTAAAGAGAAGGGTGGTGAAAATTATTATGGTCCGATAATAGTTAGTACAGAGGCATTAGCAAAACCATATTATTATGATGAAACGCTAAAAAAAGAAATGCTAAATATTAGTCTTTTGCAAAAAATTTCAAACCAAATAAAGATAATAAAAACTAACTGCGAATCTTGTTTAGTTATGCTTGCATTAGAGCCAACTTTTAATTCTTCTGGATTCCCAGACCTCTGTCCTCTGGATTATTTTATGAAAATAAAAAGTATAAGTAAGGGATCTTTTGATCCTGACCCATTAAACTGCTCACAATATTATCAAAGCTATGCTGATTATGCTCTAAGAGCTGCACAAACATTAACATATTTTCCAGATATTGTTGGGGTTGGGTTTATAGCAAATAATTATAATTATTCTAATTTTAGCAGTTGTTCTCCTTCATTTGTAGTTAATCAACACATTCTTTATTCGATAGAAGTAATAAAACATTTTGAAAAACCAACCCTTTGGTATGCTATTGGTATATCTGAAGGGCCAACTGTGCAACCAAATTGTGAATTTACAAAAGAGGAGGTTGCAAATTCTTATAAATCACTGATTGAGGCAATAGAATTTTTGAGGGGAAAAGGAATAATTGGAATTGCACCATATAAATTTTTAAATCAAATAGACCAATTACCAATACCTTGCATTAGCCAAAAAACTGTTTTTAACTCGCTTGCAAATTTTGTTGATTTGGGAAGATTAAAAAACGGTGATGAGATTGTTTCAGCAGATAATTCTCAAAAGATTTTGATAAATAGAATATTTTCAAAGAAAAAAGATTCTGTTTATTTTGAAGGCCAGGATGGAAATTATTATTTAGCATATAAAAAAAATAATTTGATAGAGGTAAATAAAACTGGTTGCCAATTTGGTTTTAAGAATAATGATAATACCATACACAACAATGCTTCTTTGTTTTTTTGGTTTTCACATTGCCAATATTATTTTCTAAACAGAGGTACTTTGTTTTATACCGATACAAATCCTGGAGATATTAAAGAAGGAGAATTTTTAGTCTCTTCATCTTCTGATGCATCTAAGATTTTTATAGATAAAATAGAATATAAGAAAAATGAAGAAATAGGATTTTATGATAGAACTGGTTCTTACTATATTGTAAAAAAGGATGGAAACTTTAATAAAGCATATCAAGCTACACCTAATTTTTTATCATATACACAAAGTCCTCTTATTTTTCCAAGAAATGGAATTTTCACACCTGCCTGTGTGGTGTTTAATAGTGGAGGTGCAGAAAAATTATATGCTACAAAGTCTTATTTGATGAGTAGTTTTGAACATGCCTCAAAAACAGAACTTCAAGAACCAAGAGATCCGGAATTACAAAAAAATATTTCTTTGCTTCAATGTGGGATTTGCCTATTTTCAAGTCCTATGCCAAAAGAGTTTTGCGATATTGGACAAAGTGCTTCGTTTAATTCAAAGGCATGCACTCAGTATCCACAAATGGATGTGGCATTTTTGCTAAATAATGCAGACCCTATTTTTATGAGGGCT
>JBKBMW010000007.1:0-22422 GCA_046295675.1 Candidatus Anstonellaceae archaeon | reverse complement strand
GATTTTGCTTCTTTAGTAAAAAAAACTCTTCATATTTCAAAAGATGAAAAACTTCGCCAAGAATTGCTTTTTATATCCCTCACTATAAAACCATTTTTAAAAGGAAATCTTTATGGTTTTTTTGACAGAAAAACTACTATTAAAATAAACAAAAATCTACATGTTTTTGATTTGCGAGAATACAAAAATGATAAAACCCTAAAAGATTTAGTCAATTATCTTATTTTTGATTATATCTCTCATCAGTTGTTGGCAGATAAAACTCCAAAAGCCCTTATAATGGACGAAGGTTGGACGATGGTAAATTATCCTCGTTCAGAGGATTATGTCCACTATATAATTAAAGATTCTAGAAAATATAATGTTTCTTTTGTATTCATTACTCAAGAATTGGAAGATATGCTTTCCTCTTCTGCAGGTAAATCCATCCTAAACAATACATCCACTCAATTTATTTTCCATCATAAAGAAAGTGCTATGCCTTTAGCAAAACAAGTTTTAAATCTTACTGATGCAGAATATGAAAAACTTTTAACTGTCGGGATCGGGGAAGGCTTGCTTATCTGCGATAAATCCAGATTATTTTTCAAAGTTAAAACCTGTCAAGAAGATCATAAAGATTTAGAGAGCAAAAAAATGGAAAAAGAGAAATTGCCAACAAAAGTTAAAGCCATAAAAGAAAAAGTTATTCTACCTAAAATCTTAGAAAAGCCACTTGAAGAAATCAAAAAGGAACTTGGAATTGAAAAGTCTTTACCATTTGCTCTAACTCATGAGGGATTGGATAAAAAAGAACAAGAAAAATTAATCAAAAGGTTAAAGAAAAAACACTCCTCAAAAACAACAAAAATCAAATAAGCAAACCAAATAAAAAAGTTAAACAAATAAAACTTTTTAAAAATAAAAAATAAACTGCTCTCTTTTATCTTTTTTATTTATCTCTTTAGTCTACTTTTTTAGTCTATTTTTTATCTCTTCCTTTAAATCATCTACTATATTCATATAATTTATATAGGATTCAAATGGAGAATCATAATGGGAGAAATAATTATGCACATCTTGATCTGAAAGGGATTTTGTACAGCAATAATATAAATGATCTGAATTTTGCAAGTGTCTCCAAACACGCAAAAGTTCTAAATCTTTAAGCTCTTTAATTGGTTTTTCCAAAGCCACTAGTTCATTCCAAACAGAAAGCTGCATTTCATTCCCAAGCCATGCCGAAGTATCTCTTTCCATATCTGCCCAAGAGATAACTTCAGGACAATCAATCTCTCCTTTTGATTCCAAATTTTTAACAAGCCAGGATGGGGTCACAAGTTCTAAATTCTTGTTTTTGTCAATCTCTCCCCACAAATGCTTTAAAAATTCAAAAATACCTGTGTCTTCCCAATGATGCTCACCAAATGTTTCATAATCCATAAAAATATTAACACAATCTCCTTGCAATTGAGAAAGCCATCTGGTATATTTATCAGCTGTAAGTGGCCATTCGTTCCAGCTTTTTTGTGAAAAACGATAACCTATATCATCAGATAATTTATAATGCCTTAAAAGTACTTTTATTTTTTCCAAACCAGCTACTTTGTAAATATAGTTCGGTGATCTCCAACCTAAAATTTTTTCATGGCCTTCGGTCATTATCCCTTCAAAACCAGCTTCTTGAGCCAATTTAGCTATATGATTTGAAAACATAGCTTCAGTATTTCTTAATACAGAAGAAGGAGAGCCAAATTCTGCAATTGCTTGCCGATGCAAATCTATTTGTTCAAAAAATTCTTTTTCATTCATCAATGAGGAGAGCGAATGGTAATATGTTTCTGATAAAAATTCCACTCTTTTTGTTGCAGCTAATTTTCTAAAAGAATCAATAATTGCAGGAAAATACATTTTTGCCTGTTCTAAAAATACTCCAGTAATAGAAAAAGAGACATGCATTTCTGGATACCTTTCCAAACATTCTAATAAGATTCTATTTGCAGGTAGATAGCATTTATTTGCAACCTTTTCCATTATTTGTTTGTTTAGCTCATGGTCAAAATATTTTTCAAATAAATTTGCTCCATCTGAAGAAAAAATATCATATCTTGCCAACCTCATTGGTTGGTGCACTTGAAAATAAAAACAAACCTTCATTTCCATCCTCCCTTTAATTTTTAATTTTAATTTGAAATCTCCTTATAAATCTCTAATGTCTCTTTAGCAGTTTTTTCCCAAGTATAAGGTTCTATTTCTTTTATGCATTGTCTTACAATCTCTTTTTTTAAAACTGGATATTTTAAACATGCAAGAATTTTTTTTGCCATCCCATTTATATCCCAAAATTCTATTTTAAGAGCAGATTTTAATATCTCACTCACCCCAGATGTTTTTGAGATTATTACAGGTGTTCCAGAAGCAATTGCTTCTAAGGCTACTATTCCAAATGGCTCTGCAACAGATGGCATAACAAAAACATCACAAGCAGCATAAATCTTTCTTTGTTCTTCTTCGCTCAAATAACCTAAAAATTTTACATTTTTGTTAATTTTAAGCTCTAAGGCTAAATTTACTAAAAAAGGAAGAAGAGGTCCACTTCCAGCAACCAGAAAAACCACATCTGGATTTTTTTCCAATACCTTTTTAGCAGCATGCAAAAATTGGACTGGTCCTTTTTGTTCAGTTAATCTTCCTAAAAACAAAACTTTTTTCTTTTCTTGTAGTGCTATGGAAGTTTTTGGTTTTTCTTTATGGTTATACCTCTCTTTGTTAACCCCATTATACACCACCCTTATTTTTTCTTTAGGAACTTGGAACTTTTCCATCAAAAGTGCTGCTGTTTTATTTGAAACTGCAATCACTCTATCGGCATTTAAAGTAGCAGTTTTTTCAATTCTCAAGATCTCTTCCCATGGAGAAAGAGTTCTTTCAAATTCTGTTGAATGAATGGTTTGAATAAATGGTTTGTTTATTGCCTGTTTTAGATAAATTCCAGCCCAAGCAGTCAACCAATCATGGCAATGGATTACATCGTACTTATTTTTATAATAATTCTGAATTGCATTAAAAGTGCATAAAGAGGCATAAGTAAAAACAGCTTTTAGCAAATCTTCCCCATATATAGTAGTTCTTCCTTTTTTTGTTATTCTAAAATATGGATGAAGCTCGCTTTCTCCTATCATAATAATTTTTATATTCTCATGAACATCTGGTATTGAACCATTTTTTTGGTATGGAAGATAAAAATCTATTTTATGTCCTAATTTTGCAATTTCGTTGGTAAGCTCATAACAATGTACTCCTAATCCACCAGACATGTAAGGTGGAAACTCCCAACCAAACATTGCAATATGCAAGGCAAACCCCCCTTTATCTCATCTATTTATTTATTTTTTTATTGGTTTTCGATCAATAAAACTTCATCAGCAGTATTTTTTAATGCTACTGAAAATCCAGGTTCTGCACCTATTACAATTGTATACTTCCCAAACTCTTTTGCTTTTAGTATTACTGGTCTAAAATCAATATCTCTTGTCATTAGAACAATGGTATCGATGTTTGGGTTATAAACTTGACAAATAGCCTCCACTGCCATCGTAATATCTACATCACCAGTAGAAATTATTGGTTCAAAACCTTGGTTAGTGACTGCTTCAATTAATTTTTCAGAAGCATATTGGTCTAAAAATATTTTTGCAACCTTTATATGTCCATATTTTTCAAGTTGTTTTTTTGCTTTCATTAAATCCAATTTAAACTCTTTTCTTATAATATTTGGCCCATCTACCATCAAGGCTATATTCTTTTCTGGTTTTTTAGAAGAGCTTTTTATCAAATTTTTTATTTTATCAAAAACAGCTATTTTTTGCATACTTCTTTATCGTAGAGATATTTAAAAAGTCTTTGCAAAAAATTTTTGTGCATTCTCTGTTGTTTTTTTTAGTACATCTTCTACATTAATCCCTTTGTATTCAGCAATCATCTCTGCAGATTTTATTGTCTCAAGACTGGTTTTTCCCAAATAAGGTGCGTCAGATTCCACTACTAAAAAATCCAACTCAATTTCTTTAATAATTTTTTTTCTTTCTTTTGACTTTATCGGAGGGATAGAAATCAAAAATCCATTCTCTATAGCAAGTTTTGCTTCATTTAAACTTCCACCAAAACAATGGAGAAGTACTTTTTTTATTTTTTCTTTAATTAAAATTTCAATACATTCTTCTTCTGCATTACGAGAGTGAACTACAACAGCCAAATTTTTTTCCTTTGCAATTTGTAGCATTCTTTCAAAAGCCTTTTTCTGGCGTTCTTTTTCAAGTAAAGTTTTTCCCCAATGATTATCCAATCCAATCTCTCCAATAGCCACAAAATAAGGATTTTTCATTTGTTTATCAATTTGTTGAGATATTCTCTTTATTTCATTTTCAAAGTCAGGATAAATATCAGAGCGCTGAATCTCTTGTGGAGCAAGCCCAGAAGAAAAATATTTTTTTAATTCAACTGCGCTCTCTTCTGCCTTCTGATTGGTATCATAATTATATCCACTAATGGTTGCCCATCTAACTAAATTTAAATCTTTATTATAATGACAATGAGCATCAAAAACTAAATTTTCTAACTTTTGGATTTGCATAATTGCATTTTTAAATCTCTCATTTATAAATTTTTATATGTTAAAGCATCAAGAAAGAGAAAAAGTAAGTGGATTGGAAAAAGAAAAATTTGCAGCTGTTCTTTCAAAATTCTCTGAAAGCAAACACTTGTTAGACTTTTTGTTATTTTTTTTAGTTGTTTTTTCCATCTCTTTTTCCCTTTCTTTTTTTGATTTTTTATCTTCGTTGTTTATAGCATTTTTGTTAGGTGCAGTAGCATATTTTTTTCCTTTTTATTGTGCAATTTTGGTAATGATTTTTTCTCTTCTTGCTTTTAGTTATTTTAATCCTTATCTTGGGTGGGCATATTTTTTATTAATAGGGGCTATTGCTTATTTTGAATTTCTTAGCAACTGGAGGCTTATCTTAATAGGGCATTTAGTTGTTCTTGCACCATTTGCATTTGGTTATTTTGGTGGATTTTTATCCATTTTTGTTTTATCTTTAGCTTCTTTTTATTTTGGCTCAAAAAAATCTTTGTTTCTTTCTTCAATCTCCTTCTTATTCTATCTTTTACTTTTTTCTCTTCTTCCTTCGCAAAATATCTTTGGTTTTGGATTTAAAAATACTTTTAGCAGCCAATTTCAAACTCATTCACCTCTTTCTTTGTCCAATTTTTTTAGAGGTTTTGGGCAAATTGTTTTTTCATTCCTTAATATAGAAGTTTTTTTAAAACTTTTTTCCTTTTTATTAGGACTATCTGATAAACTAATTAGTATTTTGTTTTTTGATGCAGGAATATTTTATCTAATTTTTTGGACAATGGGGTTTTTTTTAAGCCCAAAATTTTACAAATTTATTTTTGTAAGAAAAAAAGACTTCAAACTTTTACATGGAGTGTCTTCTTTAACTTTATTTTTGCTTTTTGTATCTGAGATTTTTGCATCTGCTTTTTTTAATATCCAACCATCTAATTTTTATTTGATTGTTTACATTGTTATCTCCATTTTTTTATTTTTTCTTTTAGATTTTTTTGACATACATATTTGTCACGAAGTAGAAATCCAAGCACTAACAAAACAAAAAAGCTTTGGAAAATTTGGCCTTTCAAATTTGGCTGAAGTTGAAGGGGGTCCAAAATCCTTAGGTGATGTTGGGGGTTATGATTTGCTAAAACAAGAGCTTTTAGAAGCAATCGCAATTCCTCTCACTCGCCCAGAGTTATCAAAAGCATATTCTCTCTCACCTCTAAAAGGCATTTTGCTTTTTGGCCCTCCAGGAACAGGAAAAACATTGATAATTTCTGCTTTGGCAAAAGAGTTAAACATTGGTTTTTATTATGTAAAATGCTCAGATATTTTATCTTCTTGGTATGGGGAATCGGAAAGAAACATTAGCGAGTTATTTGAAACAGCAAGAAAAAACGCACCATGTATCTTATTTTTTGATGAAATAGATGCAATCGCAAAATCAAGGGATTTGTTCTTTGCAGATGATGTTGGCCCAAGGGTTTTATCCGTTCTCTTAAGCGAGATGGATGGAATAAAATCTTCTTCTTCAAAATCAGTTATTATTATAGGAGCAACAAATAATCCTGATAGATTGGATAAGGCAATTTTGCGTCCAGGAAGGTTGGATAAAATTATTTATATGCCCTTACCTGATTTAAAAGCAAGAGAGCAGATTTTGTCCGTACACACCAAAGGACTTAAACTTGCCAAGGATGTTGATCTATTAGAAATAGCAAAATTAACCACTAATTATTCTGGTGCAGATTTAGCAAATTTAGTTGCAGAAGCAAAAAGGCTCGCAATAAGGGAAGCAAGAGCAAAAAATATAGTTGTTCCTATCTCGCAAAAACATTTCTTAAGCCTCCTTCATTTTCTAAAACCATCGGTTTCAGAAGAACAAATTCAGATGTATAAAAATTTTGAAGAAAAGTTTAAACGAAGTATAAGTTAAGCTTTCTATTAAAAATCTCCCTATTTTAAAAATCTTACATTATATAAATTGGTTTTCAAAAACACAAAAATAAACAAAAAAAGAAAAAATTTATTAGTATTAATTTATTAGCATTATAAATTTAAATATTAGCAATATTAATTTTATTATAATTTGCATATAGTAAGAATTAGTAATAATAGTAAGATTTAGGCAAGTGTTGATACTATGGATAAGACAGTATATAAAAATTGGATTTTTATGTATTTTTCGTTTATTGTAGATGAAATAGTTCGTCAAATAACAAAATTTAATATTTTTTTTATAAAAAAATGTTTATATATAATAAAAAAGTTTAAAAACCTTAAGTTTTAGGTTTAACATTACCCATGAAAAAATCCTCCAGAGTAGGATTTTGAGGAACAAAAAGAAAGGATGGGGCGAAAATATTAGCCTGTTACCGTTAATCTTTATATTGCCCCATTTAGATATGAACTTAGGTAACAGGGAAAAAAACATTGAGGTGAAAAAATGAAAGGAGTAAACGCATCAAAGATTGCTGCATTGGCAGCTGGCGCAGTATTATTGGCCTCAAGCGTGGTTTCAGCAGGAGTAATGTATGAAAACCTTGAGCTTGTAAATCCAAACGGCCAGCCAACAGCAAAAGTAGTTGTTGGTTCATCTGCGCAAGTTTCCGATGGTATTGCAGCAGCAAATATTGCAGCAGTGTTAGCAAACAAAGCTTATAAGAGCTCAACATTGTCTGCATCAGTTTCTGGAACTGCCACCTGTTCTGCCACAGGAGGAAGTGAGGGAGGAACCGGGGGCTGTGAAGTTTCAAATGAGAAAGCTCTCATTGAAATTATCGTTCCAGGACAATTGGCAAATGCCTACCAATTCAAAACTTTAATTACTGATAGAATTGATAGGACCTTGCAAAACAGAGTTTCTTCAAATTCTGAGGACCAATATTCAACTTCTCTAACAGCAAATGATATAAACACAGTCCTCTCTCCACTAAGAGGTTCTTCATCTACAAAAGGAACATATCTTTATAAAATTGGAGAAGAGAATTTTCTTCCATTTAAAACACGCAAAAATATCCAGGATAAACAGGGTGGTCCAGAATTCAGTTACATTGCAGAACAATCCTTTTGGGTAGGAACAAACAATGAAGACTATGCTGTAGGTTGGGACTCTACTTTAAAAGAAGTTGTTGCTAAACCAGTGGTAGCCGTTTACTCTCTTTGGTTTGGAGGAAACGACTATGGTATTCCAGTTTGTACTAAGGTTTCAGAAACTGGAAATGGAGACTGGTCTTGGTGTAACTCAGCAAGTTCCCATGCAACTGCAAACCATCGCTTAGAAATTCCTTTCCTTGGATCTAACTGGGTTATTTCTTCTATGACTACTCCATCTACTAGTCTACCTTCTTCCACAGCAGCAATTACAGGAGGTACTATTAAATTAGCAAAAGAGGCCAAATACGATATCATCAATGTTGGTGGAGTGATTGATGCCGGAGACTTTAAGATAAGACTATCTGATATTTCAGTTGCAGTTGGTTCAAGTAATGAACACCCTGCAATTTTAGACATATTAGATAGCAATGATGCAGTTATTGGCCAGATAAAAGTAAATGAAGGGGAAACATATTCCTTTACTCAATCCTCAACTGGGAAATCAATTAAAATCCATGTGTATAGAACTGCACCTGGTTTTACTCTATCTGCTAAATGGGCTGAGCTTGCAGTATACTCTGATGAGATAACATTACAACATGGAAAGCCATATAACTTAGAGTCTTCTAATGGCAAGAACTACAAGTTCAAGGTTTCTTTGCTCTGGAAGAACAGAGATTATGTCTCTGGCGGTTCTACAGCTGCAGATTCTCTTAGACAAATAGTCATTTTCAATGAAGATTCCTTTATAGGTGAGAAATATACTAAAGGTAAAACCTTTAACTTCTTGACAGACCCAGCAGTATTTAAACTAACCTATGAGGGATTAGACTTATCTGAAAGCGATTATGTACCAATCCAAATAGAATCTTTACAAACAACTCTCCCAATATCTGCAAATAATCAAGATTGTACTACCAAAGTAGAATATACTGCTAAGTTAATTAGATTTTCTTCAGATGGTCCAAACTTTGGTTCTGGTTCTGGAACTGACCTGCTTGGAACATACAAAATAGATAACTTTTACTTTGACCCAATAGGTAATGTAGATTTTAGCGTAGCTAATCCTACTCAGTCACAGAGATTTACTGGAACACAAGAATGGGTAGATGCATTCAATGATCTAGCTCCAGGAGGCAGTGGTGCTCTTCCAGCTATCATTTATAGACCAGATGGATTTGACTGTTATTTAGTTAGCGACATCACTGTCAATACTGAAATAGATAAAAAAGTAGCTCCAAGTAGTACTAACACTATAAGATTTGATTATGCAGGTTCAGATTCTGGTGCATATGGCTTACTTTTCTTCTCTCTAAGGAAAAATGCTGGTGATGGTTTAGGTGAGACCGCCAAGCTTTCTTCAATGCCAGCTTTATCTCTTTCAAACTACCTTGATGAAATTGGAATTGCATTCCAAGAGGATGCAGGAAAAAGAGATACATTAACACAATATCCAGTAACCACAGCTATTCCTGTATTTGGAACACAATCTGACAATTACTTTAAATTCAAATCAGCTTCAGCCTCAACTTTGTACACCTACTATTCTGGAGTTGTTAAAAAAGGAGCAACTCTTACTGGTAATATCGTTGGAACAACAGACTATGACAGCAATGAATTACCATTTTACACTGAAAGAGGTTCTATGATAGGCTCTTACACTGATTCTTCCTTCTCTATTAAGGTAGCTAAGAAAGTTGGTAAACCAACCTTTACCTTCTCCTTTACAGATACAGTTGCAACAGAATCTGGTGAAGTCTGGGAAGCAAAAGAGGGAGATACCAAAACCCTTGACAATGGAGTGAAACTCAAACTCAAAGAAATCCAAGAAACAGTTGGAAGCTGCAAAGTGAGTGCTGGAGGCGCTGCCCCAACCTGCACTGTGGATATGTCTGGAGTATCTGCAAAGATTATGCCAGACAATGCTGCAACTGTGCAGGCTGTACAGCCATACGACATAAAAGGCACAAACCTCGTTATTTCTGATAGTGAGGCTGCCTCTGTCGGTGGAGTACAGATTTTAGTGGGTGGGCCAGTAGTAAACTCTGCAACTAAGGCTGCATTGGAAAACAGCCCAGTTAACTTTGATGTAACAAACGTGTATGTCAAAGCCATCGGCAACAAAATTGTAGTTGCTGGTAAAACTGCCTCTGACACCATGCAGGCAGCCAATGAGTTTATAAGCAAACTCACTGTGAACTAAAGAGTTTGAGACCAACCAAATTTTTTTTCTTTTTTTCTTTTTTTCTTTTTTTATTTTTGTGCTTTTTTTTTGTTTTTAGTCTTTTTTTGTTGGGCAATTTGGATCCAGACAAATACTAAAAATGGCCTTTTACCTTTTCAAATTACAATTATGATTGGAGTATTGCAATTTTGACATATTTTTAAAATTTAGAAAGTTAATTTAGAGCTTTATTTTCTGTCATCTTCAGAAGCAAATATATTTAAATATTCTCTATTATAATTTTGGATATGAAAAAATTTTTTTTGGCATTTTTTGTTTTGGCGACCCTAACTTATGCATTCAACATTTCTGATTATTTGTATAAAAACGAAGAGCAGGATTTAACAGTTAAAGAGTTTTCTATATCAGATGAAACCTATAAGCTTTATTATGTTAAAAATATTCCAATTTTACTTGCTTTTAAAAACTCTCAAATTATAAACGATTCAAATAAAATGAAAGAGGTGCTTGAGGCGTATTATAGCTCTTTAGTGTTGTTAAGCGGCCAAGATAAAGAAAAATTTGAAAGCAAAATAAAAGCATTTAATAAAAGCAGGGATCTTCCATTATCCGAGGTCTCTACAATTCGCTCTTCTTATGGAACTGAGAGTTATTGTCTTCAATCCTTAGCCTTAACCTCTTATCCATGTTCCAGTCAACAAACCTGCCTTACCACAGCTTCTGTTGTTTGTGCTTTGTTTGCTACTGGTGGAGGACAGGGAACATGCGATCCATATGCTTTAGGCCCTATGATTTATGATTATTATTCTCAGATTCTAATTCTAAATTCTGAGCTTAAATCAATCTCGGATGCAACCTCCTCCCTTTCGCTAGAAAATGCAGCTGATAAATATTCCTCAATATTAAAATCATTACTAGCAATTGAACAGGCCAGCAAGAATATTAATAAATCACGATTGATGGTTAATGGGGGGGATGTTGGAGTTTGTTATAATCCACAATTTGATTATTCTTCTTTGAACGAAGCAAAAGAAATTATAAATTCTTATATTTCAAAACTTGAACCAGTGAAAGAAGTAGATGCATCTATTAAAATTTTAAAAGCAAACACCGATGAGCGATTGGCTTATTTAGAGGCAAAAGGAAAGCTTGAGCTTTTAGCTCCAAAATGGGAAGGAATAAAAACAAAATACCTCTCTCTTTTTGAAGAAGCACAAAATTATTCTTCTTTATTTTTAGACACAGAATTTGTAGATACCTACAAAAAATTTTCTTCTACCTGGAAAAGTATAGAAAATAAATTTTCCTCCCATCAAACAGCTTTATTAGAAGATGAGTTAAATCTAATCGAAACATTAGCCCCAAAACTAAAATCAGCAATCAATAAATCCAGTCAGGTTTATCTAAACACTGCTAAAATAAAGCAAGAAGTGGATTCTAAAATGATTTATCTTAAATACTCCCTTTCAAATACTGACCAAGATAAGGCTGCATATCTAAAATTAGAAGAAAAGAAAAAATCAGTGGATAAATTATTTTCCCCTCCAATGACTTCAGAGAGTTATCTAAAAGCAAAAGATAATTATCTTTCCCTTAATAGTGAGATTGATAAAGTTTTATCTTCCCAAGCAACTCCCTCTCTACCAAATTTAGCCTCAGAATCATTTGGCCATTCCACAATCAACTTATTATTCTCTTTTACAGATTCTCTTGCAATTTTAAGTCCATCACAAAAGAAGGAATTTGCTCCATTTATTCCGCCTTTATTTTTGATTTTAATTGATGTGGCAATCTTATCTACTTTCTCTATAATATTTTTTGGAATTGTAATCAAATTTAAACCACTTTTTAAGAAAAAGAATATCGCTACTATCTGGATAGTGGCATTTTTGCTCTTCTTATTTTTAATTTTAGTGGGCTCGGTTGCATTTTACTTTACAATGAGTTCAAGTCAAAAAACTGCCAAACTGCCTGAGTTTATAGCAGTAATAGAACAAAATCCACAGTTTTATATCCTTCTTTCAGACACTTCTAAATTCTCTTCAGAAAACTTGGCCTCAGTTCGCTCTTGTTCCAAATCCATTGCCGAAACAGTTAAAAAGAATTTTAAAAAAGAGGTATATTTAGTGGAGACCACAACATCTAATTGTCAGATAAATGGAAAAAATGTAGATCTTTTGGAATGTCAGACTTTGTTGATTGGCCAACCTGTTCTTGAGCTTAAATACTCCTCTGGCGAAAAATTAGAATTTAGTCTAGTATATGAAAAAAAGGCAACCTATTATGGCTCTAAAAAAGATTTTGATAGTTGTCTTTTAGCAAATGCTCTAATTCCTTCTAAAACTTGAAATAATCAAATTTAGTTTATTTTAAGGCGAATTTATAAAAACTGCATTCCAAGCTCATCATAGAGCATTTCAATGTTTTCTCCAGTAGCAGCAGAAACTTCCACCACTGGATAATTTGGAAATGTTTCTTTTATTTTTTGTGGGTTTGCATCTGGCAAATCAATCTTATTTGCTACTAAAATAAATGGAATTTTTTTTGCTTCCAGATTCCCAATCAAGGTAACATTTACTTGGTTGTATGGTTCTTCTGTTGAATCCATTACAATCAAGGCAGCATCAATTTCATCCAGCATTTTTATTGCTTCAATTATTCCTTTTGTGGCTTCCTTTGCTCTTTGCTGAGCTTCTTTTTTTGAAAGTCCATATTCCATAAAATCTCTATAATCTACCTTTATCGCAATTCCAGGCATATCCATTATATTCATAACTAAGCTATAAGAACCAGATTTTAATTCCACGCTATTTTTTATCTGTACTGTACGAGTTTCATGAGGAATAGGTGAAACATTCCCCACTGGTTGGCCAGTTAAATCCATTGAAATCCTATTTGCAAGAGTGGTTTTTCCAACATTTGTGCTTCCAAAAAAACCAATTTTTATTTTATTTTTCTTAAAAAATATTTTTCTTAAAAAGTTAATAATTGCTTTGAGCATATTTTTATTTTGTTAATTTACTTTTATAAATCTTAATGTAATGATATCCTAAACCTTCTGATAAGCTTTTTAATAGTTTTATTCTTATAACTATTTATGAATTTCTTTAGCTTATTTATTGTTTTGTTTTTGGTTGGAATGAGTTTTGGTTCTTGTATTCCTAATCAGGTAGAATTTTATGTCCCTGCAGTTGTAAAACCAGAGCAAAGTCAAATTGTAAAAATAAAACTTTCTCTTTTAGAAGGGGAAGGAAAAATATATACTTCTATTGAGCCTGTTGTCGGGTTATCCACTCAACAATCTATAAAAAAAGCAGTCAAATATGCTTTTTTTATATCTTCTAAAAATTCTAATGATTGCGATGTAGTGATTGATTTTGTTGGATTGGAAAATTCTTCTCTTGTGGATGGGCCATCTGCAAGCTTGGCAATAGCCTTAGCTACTGTTGCTGGATTAGAAAATCATTCTTATCCACAAAATGCGATAATAACTGGAGAGATTTTTGAAAATGGAGTTGTTGGTCCAGTAGGCGGGATTTTGGATAAACTACAAGCTGCTTTTAAAAATAATAGAAGCTTATTTATAACTCCACGATTGCAATTTTATGAAAAACTCCTTATTTCAAATTTTTTTGGCAACCTATCCAATATCTCAATAATCGAAGTGGATAATTTTTCTGAGGCTTATGGAGCTCTATTTTTAAATCAGACTATAAATAAGTCAGATTCTATTGCAAAGATTTTACTACCTCCTCAAAATTTGGAGACAAAGAAAACAACAGAAAAAGAAAAACTTTTTTTAGATTTAGCAAATAAAATGAATCACCAGCTTGAGCAAATCTCTTTTTCAAACACAGGCAATAAAAATCTTGAAAAGTATCTAAATTATTTTAAAAACAAAACCCAAATAAACAAACTCCTTATTGCTAAGGGTTATTATTACACTGCAGCAAACAATGCTTTTTTGGACTTAATGGATGCAAAACTTCTTGAGCAGCTTTCTTCCTCTCCAAATATAGAACAAGAATTTGAACTTTTAAAAAATTGTTTAGATTCTGCTTCTCAAGACAATACTGAGATATACGAAGAAAATTTTGAATTATTGGCAGGTGCCCAGGCTCGTTATATGTGGGCAAAAAATAAACTTATGCAATTAAAAAATATCACTCCCTCTTCCTTAGAAGAGAAGTATTTAATTTTAAGGGAAGTGTATAGTGCTCAATCTTGGTGTTCATCCTCTCTTTATCTTTTAGAAAAAGCAAAATATACCTCAAAGCAAACAAAACTTAATTTGAATTATTTAAATAATTATATTCAATCAGCAATAGAAAATTTGGATTTAATTGTACAAAATAGTTCTTCTTATAGTTTATCAGAGGCAAGGTCTCATCTTCTTTATGCAAAAAATTTAATAGAAGAAAAAAAAGTAGCTGGGGCTTTTTTTGATACTGCCTATGCTGCTGCTTTGATTAAATTTGAAGCAGACAAACTCAATCTAGAAGAAAAGGATGTTATAGAAAATATAAATAAATTAGCATCTAAAAATTTCTCTACCCTTTGGGCCAATCTTTACCAAGGACAGGGAAAATATCTTCTTCAAAGTTCTTCAAATTCTACTCAGCAATATCTAACTATTTATTCTGTTTTGCTTTTAGCAGATAGTGAGGAGCAGTTTTTATCAAAAGCTTCCGAGTTTAAAATTCAAACATACAATCAAAAAGAAAGCCAACCCCTTAACAATATAACTGTTATAAACAAAAACAATGTATTGTCTGAAAATGATTTTTTTGTTTCATTAATTTTGGTCTTTTGCCTTTTTCTTTTAGTTGGAGAGTTTTTAGGAAAGTCAGACCAACAATATAAAATGAATAAATAAAGAATATTAAACTACTTAAAGTTTCAAATTTAAAAATAAAATCTTATTTTATGATTTTAAAATTACCCTATAACAAAAAAATAATGGTGTAGAAATATTTATATTCATGTTTTTTTATTATTTTATAAGTTATCTGTTGAGCTTATAGTTTAGAGGAGGTAAGAGAAAATGGAAAAATTTTTAGATGGAATGGAATTAACAAAAAAAGCAGCTTTAAAGTATTTGAATTCTGAGAAAAAAATTTTACAAGCCCAGGAGCAACTTAAAAAAATTTTTAATTCAAAATTTTTGGAAAGTGGCCTGGAATTAAAAATTCAGAATATACCTAAAATGTATTATGAAGCAATTAAAGAAGCTAAAAATAATAAAATAAACTCAAATGTTGCTTCGCTTTTTTTTACTCTTTATTTGGAGAATTATCAACAAAAACTCTGGAAGGATTGCAGTGCTGGGCAGGAAGCTGAGCTTTTTGTGGCTTCTTCTCCTTTGTTAAATCCGTCTTATCTCTTTGGAAATGGCAAAACAGAAAACCAAGTATTATATGGGAATTTTGGTGTTTCATTTAATATTCGTTCTCTAAGTGATTTGGCATACATAAATGATTTTGTACCTTTCTCTTATATGATTACTCACAACCATCTTCCAAAAGCAATTCTTTTTTTAGGAGTAGGGGATAATTTAGCACAAGTGTCACAATCTTGTGAAAAATGCAACCTGGTTTCTAGTATACGCCAAACAACTCACAAATGCAACAATCCTGCTGGCATTGTTTTTGCACGAGCAAGAAAATATGTTGAAGATGTGCAAGCTGCAAAACATTATGCTGATTTAGATGCATATAAGCATGTAGTGCTTAATGCTGAAGGAAAAGAAGAGTTTTTTAAAATTCCAATAATAAAAGCAATTTACATAAAAGATGAAAATAAACTCTATACTATAAATAACTGCAAGCCAGATATAGAATTAAAAGTTTATTTAAAATCCTTAAGTAGTTTTGAAGAGATTATAAAAGTTTTAGAAGAAAACGAAAAAAACTATCTTTATCCACAATTGTTCAAATATATCAAAACTTGCCAAATAGGTTGTGTAGATGCAAGAGTAAGGCATAATCTTGTTCCATTTGGTTTAGTAAAAGAAATTGGTTCTGTATTAAACAAAGAACAAATTAAGGCTTTGACAAAAAATTCCTTTGATTATGTTATCTCCTCCAGTCATAATTTTTGTGGTTATATAAAAACATTGTATGAAATTCATAAGTCAAATAAGGAGCTAAAAGCTATCTTTAAGGATAAAAATCCTATTTTAAGAAAGATTTTACAAGCCTCCTATAAAAAAATCCTAAATGGCGAAGTAGGTGTTTTATTTGGAAGAGATGAGACATTAGCAGCCATTTATGAGTTAGAAAAAGATAATAAATTTCTTTCTCAGCAAACAAAAAGTTTGATAATTTCCTTGATTTCAGGTTCAACTAATGATATTAGAAAAACAGTTCGTCATGCTTTATTTAGAGAAAAAGCTTATATCTCATCCAATGGTTTTTTTGTTTTCCCAGCAGCAAAAAAATTAGAAGAAGCTTTAGATTCTTTTTCTTTAACTTTAAGCAAAGAAAATTTTGATTTTCTGTTAAATGAAGAAAATGCTAGGGAGAACCTTTTAAAGCTCTCAGAAGCTTTTAGAGCAAAAAACAAATCAAAGATAAAGCTACCACCTCTTTCTGCTTATCTATTTGATCTAAAAACAGGCTATAAGCTTGTTTTAGAGGATTCTCTTCCTTCTTCAAAAGAAGAGTTTTATACTTTCTCAAGAAAATTGTTTTATGACCCATCTCAAGAAATAACTTTTAATTTTAAGCCAAAAAAAACATAGCTTTATCTTTTTATTTTCTTTTCTAAAAACAAAATACTTATTAAATTTCTCTGTTAGATATAAAAAAGAAGGTGGCATTATGTCTGAGCATGTTGGTTTTACGATCACTTCTGAGCAAGCCTTAAAAATTTTGCAAGAAGGCAATAAGCGTTATATGGAAGGAGTTCTAACTCAAAAAAATTTTTCTTTAAAAAGAAAAGAGTTTTTGAAATTTCAAAAACCATTTGTTACTGTTCTTTCTTGCTCTGATTCAAGGGTAGTTCCAGAGTTTATTTTTGATGCAAACTTAGGAGAACTTTTTGTAATCAGAAATGCAGGAAATTTGGCAGTAGATAAAACTACCTTAGGAAGTTTAGAGTATGGTGTAGCACATCTTGGAACCCCTCTTTTGGTGGTCTTAGCCCATCAATCTTGCGGAGCAGTGTGTGCAACCTGTGATTGTAGAGGAAAAAGTAATGAGGGAAATATTAAAAGTATTATTAAAGCCATCCTACCTTCTGCTAAAAAGTCCAATTTTGATAAAGAGCAAAGTATAATCGAAAGTGCAAAATGCACCGCAGACATTATTGTCAAAAAAAGCCCAATTATTTCCCAATATGTTAAAGAAAAAAAACTAAAAATAGTGGTCGGCCTTTATTCCTTTGATGATGGCTCAGTAAAATTTCTTCTTTAATTTAATTTAGGTTTTCTTATGTCTTCTCATCAATTTAATAAGGAATATTTTCTTCTAAAAAAGCAAATCGATTATTTAAAAAGCATTAAGGGAAAGGGCACAGAACTAATCTCAGTTTATATCCCATCTGAAGCACAAATACATTTAGTTAATTCTAAACTCAGAGAAGAAGCAGGACAGGCTTCAAATATCAAATCTAAATCCACAAGAAAAAGTGTAACTGATGCATTAGAAAAAATTTTGCAATATCTTAAAACATTTTCAAACACTACACCTAAAAATGGACTTGCAATTTTTTGCGGAGATATTTCCCCAAATCCAGCTGTAAGTGATATAAGACTTTTTTCAATTATTCCTCCTGAACCAATAAAAGTAAATATTTATCGTTGTGATTCTTCGTTTTTTTTGGAGCCATTAGAAGATATCATAAATATAAAAGATACCTATGGCTTGGTAGTTTTAGATGGAAGGGAATGCACCATTGCTACTATTCGTGGAACAAATTTTAAAATTTTAGATAGACTAAATTCTACTGCTCATTCGAAAATAAGAAAAGGGGGGCAGTCTGCTGCAAGATTCTCGCGATTGATAGAAGAACAAATTGAATATTACTACAAACGAATTGGTTTGGCAATGGATAAATATTTTGTTGAAAGCAATATTAAAGGAGTAATTGTTGGAGGGCCAGGACCAGCAAAGCATGATTTTCTAAAACTTGCTCCTTTTAATTATCAAATAAAGATTTTGGGAGTTGTGGATACTGGTTATACTGATGAAACAGGAATCAAAGAAGCATTACTTAAAACTCAAGATATTCTTAGTGAGCAAGAATATATTAAAGAAAAAAAATTAGTAGACGAATTTATAAAAGAAGTAGTGCATGGGAAATTGGCAATTTATGGAGAAGCAGCAGTAAGACAAGCTTTGCTAAATAAAAATGTCTCAAAGCTTTTACTTTCTTCTTCGCTTAATTGGAAAAGATATCATTGCAAAGTGCTTGAAAATCAAGAAGAGTTATGGATAAATAAACCTGCTAATGAAGAGCCTCCAGCGGCTTTAGCAGATGGAAAAAAAGTAGTGGTATTAAGCTCAAAAGACCTTTTAGAAGATTTTTTGGAACTTGCTGAAGCCTCAAATACTCAAACCTATTTAATTTCAACAGATACCTCTGAAGGTCAGCAATTTTTAAATTCTTTTTTTGGAATTGGGGCATTTCTAAGATATTCTTATTGAGTTTTTAGGAAAATTTGGCAATTTGTTGGATCAGTGGATTCATTAATAAATATCTCCAAATAATTTGGATGGGTAACAAATTTTTGTTCTTTTCCATATTTTATATGAATATAAGGAGAGCCTCCTATTCTGGCAAGCATTTCATCAAAAGCAATTGCACTATTATTTCCTTTTTCTTGTTGAGTTTGATTTTGCTCTTTTAAATCTGTAAAAATACAGCCATTTTTATCGCATGCATAAACTACTAATTCCTTAGAGGTTTTAGCAAAAAAACCTCCGCTTATTAAATTAATTCCACATTGCATAATAGAAGTACTGGTTTTTTGTACTGGTGACTCTCTTATATCCATTATTATTGCACTTTTTTTAGATTTATATAAATTTGTAGTAAATGTACTTAAATCTACACTTGTATTTTCAATATAGAGTGCCAAGGCAAAAATAACAACTACTATTAACAAAGCTATTATCATTTTGTTTTTTTCCATAATACTTACTTTGTTGTTAATCTTTAAAAGAATTTGCAAAGTATTTTTAAATTATCTGCAAATAAATTTTCTTATGCATATTTGCTTAAAATGTAAAAAAGTAATCAAAGATATAAACGAGATTGAAAATGGTTGTAGCTGTGGCTCAAAAATTTTTATTTATAAAAAGGACTTAAACCAAGAAACAAACGAAACATTTTTTTTAGATTTTCCTTTTTCAGATAAGTCAGATGAACAATATATACCTCAAAGTCCAAACAATCTTAATCAGAACTCTAAAACCCAACAGTCAAATTCAAACAGCCAGTCTGGTTTTCTTGAAAAAGATGAGGAAAAAGAGCTTTTAGAACATCATACAATATGGTTGGCAAAGGGAGGAATAATCAATACATTTAATTTATTTGGAGAAGAGGATATAGAAAACATCAGACAAATAAAAAAAGGAGTTTTTGAAGTAAATCTCCTTTCATTAAATAAAGGACCGATTATAATAAAAGATCAAGATGAGGTTTATTATATTCGTCTTCCTTTTGAATTTTATTTTCAATCTAAACATCAAAAATAATGGTTATCATGGTTTTTTTAGGTGTTTGTTTTACTTTTAATTCATGATAAGTAACTGCTTTGATTTGGTCCTTTTGTTTTATTTCATCACTAAGATAAATTTTAGCCTGCAATTTAGGTGGTTTTGCTCTATATTTTAATATATTAATCTCAACTGGAATCATCTGTCTTATTTCATATTCAGCTAATAGCGAAGAAAAAAAATTAAAAACCAGTTCTTCAGTAGTTTCTCCTTTCTCTTTTAGCACAAAATTTTTCTTTTTTGAGATTTTTGGATTTTTTTTAGAAATCAAAAATTCTCTTAAAGCATAAAAAACTTGTTTTAGAGCAGATGGAAAATCTTTAGCAGTGGCTATTACCTTTATATCTGCACTATGTTCTAAAAATTTATAACTATCCTTCATACTTTTATTTCTAATTCTTTAATTTAAATACTCTTCTATTTTAACAACTCATTTTCCTGCCATCTCTAAAATATATTCTATTCTTGCCCTGTCAAATCCAATTATCCAATATCCATTAATATTTATTTGTGGTACTCCCATCTGCCCAGTTTGACTTACCATATATCTTGCTGCTTCTATATTTTTGGATACATCAATATCTTCAAATTCAATTCCTTTGCTTTTTAGATATTGCTTTAACATATGACAATATGGACAGGTTGGAGTGGAATAAACCTCAACCTTTAATTTTCCATTTTTTTGATTTTCTTCTTTTTGATTTATAATCGAGCTTCTCATTTTTTGCATTTTTAAAGCTTTTATCTTTTCTAATTCAGGATCTTCCATTTTTAAAACCCTTTTCTTTTAATTCTTCTTTTTTATTCCTCTTCTTTTCTTTTTCCATAAAATTTATCTAAGAAAAAGATCGCTTCAATATTATTTTTAGCTTCTTTAAGCTTTAAGTAAATCTCGTAAGTACTTTTTTCTTCTTCGATTTGTTCTTCTTCGAACCAATCTAAAAGTGGAATGATTGCTCTATCTCCAACCTCTTCTGCTAGCATTCCAAGTTCTCTTATGGATTTTGAAATATATTCTTCATGTTCATAAGCCATTTTAAATATCTCCTCCAAATTCTCAGTATCAATTTTTGGTTTTTTAATATCAAAAAATTCTACCTTTATATTCCTGTCAATAAGATGCTGGTAGAATTTTTTTGCATGCTCTAACTCTTCTTTTGCTTGTATTTCCAGCCAATTTGCAAATCCTCTATAATTTAAATTCTGACAAATTGAAGAAGCTGCAAAATAGATATAAGCCGATTCCAATTCTTTATTTATTTGTTCATTTACTTTTTGCAATAATTTTTTATCCATTTTTTCATGCATACTCTCACCTTAGATTTTTTTATCTCTTTTTTGATATACTCAAGTTTAATATATAAAACTTTTGTTGTTTTTTTATTGCTTTATAATATAATTTAAAATTCTTTTCAAAGGAAACTTTTTAAATTTTTTTAAAAGATGTCTTTTAATGCGCAACGAAAAACTTTTTCAAGAAATAAAAAACTTTTATAATACTTACCCTTATCCTAACCAAAAAATTGTCCTTAAATCAGATCTATTTCATCCAAAACATGATTTTATTATGAGAAAAATTTTAAATGCAGCGAATTTGAAAAAAGCTAATCTTTCAGGTTTGTCTGTTTTAGATGCAGGTTGTGGCACTGGAGAAAAATCACTTTATTTAGCTTTTTTTAAAGCTAATGTGGATGCTTTTGATTTCTCTGCATCTTCTATTAAAATAGCAAGAAAAAATGCACAGAAGTTAAAAGCAAAGGTAAATTATTTTGTTTCTTCTTTTGAGAGTTTTAGAACAAAGAAAAAATACCATTTGATTTTATGTATCGGTTCACTCCATCATTCTTTAGATGCAAAAGGGAATTTTTTAAAATTATCTTCTTTTTTAAAAAGAGATGGAATAATAGTTTTAGGGCTATATAATTCACCTGGAAGATTTTTTCTCAGTTTACAAAGGTTTTTATTAAAATTTTTCTTTAAAACTCCACAAAAGATTGTGAATTTTTTAGTTCATTTTTTTAGGCCAAAAACAAAAACAGCCTTGGTTTTACTTGCAGATAAATACGCTACTCCGTTTGAATCTTATCACAGCATTGAGGAAATTTTAGAATGGTTCAAAGAGGCTGATTTAAAACCTATTAAAGTTTATCCACAAATTGATTTCAATAATAAGATACTTTTAAAATTAGTTCAAATATATTGGTTGTTTTCATCTAAGAGCTTCTTTTTTATAAGTGGAAAAAAAACAAAGGATTAAGTTATTTAATTTTTATAGATTTAATACTATGCCAGAAAAATTTTTTACTGATGGGGTCGTGGCGTAATCTGGCAGCGCGGCAGGCTCCAGATTCCTCTAAAGGGAGAAAGAAACCTGCATGTTAGGGTTCAAATCCCTACGATCCCATTTTTAATTTTTTGTTCCAAGTAATTTTTGGATGATGAGCTTTATTGGTTTTCTGATTCTAAGATGATGAAAATCTGGAGCACTGAAGAATCATTTCGACATTTAAAGTAATTAAAAGGTAAGTTTTTTATAGTAGTTCTTTTCATTTATATCTTACAAGGATATTAAATTAGGGAGGGTTTAAAATGCATAAGGTGAACTATCAGAAAACACCACCATTTCAAACAACTACTCAGCAACATGTTAATCAAATTTTTTTCAAAAAAAACCCTCCAGCAGGTTTAGAAATTCAAACTTCAAGAAAAGGTGTTTTACCTCAAGCTCTTACTCTTACTAAGTCCGAACAATACCTCTTAAAATTAGCTAAAAAGAAAATTTTAAAGTTGGGAAATAAAATTTTTGATAAGGATCCAGAGTT
>JBKBMW010000006.1:0-25341 GCA_046295675.1 Candidatus Anstonellaceae archaeon | reverse complement strand
ATCAAATTCATATATTGTTTTTGTAGCGAGGTGCCTTCCCTTATAGCCTGGTTTATTGAGTCTAAACCAAGATAGGTAAAAATACCTAAAAGAAAAAATCCAATTATAATAGAAATACTTAAAACATGTGCTAAATTCTCTATTTTATTATGTTCTTCTGTCATTTTTTCCCTCCAATCTAGTTCTTTCTTTAATAGCATTTTTTGATGTACTTATTAATGCAAGAAAGGTTTTAAACCTTTAGGTAACAAAGTTTAATGCATAAAACTCTTTAATTTCTTATCAACTTTTTTTTCAGCTTCTAATCTTTCCAATTCAACTTCCTTCTCATTTACAAAAATCATTCCTTCTGCTAATCTTGGATGAACCTGTTTTATTTTTTCAAACATCTTAATAACTAATCTCCTATAATCCGCATGCCCCTGTATGGAAGAACGCAACTCAATTAAATGGAAGGCTTCTCTCAAATTAAGATTTATATACCAATTTAATCTATATGCCATTGGGACAATATATTGAGCAAGCTCTTTATTTAATTCCTCCTCCATTTTTTGATGACATTCTTTTGCAACAGAAAGTGCATCCTCAAATTCCTTTTTAAATCCAAATTCAACTATCTCCTTTGGTATATCATATCCTTTTTTGCAATCAAGAAGTTGTCTTACTTGAGTTAAAATCCTGTGCCTTTGTATATCTCTATACTGGCCAAAGTTTGCACATATTGAAAAAGTATAATATGGCAATTCAAATGCTCTGTATGGTTTATGTCTTCTATTTTTTCTCTTACCGACATATTCCTTTAGAATTTGAATTTTTTTTTCTTCGGAAAGTTCTATTGCTTTTTTTTGAGCATCTTTATAACTAAATCCATTTTCAAATAAAATAGCCCAAATTATTTTGTCCTCTGCTTCCTTGTCATAATATACTAATTCAACTTCCTCTTTTTGCAAGTCCTCATTTCCTGTGAAATTTTTTTCCATATACTCCCTAATACCTTGTTTTGTGTTCTTTATATATTCTATGGATTCTAATCCATGGGGGCTTTTCACCCTTTTAACAAAAGAAGGGATTATTTTCATAAGCTCCTGGTACATTTCCTCAGCTATGAAATTGATTTCAGGTAAATTACTAGCATACATTTTTGTAAGCAAATACTCATATGCTCTCCCATTAGCAAATATCCCCATATTGGTTAATGTAGATGCTGGCAAAAGTCCTCTTAACAAATCACAAGTTTTTGCTTTAATTGTATTTTCATAAGCCCTTTTTGAAATATCTTGTCCTTGTGGATATTTTTCTAATAATTTTTGATAAACCTCTTTCAACAATTTAGAATAAACTTCAAACAAATAATTAGAGGTCTTTATATACTCTTGCCCGACTTTTGTATTCAAAATTTCTTTTCCTTTGTAATATCTGTAATTCCCATCGTTATCTTTTTGGTCAAAATAAACATATCTTGTAGATTTTTCCAAAGGAGAAAGTCCAATCCTGCTATCTTCAATAAATTTTGTGGCAATATTTGAAATCTCTTCAATTGCCATATGCGCTCCTCCTAATTCTGCAACAGAATCATCCCCATATCCAACCAAGACCCTATTATAAAATTCCTCTGCTTTTTGTGTAGCAACAATTTGTTTGTTGCTATCTATACTGGCTGCTATTTTGGAAAATTCCATATCTATATTCTGAATAAATTCTTCTAGTAATACTTCTCTGGCAGATTTTGAAGAGCGTGAATATCTAGAAAAAAGAGCACCAGCCACCACTTCTGGTAAATTTATTAATCCATAAATCGGCTTATCTAAATTAGTACAATATTGTGCAAGTATTTTTTTTTCCTCCTCGCTGTATTCTCTCATCTTCCCACACAGAATTATTTTAATCTAAAAACTTATATTTTTAACCTGCCTTTTTGCCATTCTCTTATTATAACTCTAGAAGCTTCTTCGATATTCAATTTTCCTCCCTTCATATAAAAACCTCTTCTTTTTGCAATGGCTTCAATCACTTTTCCTTTTTTAGTATCTGGAGAAATTTTAAAAAAAGAAAAAAGTTTTTCTAATTTGTTTTTTTTGAAAAACATCTCAATTATCCTATTTGCGAGTTTAGTTGGATTTTGTATTTTTTGTGCATCTATTGAAGCAGTTAATCCTAAAATATCTTTCTCTATTTTTTTGTCTATTACTCCTGGGCTATCAATCAACATTATCCTATCTGAAAGTTTTATCCATTGTAGCCCTTTTGTGATCCCTGCCCTAAAACCAGTTTTTGCAACTTTTCTTCCACTTAAAGCATTTATTAAAGAAGATTTTCCAACATTTGGTAAGCCAAAAACAAAAACATTTATTGGGCCAGAATATTTTTTTAACTTCTCAATACCAATTTGCAATATTTTATCCTTCAGTTCTTTTATTCCTTCTTTAGTTTTATTATCTACAAAAAATATTCCTTCCTCTTTTTTTGTTTCTTCATCTATTAAATCTACTTTGGTAGCTACAACCACTACTTTATTTTGATATTTTTTTTCTATTTCTCTCAATCTACATTTTTCTATCATTCTTGCATCTACTACTTCAATTAATATCTGGCTTTTTTCTAACAATCTTTTAATTCTTTCCACTCTCATCAAATAATTTTTTCTTTTTAATCTTTTTATTTATAACAGTCTATAATATTTTTATGATAAAAGGAATGATATTTGATCTGGATAATACCTTAATCAATTTCTGGGAATTCAAACAAAAGTCAGTTTTGTCTGCTGCAAAGGTAATTAAAGATTCAAAATTATTAAACAAAAATTTAGAAGAAATTTTTGATGGTATTTTTAGTATTTATTATTCCAAAGGTACTGATTATCAATACGCTATAAATGATTATTTGTCGCAATTTAAAATCTCTTCTAAGGAACATAAAAAAGTTTTAAATTTAGCAGTACAAGCTTATAAAAAAACAAAAGAAAATATTCTTCATCCATATTTAGGAATAACTGATATGCTTGAAGAACTAAAAAATGATGGCTATACGCTGGCAGTTTTATCGGATGCTACTTTAGAGCATGTCCACAACCGCTTAAAAAAATGTAATCTTTTTCATTATTTTGATTTCATCGGAACATTTGATCAAACAAATGCTTTTAAGCCTTCTCCAAAGCCTTTTTTAAAAATTCTTTCGGAAATGAAACTTCAACCTAAGGAGGTTGGAATGGTTGGAGATAATCCTTCAAGAGATATAAAGGGAGCAAAAGCATTAAAATTAACAACTTTTTTTGCTCTTTGGGGATTTGTTTATGGGGATGATGGTACTAAAGCAGATTTTGTTCTTTCTTCTCCTTCAGATTTACCAAGAATCCTAAAAAGACTAAATTCAATAAATTTATAAATTTCTACTCATCCATATCTTTTAGCTAATTTTGAGATCTAACTACATCCAGTGGTTTCTCCGCAATCCTCACATAAAAGGCAGTTTCCATTTCTTTTCATTTTCATTGAGCCACAGGTTGGACATTGCTCCCCGCTATATCCCAAAGATTTTGCATGCTTTACTTTCTCCTCCTTGCTTTCTTCTTCTACTTCTTCTATGTTTTCAATCTTCTTTTTTTGTTCATCTGTATTTTTAATTTGTTCAACCAATTTTGCTTGGGATTCTTTTTCAAGCAAAGATGGTTTTATATGTACAAAATCTGTCCTATGCAAATATTCATATCCAAGCATTCTAAACACATAATCTACGATTGAGGTTGCACTTTTAATTGCCTCATGGCCGCTAACAGGTCCATATGGTTCAAACTTTGTAAATACAAATGTATCTACAAATTCCTCTAACGGAACCCCGTATTGTAACCCTTTGGAAACAGCAATAGCAAAGCAATTTAGCAATGCTCTATATCCTGCCCCCTCTTTATACATGTCTATAAATATTTCGCCAAGTGTTCCATCAGGATATTCACCTGTTTTTATGTAAATCTTATGGCCACCAATTTTTGCTTCTTGAACAAATCCTCTTCTTTTTGGAGGAAGCTTTCTTCTTTGTAATGTTGAAAGCACTGCTCTTTGTTGTCCTCCTCCGAAAATAGCTTGGGCTTCAGAAGATAATTGTTCAAGTGTTTTGACTTCTTCTTCATAAGAAGTTATAGAGCTAAGGGGCTGAGATAGTTTTGAGCCATCTCTATATATAGCAATACACTTTAACATCAATAGATAAGATAATTCATAAGCTTCTTTAACATCCTCAATTGTGGAATCTTGAGGCATATTTATTGTTTTTGAAATTGAACCACTTATAAATGGTTGGACTGCAGCCATCATTCTAATATGGGCTTTATAATGTATTGCTCTTGTTCCTCTCTTTCCACATTTGGTTGCACAATCAAAAATTGGATAATGTTCCACTTTAAGATGCGGTGCACCTTCAATACTCATCGTTCCACAAACATACTCATTTGCTTTTTCAATTTCTTCTAAACTAAAACCTAAAAATTGTAATAAATCAAATTTTGGGTCTTCAAGTTTTTTTTCATCTACTCCCAATGCTTTTAGAAAATCCACTCCAAGAACATATTTGTTAAAAGCCTCTCTAATATCAAAAACATAATGTAATTGAAGCTCGATTTGGTCTATTTTCTCATCGCTAAATCCTTTCTCTTTCAATGTTTCTCTATTTATAAACGGACATCCAACTAATGTTCCATGTCCCTTACAATAATATTCAATTTCCTCTATTTGGTTTTTATTATATCCAAGCCTTTTTAGAGCTTTTTTTACAGATTGGTTTACAATTTTAAAGTATCCTCCACCAGCCAATTTCTTAAATTTTACGATTGCATAATCTGGTTCAATTCCAGTGGTATCGCAATCCATCAAAAGTCCAATTGTGCCAGTTGGGGCTATAACACTCACTTGTGCATTTCTATATCCATATTTTTCTCCAAGTTCCAATGCTTTATCCCAAATCTCCTGGGCCTCTTTCAATAAATATGTTGGGGCATATTTTTGGTCAATTCCAAATGGTTTTATAATCATTTTTTCATATTCCTCTTTATTGACATTATATGCTGCTCTTCTATGATTTCTTATTACTCTTAACATATGTTCTTTATTTCTTTGATATGCTTTAAATGGACCAAGACACATTGCCATCTCAGCACTTGTAGCGTATGCCTGTCCAGTCAAAAGTGCAGAAATACAGCCAGCGTAAGCCAAGGCTTCTGGAGAATCATATGGAAGGCCCAAAATCATAAGTAAACTGCCTAAATTTGCATATCCTAACCCTAGTGTTCTATATTCATAAGATCTTTTAGCAATTTCTTTTGATGGATATCCAGCCATCAAAACAGAAATTTCCAAAACAATTGTCCAAAGTCTTACTGCATGCAAAAATTCCCTTACTTTAAATAATCCAGTTTCTTCGTCTAAAAATTTCACCAAATTTAAGGAAGCCAAGTTACAAGCGGTATCATCTAAAAACATGTACTCAGAACAAGGATTGGAAGCATTTATTCTACCATCATTTAAGCAAGTGTTCCATTGATTAACTGTATCATCAAATTGCAATCCAGGGTCAGCACAATTCCAAGCAGCTAAAGCAATCTGGTCCCATAGCTTTCTTGCTTTTATTATTTTTGCAACTTTTCCATCTGTTCTTCTAATCAGTTTCCATTCTCCATCTTCTCTTAATGCATCCATAAATTCATTTGGAATTCTAACAGAGTTATTTGAGTTTTGACCAGAAACAGTGCTATATGCCTCTCCTTCATAATTCAATTCATAAAGAGGCATATCAAATTTGTATATTCCTTGTTGAACTAATGAAAGTGCTCTTAATATATAATTTCCAGGCACATTACAAGCAAGTGCTTCTGCAACAGCTTGGCGCAATCTCTTATTATTCTTAAAATCAGTAGTATTTTCATCCTTTGCTATCTGCATTATTCTGTTTAAAGTTTTTCTCATGCTGTATGAACCGCTATAAAGAGCAGCAACTTTTTTTTCTTCTTCCATCTTCCAATTGATAAATTCCTCTATGTCTGGATGATCAATATTCACTATTACCATTTTTGCTGCTCTTCTTGTTGTACCTCCTGATTTTATTGCCCCAGCTGCCCTATCATAAATTTTTAGAAAAGACATCAAGCCAGAGGATTTTCCACCACCTGATAATGGTTCACCTGCAGCTCGCAAAGTAGAAAAATTCGTTCCAGTGCCAGAGCCGTATTTAAATAATCTCGCTTCTCTTGTAAGCAAGTCAAATATTCCTCCTTCATTTACTAAGTCATCTTTTAGAGACTGGATAAAACAAGCGTGTAGTTGTGGGTGGGTATATGCATCCTCACATAACTTTACCTCTCCAGTTTTTGGTTCAACATAATAATGTCCTTGGCTTTTACCTTTAATGGAGTATACATGTGCTAATCCATTGTTAAACCACTGAGGTGAATTTGGAGCTGCCATTTGATTCAAAAGCATAAATACAATCTCATCTTCAAATGTTTCAGCATCTTCCAAGGAAGCAAAATAACCATATTTTTCTCCCCAATATCTCCAAGTACAAGCAAGTCTTTTTACTACTTGTTTTATTGAAGTTTCTCCACCTAAAATAGGTTGTTTAGTTTGTGGATCTATTTTTATTCTTCCATCTTTATCTTTTTGAGGAACTCCAGCTTTTCTAAAATATTTTTGTGCCAAAATATCTGTTGCAACTTGAGAAAAACCTTTTGGTACTTCTATGTTATTTAACTCATAAACTGTAGAGCCATCTATATCACTTATAATGGAATTCCGGATTTCATATTCAAACATGGAATATACATCTTGATCTGGTTTAGTGAAAACTCGTTCAATCTTTAATCCATTTGTATCTTTAGAAAAAGTTTCTTTTGTTTTTTCTTTTTCCTCCCTCATCATTCCACCCAAAAAAAGTCGTGCATTTTTTTATCCATCTTAAAATTTATAAATATATTTTTTTTTCTTCATTTTTTTTCATTTCCTTACATAATTTTTATTTTTCTATTCGTTACTCGTTTAAAATCCGTCTTTTTTATGCAAAACACTTAAAAATTCCAGTTTTCCTAACTATTCTATGGACATTTACTCCAAAATAGATTTGGTCAAAAAAGGTAGTATTATTGAAATTCTAACAGAAGAAGAATTAAAAAATTTGTTTGAAACCAACTCTAAACCAAAGCATTACATCGGTTTTGAAATTTCAGGAAAAGTTCATTTAGGTACTGGTCTTTCTACTGCACTCAAAATAAAAGATTTTATAAAAGCAGGTATAAAACCGACGATTTTTTTAGCAGACTATCATGCTTGGATAAATAATAAATTCAATGGAGATTTAGAAAAAATTCAAAAAGTAGCTGAAGGCTATTTTAAAGCAGCATTTTTATCTTTAGGACTTGAAAATGTAAATTTTGTTCTTGGTTCAAAACTTTATGAAAAAGTAGGCAAAGAATATTGGAAAAATGTCCTTTTGATTTCTAAAGATACTACTTTGAACAGAATGATTCGTTGTACTACTATTATGGGTCGAAATGAAAAAGAAACCTTGCCCTCTTCTTCTATAATTTATCCAGCCATGCAAGTAGCCGATATATGGGCTTTGGATGTTGATCTTGCTCATGCTGGTATGGATCAAAGAAAAGTACATGTACTTTGCAGAGAGCTTGCCAACAAATATAAACAAAAAAAAGTAATAGCTGTCCATAGTAAATTAATTCCTGGTTTAGAAGGAAAAAAGAAAATGACTTACTCTGATAAAGATGAGGAAATGTTGGAAACAAAAATGTCAAAATCCAAACCAGAGTCCTGCATTTTTATTCATGATAGCGAGGAAGAGATAAAAAGAAAAATAAATAAAGCCACCTGTCAGCCAAAAGATGTGGAAAATAATCCAGTATTGGATTACACAGAAGCATTCGCTTTTTCAGAAGGAATATTTAGAATAGAAAGAGATGAAAAATATGGTGGTGATGTAGAATATACAAATATAAATGAATTAAAAAAAGATTATGTAGATGGAAAGATCCACCCTTCTGATTTAAAAAATGCTCTAGCAAAGAAATTAATAAAACTTTTAGAACCATGCAGAAACTTTTTTAGCAAAAATAAAGAATTAATTGAAGGTGTATAAATGAAGGAGGTTTTAGTTGTTGCAAAAGCTCCAACCAATATTGCAATTATTAAATATTGGGGCAAACATCCAACTTTTGAAAATTATTTTATCCCCACTAAATCAAGCGCTTCTTTTTGTGTGGACAAGTTTTTTACTTCTACTTCTCTATTAATGAAAAAAGAAAATTTTTCTATTTCATTTGAACTAAACAAAAAAAAAGTCCTACCAAATAGTCAAGAGTTTTTATATATCCTAAATTTCTTTCAAAAAGTCTCTACCTTTATCCCGGAAATAAAAAACTATTCCTATCAAATCCAATCATCTAATAATTTTCCAACTGGAGCAGGTCTTGCTTCATCTGCTTCAGGCTTTGCAGCATTAGCCTCTGCTTTAGCTGGTGCATTTAAAGAATTAGAGCCAGAGGTTTTTGAAAAATTTTTTTCAACAGATGAAAAGTTATCTGCAATAGCTCGTCTTGGAAGTGGTTCAGCTAGTAGAAGTGTACCGCAGCAAGGAGGTTTTGTACTCTGGAAAAGAGGTTATGATAATTTGCCTAAAAATCCAAAAGATTTAGACCTTCTTTTTTGCAGCTATTCAAAATCCCTTTTTTCTCCTACTCATTGGAAAGAATTAAAAATTATTTATCTAATTCTAGGAAAAGAAGAAAAAAAAATTAAAAGTAGAGTGGGAATGCAACATAGCTTATCTACAAATCCATTATACTATCATTGGGTGGAATATGAAGAAAAAACTCTTCTACCATCTCTATTAGATTCTATCAAAGCCAAAGATTTTGAGAAATTTGCTATGATCTGTATGCAGGCTTCAAATGCTTTGCATTCTATAATGCTAAACACTTACCCTCCAATTATTTATTTAAATGATAAAAGCAGAAAATTAATAGAAGTTATCTCTGAACTAAACACAAATGAAATCATTGCTGCTTACACTTTTGATGCAGGTCCAAACCCAATAATTTTTACTTTAGACAAAAATCAAAAAAAGGTTTTAGATGCTTTAAAAACTATCTCATCTCAAAAAAATATTTTTGTACAAAATATTGGTGCAGGAAGTACCTTTAAAGGGATGTTATGATCACTGTCCCAGGGAAAATTCTCTTCTATGGTCAATATGCAGTTTTAGAAAAAGGTTTTAGTGCATTCTCTTTTGCTGTATTAGATAAAAAAAATAAAGGAGTAAGCATTTCCTTTAAGCTTGGTCAAAAAAGAATAATCTCCAAACAATTTGGATTAAATTTTGAACCAAAAACTTTTGATAATTTAGTTTCTTATCCATATCTTTTCTCTGAAGAATATTTAAAACATATAAATTGTTGGAAAAAGGATGTATCCTTAAGCCTTTCAAACAGCTCTATTTTTGGAACGAAAAAAAATAAGTCAGGTCTTGGAAGCTCGGCAGCTGCAACTGTTGCTATAGTAAAAGCACTTTTTAGTGCTCAAGGATTAGAACAAGAAAAACATTTAGATATTATACATAAAATTGCCCAATATTCTTATGCTGCCTTTTCCAAAAAACTTGGTTCAGGTTATGATATTGCAACCGCAGCCTATTGTACTAGTATTGAATATAAACGTTTTGAGCCCAATTTTATAAATGATGAAAAAATTCTTGATAAAAAATATTTTATTGATATTTTAAACACCAATTGGCCTGGTTTGGAAGTAAAACCTTTTTCTTTGCCTTCAGATTATTCCGTTCTTTTTTTTAATATTTTAGAAGGTTTCACATCTACTTTTTCAAGTATTAAAACTTTTTATAAATTCAAGGAATTTAACCCAGAGCTTTACTTTAAACTTCTAAAAAAACAAAATGATGCAGAAAAAAATGCATTTTTTTTTCTTCTAAAAAAAGATTCTCTAAAAGTAAGGGATTATACTCATCAGGCAAGAGAGTATTTAAATCTTCTTTCCTTTCAAGCAAAAAAATTATCTAAAGATTTTGATCTTGTAGAACCCCCTGTTTTAACAAAATTAATCGAAAAAGCAGAAGAATTAGATGGAGTAATAGCAGGCAGATGTCCTGGATCTGGTGGAAAAGATGGAATAGCATTTTTAGTAGATAAAAATTTTTCAGATTCAAAGAAAATACTTAAAATAGGTCGTGAGCTAAACATAAAACTAAAAGAAATAAAATTGAAGATAGTTTAGTTTTAAGAGTTTTTTTTAAAGAGCAAAAAGTTAAATATTTAGCTATCTATCTATTAAAAATTTATATAACCAGAGCATACTCAAAAATTTTCTTTTTTAATCAATACTTTTAAAATTATTCTCTTCTTTTATATACTCTGGGCGATCGGATGGTTGTTCCAAATACTGCATCTGAAAATAAAAAAAAGTATCTCTCAGAACAAGAAGTAAACTTTTTTATTCAATCTACTCATCCAGAATATAAAAAAATTTTAAACGAACAACAATACAAAACAATGACAGCATTTATATTTAAAATGGTTGAGGCATTTCAGCGCCAAGGTAAAACAGCACAGCAAAGTCTTAAAGATGCTTTTTGGTGGGCTGAACAATTCATGTTTCAGGAAAGTGCATTTTTGGGATTAAAAAAGTCCGATCCATTATTTGTTCATTATGGTTTAAACTCTGAAGAAATGTTTGCACTGGTTAGATTGGCTTATTCAATAACTAAGGATAAGGAGCATGGAAAATATTTTTCTCAACGTGCAAATGGATATAAAGGAGGGCTTATCAAATATTTTATTGATTCAACCAGAGGAGCTTTTGATGATAGAACAGAAGGAGCACTAGTAGGGGGAGATACCCCAGTTACTTCCGGTATTCCAAATATGTTTGTTGATTCGAAATATCTTAGAATCCTTCAGGCTTGGGAGAATGGAGCAGACCATTATTTATCAGATGAAAAACGTACCATTTTACTTTCTAAAATAGCTGGGGACAAGTTTGAAAAATAATTTTTTAATAGTTAACTTAGCAATTTTTCTATGGTAAATTTCTTATTGGTTGGAAACGGAGCAAGAGAGGATGCTATAGCTAAGGCAATCTTAAAATCACCAAACATCAAACTTTTTTGCTTTGCAGATGCTCTTAATCCAAGTATAAAACTTCTTTGTCAAAAATCTAATGGAGATTATAAAATAGGAAATACAACAGATGGAGTACAAGTTAGTGCGTGGGCAGCAGAAAAAGAGATAAATTTAGCCTTCCCTTCCCCTGATGCTGTTTTGGCTGCAGGTGTTGTAGACTATTTAGAAGCTGCTAAAATAAAATGCGCTGCACCTTCCAAAAAAGCAGCAAGAATTGAATGGGATAAAAACTTTTTAAGAGAATTAATGCAGAAATACTCAATACCTGGTTGCCCAAAATTTAAGCATTTTCTTAGTACTGAGGGTATAGATGATTATATTGATTCTTTGGGAGGAAATGTCGCCATAAAACCATGTGGTTTAACTTCTGGAAAAGGGGTAAAGGTGGTTGGTTTTCAACTCAAAAATTCTGCTCAAGCAAAAGAATATGCTAAAGAAGTAATAAAAAGTAAAATCGGGGGAGAGCTTGGAGTTATTATAGAAGAGAAATTAGAAGGGGAAGAATTTTCACTAATGGCTTTTTCAGATTCAAAATCAGTCAAAGGTATGCCTATGGTTCAGGACCATAAAAGAGCTTTTGAAGGAGATATCGGGCCAAACACTGGAGGTATGGGCTCATACTCCTCCTCTTCTTTAGTACTTCCATTTTTAGAAGAAGAAGACTACAAAAAAGCTATGGAGATATTAACTAAAATAATCTCTGCTTTGAAGCAAGAATCTATTCCTTATAAGGGTATAATCTATGGTGGCTTTATAGCTACAGCAAACGGAGTTTATTGTTTAGAAACAAATTCTAGATTTGGCGATCCAGAAGTTATTAATGTTTTAGCAGTTCTTCAAACTCCTCTTTTTGATATTTTGGATTCCATAGCTAAAGAAAAACTTGATCAACAGCAAATATTTTGGGAAAAAAAGGCAACAGTGGTAAAGTATTTAGTTCCAGAAAACTATCCAGAAAAGCCAATAGAACCAGCGGAAATAAAAATAGATTATTCAAAACTAAAAGAAACAGAGCTTTTTTTTGGTTCAGTAAATGAGAAAGAAGGTATCCTCTATACTTCAAAAAGCAGAGCACTTGCTCTTTTGGCATCTGCAGATTCTATTGAAGAAGCAAGTGAAAAAATAGAAAAAGATATACCTGCAATAAAAGGCCCTCTTTGGCATAGAGGGGATATAGGGACAAAAAAACTTCTTCAAAAAAGAATAGAACATATGAAAAAATTAAGAAAAGAAATTTTTTCCTAATTTTAATTTTTTTCTTCATTCAAAAACTTTTTAAAAAATCCATAAGCTTCCTCTTTACTTATATTTAAAGAAGACGCATTCTGAAACAAAAATCTCATTCCAATCTCTTCGATTTTTTCACTGCTATAATCTTCTTTTTTTATTTCCTTCTTTATTATGTCCAATTGTTCAATAATGGATAAACCCTCTAACTGGTTGTCCAATTCTAAATAATAAATCTCAGGATTTGGAGTAAGTGATAATTCTGATTGCATCAAACCACTTGCCAAACTACCTTTAAGTTTAATCTTTACTATTGGATTTTCGCCTCTATTTTCTTCCACTATCTTTTTTAATTCTTCCAAAATAACAGTTTTGAGAGTATGGGTATTAGCCTGTTTAAATTCAATCTCCTTCACAATAAACTTTCTTGTTTTGATTGGTACAAATTCAATCTTTTTGTTTTCTGTATCTATAATTATATATCCTTTTTGTTCTTGCTCTTCATCTTTTAATTGAGTTATTAGAGTTGAACCAGGTATCTGTAATCTTCCATTCATATATTCTCTTCTGTTATGGATATGCCCACAAAGATATAAGTCATATCCTTCTGGGAGGTCTTCAAAAGAGGCAAAATCCTCATTTGTCCCAGGGACAAATTCTTTTAATGTTTGATGAAAAACAAAGATATTAAAATCACCATGTGGTTTTTTTTCTCCAATCTTTTCAAAAGCTAATTTAGCTATCTCTTCTGGAACTCCATTAAGTCCTCTAATTAAAATTTTTGTTTTTTTATCTCCATTCTCATCTTCTATAATTATCTCCCTATTAGCAGGATTTTCTAAAATTCCTATTTTCTCCAAAAAAGAAATTACATTAAGTGTATTTTTGGCTGTAAGTTCATGAGTGCCTGCTATTGCTAATATTTTTTTTCCAAATTTAGAAGCTAAATTTTGCTTTGCTTCCATCAATATTTCTACAACTTTTAATATTGTATCTAAATTTGGATTTCTTTTATCAAAAATGTCTCCACCTAATAATATAATATCAGCATTTTTTGATGCAGAAAGAATAGCTTCCTTTCCCTGCAGATATGCATCTTCTTCAAATCTCTCATAACCAAAATGGGTATCAGAAACAAAGGCTATTTTCATAATAAAGTTTAATAAATTAAAGTTTATATTAAATATCATGAGCGAACAAATTGTCTTTGCAGTATTCTTAATAGCCCTTATCCTAATATTTACTTATTTTCTTACAAAATAAAATTAAAGTTATCTTATTGGTTCATAATGCTTTTCAGTCTTGTTAAAAAGATGGAACATAAAATAATTTTTTGCATGAAACAAAAAATATTTTTTGTATCCCCAATTTCTTATTCTTCTCATTGAATATCTAACAACTGCTTGAGGTACAAAAACCACTTTTCCTATTTTACGCAATCTTTTTATTATATCTATATCCTCCCCAGTTGTCAGGTGAATATTCATTCCACCCACTTTTTTAAAAGAGCTTGTTCTAATAGCCATATTGCTTCCAGCTAAATAATCCCATCCAATAATAGATGATAAATAAGCAACTACTAAAGCCAAATATTTTAAAATAAAAACCTCTATTTTATTCCCTTTTAATGGTATTATCCATCCATATGCTGCAACAATTTTTTTATTCTCAAAAGCCATAGAAATTTTTTCAAGCCAATTTTTTTCAGGAACTGCATCAGCATCTGTATACACCAAAATTTCTCCTTCTGCTACATCTGCACCAGCTTGTCTTCCTGCTGCAATTGTTCTAGTATGCTCAACTACAATTTTATCTGCATACTTTCTTGCAAGTTCAATAGTCTTGTCAGTAGAACCTCCATCAGCTATTATTATTTCTACATCGGATTTTACTTTTTGGGCCTTTATAGCCCTAAGGGTTTTTATAATATTTTTCTCTTCATTAAGGGTTGGAATTATAACTGAAATCTTCATTCTTTTTCCCCTTTTATCTAAGCTCCCCTACCACTGTTCCATCATGTTTTTTTCCTTCTATAGCGTTCAATATATCTTGTGGTTTTTTGCTTTCAATAAAATGAGTTTGAATTTTTGATCGTTTAATCAATTTGCATGCAAGTAAATCAAAAATAAAATTTGTACCAGCTTGCCTTTGATCAAATTTTTGAGCCAAAGAAATAAGTTCATCAAATGTTAAGTATTCGTATTTTATTGCCCCTTCTTCCTTTGGATCTTTGGAATAAATTGCTGAATCCGAAATATTTAAAAGTCTCTTTGCTCCCATAGCCTCTGCCAATAAAACAGCATCTGTATCTGTAGTTATGCCAGGGATTGTTCCTCCCATCAAAACATATTTTTGTTTTTTTATGGCTTTTACAGCATCTAAAAAATTATCAAAAATTTTTTTTCCTGCTTCTTTTCCTAATGCCTTTCTCAATACATCTGCATTTTTTTTAGTAACTGCTATTGCTTCCAAATCTGCATAAAACTGATTCAATCCTTTTTTTAAAGTCTTCTTTACCTTTTCCCTAGCTTCTTTGCCTCCTCCAACCACTATCCCCATCTTATAATCAGAAGCTTTTAAAACCCCAGCAATATAATTTGCTTTTTCAACAGAAGCTTTTCCATCGTTAATAACAGACCCACCTATGGATAATACTATTATTTCCTTTTTCATAAAAACCACTTTTTTACATACTCATTTAATTTTTAAAATTTTCTTCACAATCTCAATCGCTTTTTCTTTATTTAAATATTCATTATCATTTCCACATTGTGGACTAAAAACACATTTTGGGCATCCACCAATACAATCGCATTTTTTCATTCTATCCAATGCCATCTTAAGGCATTGGTCATATTTTTTAATTATAGGTAGGCATGCACCTGTGCCCCCTTCTATTCCTTCGTAATAAATTATTGTTCCAGTTGGATAAGAAATACCTCCAATTTCATTTGGTTCTATCCCACTAATTCCCCCCATCATTGCTATTGTTATGTGCTCAAGAGCATGCAAACCATCTAAATATTCGTTAGTAAATGGGCAATATTTAGAAAGATCAACCCAAAATCCATATGTATTATAATTATATTCTAGCGGATTTGCAAGTTCATACTTTCCCAAAATTTGATTGTTATAAATATTTTTTAATGCATATGATTCCACTTTATTCCTTATATAAAGCTTTCCATATTCAATCTTCAAATCAAGAACTCTCTGTTCTGTAATTTTTTTTATTATCTCTATGTCTCTTCTTTTATATGCCTGTGTATACACTGGTTCATCTTCTTTTATCTCTTCTACATATGCAACTTTTTTTTCTAAATTTAAATTTTTTACCAAATACTTTTTTCCACCTAACAAATATATTGCCTCCTGATATAATTCTCCTATTGCCAAACCAAATTCTCTTTCACCAATTATTTTTCTTTCCTTTGTATCATATATTTGAATCTTGTTATTTGTCCCTCTCAATGAAAGTGTTCTTGCAAGAGCATTGCCTTTTTTTGTAGGAAAATAATAATTTTTAAATTCCTTTAAGTATTCTTTTTCTATTGTATTTTTTATCAACACTTCATCTTCTTCTTCCAATTCCTCTTTTTTTAAAGGTTCATCTTTTGCAGCACAAACAAGATGAATTTCTCTTATTGCTTCATTATATTTATTTGCATAACAATTCTCAGGAATTCCATTCAAATATTCTTTTGGATTTGTAGCATAATACTGATCCAATGGAGATTGTTTTGCTACAAAAACAACATAACTATTCTGTCCCTTTCTTCCAACTCTTCCAATTCGTTGCTTTGTTTTTGTGACTGAGCCAGGAAAGCCTGCTAATATGCATACCTCCGCATCTTTAATATCCACTCCTAATTCCAATGCAGAAGTGGCAGCAATACAATTTATTTTTCCTTCAGAAAATTTTTTTTCAATTTCTTTTCTTTTTTGTGGAGTTAATCCAGCTCTATAAGCTTCTATCGGAAAGTCAAATTCAGAAGAATAATAAGATATTCTTTCCACTACGCTATGAGAATTTCCAAATATTATTGTCTTTTTGTTTATCTCTTTTGCAATTTTTATTGCAGTTGTTATCGGGCTTTCATCTGGATAATTAACAATATAGTGTAAAAGTTTTGCTTTTGGAGCTCCTATTGCCTCTATAACCTCAAATTTTTTTTGTCCAAATAAACTTTGACAAAAATCAGCAGGATTGCCAATAGTTGCTGAAGATAAAACATATTGAACATCCTCTTTATTTAAATTATTCTTTATTACTCTTTCCAACCTCCAAATAACATTTGCAATATGGCAACCAAAAATTCCAGAATAAGTATGTACCTCATCTATTACTACATATTTTATTTTTGAAAAAAAATCTTTCCATAAGCGATTATGCAAAAGTATAAAGTGAAGCATATCAAAATTAGTAATCAAACAATGTGGGGGGTCAGTTCTAATTTTTTCTCTTATATGTTGTGGAGTATCTCCATCATATATCTCTGTTCTTATCCCAAAAAGTGTAAACTCCTTAAATCTATTAAACTGATCAGCAGCAAGGGCTTTTGTTGGATAAATCAAAAGTGATCTTTTACCTTTTTGTGCTGCAATGATAATTGGAATTAAATAGCATTCTGTTTTTCCTGCTGCTGTTGGCGCCATTACTAAAATGTTTTTTCCTTCCAATATTTTTTCTATGCTCTCTTTCTGGAATTTATAAAATTTTTTTATTCCTCTAGTTTCTAAAACATTTTTTATTTCATTTGAAATCTCAAAATCAGAATATATTGCTTCCTTTTCATTTTCTTCTATTAAAATAGGACTATATTCCTCTAACATATACCAAATTTATTTACAAATAAATATATATGTTAGTTTATTTTTTTCTTTTTTATCTAAAACCACAAATCCAAATCTTTCAAATTGATATGTCTCTCCTATTTCATCATTAAGGCATTCTTTTTCACTTACACCTTCTATTATAGTTAAAGAATTTTTATTAAATTCCTCTCCAATATAAAGCTCAGTTGGTATCAAGACTTGGACAAAAACTTTTTGGTTCTCTATAACCCATTGCAATTTTTTTTGCTCCTCTAAGTTTTTAGGTTCAGTTATTTTTTTTCCTTCTAACACAATAGTTTCATCGTTCATTTGTTTTTTTGTTATCTCAACAGAACAAAAATCTTTAAGTCTAAATTTTTCCCCAATCTTCAAATCTTCAATATCTTTTCTTGGAACATAAATTATTTCTTCATCTCCAATCTTTATCTCTCTTTCACCTAATGAAGAGGTCGGATGGTTTTTTATTTTAATTTTTTGTGGAAGCAGATTCAGTTTTAGTCTTGCAGCTGGAAAAGGCACAAAAAATCTCCTCTTTGTTTGTGGATCAATCATTTTTTTATTTATTACAAGCAACTTATCCAAACCTGGCTCACTTTCTACCTTTGTTAAACCAAAAGATAAAACAAACTCCTTTATAGCTTCTGGTCTAATCCCTCTTCTTCTTAAAGCAGCTAATGTTGGAAGGCGAGGATCATCATAACCCTCTACTTTTTTTTGTTTTATAAGAGGTGTAATAAGTCTTTTGGACACAGGCATCCCTTTTATCGAAAGCCTTGAAAAAGAAACTACTATTGGTTTTCTCAATTTCAAACTATCTAAAATATTGTAGTAAAGTTCGTCTCTTAATTCATACTCTTTACTTCTCATAGCGTGTGTTATTCCTTCTATAGAATCCAAAATTGGAGCTGCAAAATCATAGGTTGGCCAACAGCAATATTTGTTTTTTTCTTTATAATGTTGTGCTTTAATTATTCTAAACAAAGTTGGATCATGAAGTGTTGTATTTTCTGAATCCATCTCCCCAACAAATCTTAAAACAGCCTCACCTTCCTCATACTCTCCTTTTATCATCTTTTGAAATTTTTCTAATTCCATGCTAACTTTTTTGCTAAAACATTTACATCTTTTTCTTTTTATTCTATTATTTTTTATTTCTTCTTGAGAGCATGTGCAGACATAAGCTTTATTATTTTTTATCAGTTCATTTCCATAAAAATAAAATTTTTCCATATAATCGGAAGAATAACTTGTTGAGAATGGCTTTATTCCCAACCAATCCAACTCCTTTTTTATTTCTTCTACATATATCCATTCTGCCTTTTGGGGATTTGTATCATCAAATCTAAGCAGCATTTTTCCGTTATACTCTAAAGCACTAAAATATTCTAAACATATAGCCTTTGCATGTCCTATGTGTAAATATCCTCCAGGCTCTGGGGCAAATCTAGTAATTACTTTTCCTTCTTCTGCATTTGGAAGAACTATTTTTCTTACTTCTTCTTTTGCTTTTTCTTTCTCTTCTTTTATATCTACTTTATAATAAGAAATCTCTTTTTCTAATTCCTCTTTATTTAATTTGTTTATTCTTTCAGTTTCAAGCTCTAAGATTTCCAAAATCTCCTTAACATTGTTTTTTTTATCAGGAAATTTAGAAATAATTTTTCCAATTAGCCTTTTTGCATCTGCTTTTCCATATTCCTTTGCATTTTTTAAACATTGTTTTTTTATTTCATCCATTAATTTTTTATCTTTTAATAAATCTTCTATAGTCATTTTTTTCCCTTCTTTACTTTTTTCTTTTTGTTTCTTTTTCAATTAATTATTTATCCACAATAAAATTATTTATCTGCAATAATTTATTAAGATAATTTCGGAGCTTTGCTAAACTATCTTAGCCTTTATTTCTTTTTGTCCTTTCTTTATTCAAAGCAGTTTGAATTTCATTATCACTCATCCTGTTTACCAATTTACATATCTCTCTACTATACTCAAGAAGTTCCTTTTTTTCTATGCTTGGATATTTTTTTATTAAATTTTGAACAACTATTTTTGGAATTGCAAATTTATACTTATACGCACACTCTAGACTTAAATAATATGCAAGATCTTTTATTTCTTCTATCATTTTTTTCACTTTCTTCTAGCATATCCTTCTACATCTATCCCCCTTTGCTTCATAATCTGAGCTATTTTTCCATATATTAAAAGTGGAGCATTTTTTAACTCCTCTATATTTTTAGAACCTGTTAAAAACATACATCTTTTAAGTTGTTCCTTAAAAAGATAGAGTTTTTTATTAGGGTTAACTAGAAATGGTGCAGAAGCACTACCCAATTCTGCTCCAAGTGCAATGGATTTGGCAACATCTATTCCATTTCTTATTCCTCCTGAAGCTATTGTTTTAATTACTTTAGAACATTCTGCAACTGCTAATGCAGTATAATTTCCCCATTCCTCAAATCCAACTATCTTTCCACCTCTATAATATTCTACCTTGCTCCAGGAAGTACCGCCTTTTCCAGAAACATCAACATACCTAATTTTTGTATTTTCAAATTTTTTTGCTATATCTGCATTTATCCCTCCGCCTGTCTCCTTTACTATTATGGGTAAATTAAAAAAGTCTGCCAATTGAATTATCTTTTCATACACTCCTTCAAAATTTTTTTGTCCTTCTGGTTGAATGCATTCCTGTAATGGATTTAGATGTATTGCAAGAGCATCTGCTTCTGTTTTATTTACTACCTCTTCAATTTTTTTAAATTCATATTCCTTTAGTTGTACTGCCCCAATATTTGCGATAAGTGGTACTGAAGGACACAATTTCCTTACATTATAACTATCAAAAACATGCTGGTTTTCAAGAAGAGGTCTATAGGAACCAAGGGCAAGTGGGACCATTTCTTTCTCTGCTGCTAAAGCCAATCTTTTGTTTATTTTTTTTGCCATTGTGGTTCCACCAGTCATACTTCCTATCATAATCGGAGCAGATATTTTTTTGCCTAAAAATTCCACAGTGCAATTTAATTTTTCCAAATCACATTCTGGTAAGGAGCAATGTAAAAATTCTATTTCATCAAATCCAGCTGATGATTTATATTGGGATTTTTGGCTAGATGCAATTTTTATATGTTCGTCTTTTCTTTTCGAAATTGCCATTTTTACACCTTAAACAAAAACTATCGAAGCATAGGCAACTACTCTATCTTCAGAAGAATTAGTTTCAATTCCTGAATTGGTATATTTCAATAATTTTCCCATTTTTTTTCCCTCTAATTTTGCAATCTCCATCGCAGCTGTTATTGGTCCATATCCGCAAATACTCAAATCCTTTTTATAAACCAAATCTTCAAATCCATCTACATCTAATTTTTCTATTTTTTCGATAGCTATCATGTCTAATTTTCTTGCTTCCTCTCCACTAAGATAATGAGAAAAATCTGATGAAGCTATTATAGCAATAGGTTTCTTTTGAAATTCTTTTTGTTTAATTGTTTCATCTATAGCCTGTCCAACAATTTTTGCAATTCTTTTTTCCTGAGTTCCTAAACAAATAGCAACTATTTTTGTTTTTGGATTTATTGTTTGAATAAAAGGAAGCATAACCTCAATAGAATGTTCATGAAAATGAGCAAGTTCATTTTTTTGCATCAGATGACAATTTTTTATTAACTCCAACGCTAAATTAATATCAGTTAAACTTGTTCCTATTGGGGTTTTCCATTCATCTAAAGAAACTGCAATTGGTTCTCCAAGACCAGTATGATTTGGTCCTATTATAATCGCTGTACTATTATCTTTTTTTAAAACCTCTTCGATTGCCAAAAAACTCAAAGCAGCAGTTTTCCCAGAATAAATATAACCTGCATGTGGGCAAATTACAATATTTCCTTTTTCTATTTTTTGTCCTTTATTCACTTCAAGCAACCATTTTACTTCCCTTGCTAAACTCTCTGGATTTGCTTGATAAAACATACCGGCAACAGCTGGATATCTCATAACAAAAATAACAATAAAAGAATTTATTATTCTTACCTTTTCTAAACAAGTATGGTATACTTACTTATATAAATCTGAGTAAGCATAATGATCAAAAATGGTACTAATATCAAGAAGTTAAATAAAGAAACTACTAAAGGAGCTAGAAGAAAGAGTCCAAAAAGCTGAAAAATTGTCAATATTATATAATCTAATATTGTAAGCAGTAAAAGAGAAAAAAGCATCCATTGAATAATCATTAATGGTTTTTGTTTAACAACTCTATAACTTTTTTTTAATGCATTTACCACTCGTTCTTCATCAATAACTATTGCAGAAGATGCCAATAAAATCAAAATCCCGCTTACTAATCTAAATAAAGGAATCAAAAATTTTTGCAATCCAGTTTCATAAGTAAGAAGCTGTATTGTCAAATCAATAATAATAACTGCTAAAAAAATTATAAACAAAGAATTTGTATAACTACTTATTTTCTTTATCTCCTCTTTTTTAATGGCTCTTAAAGTTCTTTGCATTTTTACTACAAAATTTATTGAAACAAGTACAAAACTAAAAATGTATAAACTAAGTAGAAGAGGTATTGCCAACATGAAGAAATCAAAAAGGTTTATATCTATTATTCTTCCAGTTCTTAAAAAAATTGCTCCTAATGAAAAATAAATCGGATTTGCTTTATTCATTAAATTTACTGCTAAAGGGATAATCAAGGCAAAAATTCCTGGTAATGATGCAAAAAGAACAATAAAAAATTTTTTTCTATATATCTCCAAAGTGTAATTAAATATTGAGTTTTTTACCATATTAAAACTATAACTTTTTAGATTTTTAAATTTATAAGCCTATTTTTTTATTTTTTTGTTAAAAGGTTTAATGTTTTTTAATCTTTTTCTTCATTATACTTTTTGGTGTTTTAATGTTTTCCTTTAGGTTCAATGATTATCTTTTCTTTTTCATTCTTTTTTTTATTGCTCTTTCCATTATTGCCTCCAATATCTCTATTTCAAAACTTTGGGGGGCAGAAGGTCAAACCTTTAGCCTTTTTGAATTCTTTTCTCCTCTTCCAGCTGCATTTTTAGGCCCAGCATATGGCATCTTAGTAGTTTTAATAGCAAAAGGTTTTGCTATTCTTTTTTCCCCAACCCCATTTAATCTTACAACTTTTCTTCGTTTTATACCTCCAATCGTTGGTGCATATATCTTTTCAAAATTCAAAGAAAATTTTTTTAATTCTGTATTGAATTCTTTAATCTGTTTTATTTGTATTGGTTTATTTATTTTTCATCCAGTTGGTTCCAAAGCTTGGCTTTTTTCTATTTTTTGGTTCATTCCAATAGCTCTGAATTTTGTTAAATCAAATCACATTTTTTTTAGGGCTTTGGCAACTACTCTCACTCAACATGCTGTTGGGGGGGTAATATGGATATATTTTGTATCTCCAGCTAACCCTGAATTTTGGCTTGCTTTAATTCCTCTAGTTGCAATTGAAAGATTAGTTTTTGCAAGCGGAATAGCATTATCTTACCTAGGCTCTCTAAGGGTTTTTAACTTCTTTAATAATTTTGTCCTTTTAAGATATTTTAGAAAAACAGCAGTTTTTGTTCCATATTTAGAAAAACAAAAAAAGAAGAATTGATTTTAAAGAATTAAAAAGAAACAAATAAAAAGAATATAGTTGTATTCTTTCTTATGTCGGATTTAGTTGTTTTTGAAATTTCTAACGAGGTTGCAAGAAAAATTGGAGGAATTTATACTGTAATCAAAACAAAATCAAAATATATAACCAAACATTTTCCAAATTCTTATTTTTATATTGGAATGTACGATGAAAGATGTACCCAAGAAGTAAAGCTTCTTACCCCTCCTGAACCAATTAAAAAAATTTTTGATGAACTTTCCTATCTTGGAATTTTCTGTTATTATGGTGAATGGATTTATGCTGGAAATACAACTTCTATATTGGTAGATGCAAAACAATTCTCTTATAAAAATATTCAATACGAAGATAACGGACAAAAAAAACATGATTTGCAAATAAACTATATAAAATATCTCCTTTGGAAGCATTTCTCTATTGACTCAATAATGGAAAAAAGTTGGGATTTTAACGAGAATGTTGGTTGGGGATGGGCAGTTGGAATGCTTTTAGAAAAACTAATTCAAACTCCTCAGTTTAAAAACAAAAAAATAATTTGTCAGTTTCATGAATGGATAACTGGTGCAGCTTTGCTTTTTTGCAAATTTAAAAATCTTCCAATAGCAACTGTTTTCACTACTCATGCAACTGTACTTGGAAGAACCATGGCTGCTTCTGGTATAAATGTTTTAAATTTGGCAATAAACTCAGTCATGCCTTTAAACATTTCCAAAGCATATGAACTGCGAGTAGAAGGAAAGCATCAACTGGAAGTACAAGCTGCCAAAAAAGCAGATGTTTTTAGCACAGTTTCAGAAGTAGTTGCTCAAGAAGTGCGATATATCTTAGGGCGTTCTCCAGATATAATTACAATAAATGGTATTGACCTTGAAGAAGCAATGCATGAAGCTGAAGTAAAAAATCTTTCTAATTATGTGCGTGAAGAATTATTGCAATTAGCTGAGGCTGTTTTTCTCCCTTATTTCAATGCAAGGTATGACAATGCTCTACTTACTTTTATTTCTGGAAGATATGAATTTAAAAACAAGGGATTTGATATTTTTATAAAAGGTCTTGCACGAGCAAACAAAAAAATTTTAGAGAAAGGAATAAAAAAAGATAAACAAATACTTGCATTTATTTTTGCTCCATCTTCTATTTCTGGGCCTAAAGTATCGGTGATAAAAAATTATCTTCTTGTTGATAAAATTAGCGAATTTTTAGACGCTCTTCCAGAAATCTCTCCAAAAAAACATTATTCAAATATCATCGAAAGGATAGAGAATTCAAAAGATGGTAATGTTTTATATGATTTGAGGGCAATGCTAAAAACCATTGTTAAAGAATCAAAAGATCCTCCTATTTCTTTGTTTGATTTGAATTACCCAAACGATGAGGTGATATTAACCTGTTTAAAAGAAGGTCTTAATAATAGCTCTTCAAACCCAATAAAAATATTATTTTATCCAACCTATCTTGCTCCAAATGATGGTCTAATAAATATGAGTTATTCAGATGTTATTACTGGAATGGATATTGGTGTTTTTCCTTCAAGATATGAACCTTTTGGCTATACTCCATTAGAAGCAGCTTTAAAGTACAATATTTCTGTTTCTTCAAATTGGGCAGGTTTTGGACGATATCTGCTTTCATCAAAAGTTTATAATCCAAATGCAATAAAAATATTAAATTTAAATCAAGAAGATGAAAAAATTTATTCTGAATTGGGGGATTTTTTCACAGAGGTTTATTATCAAGAGCCAGAGGAATTATTTAAAAGAAAAGAACAAGCTTTCAACATTGCAAGAATTTTCGATTGGGCTAATCTAGTAGAAAATTACCTAAAAGCCTATCAATTAGCAGTAGATAGATTTTTCATCAACTATAAAAATTTTTCGGCTTCTGACCTTGGGAGCTTTTCAAACCCTCTTCTTTCTGCTAAAAAAAATCTTTCCTTTGTTGTTTTTGAAAATAAAAAACAAACCTCTAAACTAAAATCAAAGTCAAAAAAGAAAAAATAAAATTTCTTTATAAAGTTCAACATTCCTGGTAAGCACAACCCGATCCACATTCTTTTATCATTTCATTATATCTTTTTAGTATCTTTATGCCATACTCTTGTTCACTTGGCCTATTGCTTTTGCTATAATAATATTCATATAAATATGTAGCAAAATTATTTTTTTCATCAGGTTCTGCTGTACTATAAGCTTCCATATATGCCTTATCTATTCCAATACCAAGATATCTATAAAGGGCTATTAATGCAGCATACCAATCCTTTTTTTCATAAGTGACTTCTTTTTCTATATACTTGTTTGAAGTTCTTACATTTTCTATTAGTTGTTTTGCCCAAGCATAATAAGTCATAAATTTATCTGAACCACAGCAAGCAGAATCGTAAGGATTAAATGGATTGTACGAATCTCCACATTTTTTATAATTGGGAAAATCAATGCAT
>JBKBMW010000005.1:0-25901 GCA_046295675.1 Candidatus Anstonellaceae archaeon | reverse complement strand
AAAAAGATTATCTCCTTGGGTTCTATCCTAAAAAAAGAGGAAACAGATTATGAAAAGATTTATGCAGTGGTTTCTACTCAAAAATTAATCCAAGATTTAGAGAAACAAAATGTGCATGTTATTAAAGAAGGTGTAACTACTGGGGTTAGCAGTATTCTACTTTCCAAAGGTGCAATGGAAAATTTAGAGGTAATATCGCTTTTATCGAATTCTTCAGATAGTGCAATTGATTTAATGGCTTGTTACAATCTTCTTCTAAAACTAAAAAATTATTTAAAATTTGATATTGATTTAAGCGAATTGCAAGCCGATGCCAAGAAGATGGAAGAGCAAATGCAAAAGATTTTGCAAAAGGCAACAGAACACGAGCAAAGCCAAATGGAAGAAGAATCATCCATGTATCAATAAAAACAAAATGCTTTTTAATTTGTTTTTCTATTATTTTTTTGCAGAGGTAGCAAAGCCAGGTCAAATGCGTCAGACTTAAGAAATTTATCTTCAAACAAAAGTGTTTTAAGATATCTGATGGCTTAGCGCCTTCGTGGGTTCAAATCCCACCCTCTGCAATATTAGTTTTTTTAAAAGCTAATTTTTTGATGAGTTTTTTTTGTCTTTTTTTCTCAATCTTAGTTGGTTCCTCCTTGCCTTTCTCTAAAAAAGCTAAATAACCACTATGTAGTAAGCCAATGTTTTCTGGTCTTGTTCCAGCTTCTCTAACTAAAATTTTTCTCTCTATTATCTCTGTACAATAATATTTCTCCCAACCGTATTTTTTTGCCTCTAATACAAAATCTTTAAGTTGTTCATTGTGTGGAAAATAACCAACCAAAACCCCATTCTCTTTCAAAGAACTAATAGCATTTTTAACTGCTAAGTAGGAATTTGGCAGATCTAAAAAAACCACATCAACTTCTTTTTCTTCAAACCCATCCTTAATTACATCTCTTATTTTTATTTCTATATTTTCTATGTTTAATTTTTCCACATTTTTTTTAGCCAATTTAAAAAATTCTTCATTTTTTTCATAACTCACTACTTTTTTTGCAACTAAAGAAGCTAAAATAGCAAAATACCCCGAACCGCTTCCTGCATCTATAACAATGCTCTCTTTATTAATCGGACAAAAGCCAATAACAATTGATGCATCTTTTGGCAAAGTTATCTGTGGTCCTCTTTTTAATTTTTTTAAATAATCAAAAATCATTTTTTTCTACCTTTCATCCAGCTAAGCATTCACTCCATCCATCACCACATTCGTTACATGTTTTGTATCCAAAAGAGCATCCGTTTAAATTACACAAAACTTTTTTGTTTGGCTGGCATATTTTTTGTTGGTAGCACTGAGTCCATACTCCTCCAACGCATACCTGTTCTCCAGTACAACCATTTTCAATTTTACAAAATTTTTTTTCCCCATCATTGCATTCTTTTAGCTGTTTTAATTCTACCTCTTTATTTAGAAAACTTTCATTTTTTATTTCATTAATTTCTTTAATTAATGGTTGAGTATTTAGATTATTGTAATTTAAAATAACTATAAATAAAATAAAAATTAAAACAACAAAAAAATAAATTAGGTTTTGGATTTTTCCACCTCATTCATAGAATAAACTTTTTGTTGAAGATGGTTTTGCTATATTAACATTTATTTGAACTTTTGGAGAAAGAATTTGTGTAAATGAATTAAGCAAACTGCTTAAAAATCCGCCTTTCCTTTTTTCACTTTCACAAATTAAAAGTTTCTTTTTTGATTTTGCAAGTTCTGAAATTTTATTTATAGCATCTTCTTTTTCTCCTATCTGGTCCACTAATCCAATTTCAAATGCCTGTTTTCCACTAAATATTGCAGCAGAATATATATCCTCTAATTTGTTTTGATCTAACTTATTTGCACGATTTATTAGAAGGGCTTGCTTAAAATCTTCAAAAGTTTCATTTACTAAGTTTTGTAAAAGCTGGATTTCTTTCTCAGTTGGCTTTTTAGATGGATCTCCAATGTCTTTTAATTCTCCAGATTTTATATTTGTTTGGTTATACCCAATTTTTTGAAACAGATCAGTCAACTCTATTAATGTCATCCTTGCTCCAATCGAACCTGTTAATGTACTTGGTTCTGCTATAATATAATCCGTACCTAAAGCAGCATAATAACCACCAGAAGCAGCAATTTCTCTCAAATATGCAACCTTTGGTTTTTTAGAATTTTTTAAAGCCTTGTAAATCTCCTGGCTTCCCAATACAGAACCCCCTGGAGAATCTATTACAATTAAAATTCCTTTTATATTGCTTTTCTTGTCAGCTTCTTCTATTAATCTCTTGACCTCAAGACTTGAAGTTAAGGAAGAAGTTTGGCCAAATATGTCTGGCTCTATCTCATAGGAAACTATCTCACCTTTAATATCAAGTTGTGCTATACAGCCTTCACTTCCTAATTGAGGAGTATTAAAACTGCTTGAAAAATCTCCCAATAGTAACATTACTCCAAATACAATTGCACCTAAGGCAAAAGCCAAAAGTATGTAAACAAATATAGGATTTTTTAAAACTTTTAGTTCAATTAATTGTGAGCTTTTTTCTTTTTCTTTAACTAATCCCTTGGTCATTTCAATCTCCTCTAACATATAATAAACTTAATTATTTATTAGTCTTTTCTTCTAAATTATTTTATGTTTGATATCCTTTATTTATTTATCTTTATTTTTCCAGCTTATATTGCAAATTCAGCTCCTGTTATCTTAGGTGGAAAATTTCCAATAGATTTTAATAAAAAATTTTTTGATGGGCGCCCAATCTTAGGAAAAGGAAAAACCTATCTTGGTTTGTTGGGTGGATTTTTAGCAGGCATGCTCTCCTCCATTTTAGAAGCAAAAATTCTTATAGGCAGTGAGTTTGATATTTTTGCCTCAAATTTCTATCTTTATTTAGAGATTGGTTTTTTGCTTTCATCAGGAGCACTTTTAGGAGATTTGTTAGGTTCCTTTATCAAGCGAAGGCTAGGAATAAAACAAGGAAAATCTTCATTTTTATTAGACCAATTAACTTTTCTTGTAGTTGCTCTGTTTTTTGTTTATATTGCTGGCTTTAGATACCTTTTTAGTTTAGAAAATATTTTATTTTTATTCTTTTTTACTTATATACTTCATAGAGCAGCAAATTATATTGCATTTATGCTAAAACTAAAAAAAGTACCATGGTGAGTTTATGGATTATACCTATGTAAAAGAAATAAAAGAAGCAAACGCAGAGGCTTTAATCTTTTGTTTATATAACACAAAGGAAAACCAACAACCAGTTTTTCCTTCTTGGGTAGATGCTTCCAGTCCACAGTTCAAAGATTTTTTTGCAAATCTTGGGCAAATGGTCGAATTGCAAAATATTGAAGTGGAAGGAAAAAAATTTTCAAAAATAATTCTATTGGGATTAGGTCAAAAAGAAAAGTTAAACCAACTTAATTTCTCTTCTGCTTATGCTTCTGCTTTCAACAGCCTCAAACACGATTTTTATTCAGATATTGCAATATTTTTTGATATTAAAGAATTTGCCAAAGTCCTTTCTGCCCATATTTATCTTGCTGATTACTCTTTTGATAAATATAAAGAAAAAAAAGGCCCTGAACCAAAAGTAAAAAAAATTTATTTTATTTGTAAAGAAAATGTAGAGCAAGAACTTTCAGTTGGAAAAATTTTTGCACAAGCAACAAATTATGCAAGGTCTATTCAAAATGAACCTCCAAATATAGCAACAACCTCTTTTATTGTTAAAGAAGCAAAAAAACTCTCTAAAGAAAATGGTTTTGAATGTTTGGTCTTATCTAAAGAAGACTTAAAAAAGAAAAATATGAATGGAATCTTAGCAGTCGGAAGCGGTTCGGTAAATCCACCTTATTTAGTAGCTTTGATTTATAAAGGAGATAAAAACAAAAAAAGTTTTGACCTCGGAGTAGTTGGAAAAGGAATTGTTTTTGATTCTGGCGGGTTATCTCTTAAACCATCTGAATATATGGAAGAAATGAAGTTTGATAAATCTGGGGCTTGTGCAGTGCTGGGCATCTTTCATGGTTTAGGAAAACTAAAACCAAAGAAAAACATAGTAGGAATTTTGGCATTAGCAGAAAACCTTCCATCTTCTAGTTCTTATCGGCCAGGAGATATAATCAAAGCATATAATAACAAAACAATTGAAGTTCTAAATACTGATGCTGAAGGAAGAATAGTTTTAGCAGATGCTCTTGCTTATTGTGTAAAGGAGTTTGAACCAAACTATCTGATTGATTTAGCTACTCTAACTGGGGCGTGTGTAGTTGCACTTGGGGATTTAGCAGCAGGTCTTATGTGTGCAGATGAAGAGTTTTCCAAAAAACTTCTTCAAACAGGACAAGAAACAAATGAACGCCTCTGGCCATTACCTGTTTGGGAAGAATATGATGAAAAAGTCAAAAGCCAAGTTGCAGATGTAAAAAATGTAGGAGAAAGAGGAAATGCTGGTGCAATTGCAGGTTATTCTTTTCTAAAAATTTTTGTAGATTCCAAAAATAAAAAATTATCTTGGGCTCATATCGATATTGCAGGAACAGCATGGGCAGAAAAACCAAAATTTGGTTTAGTAAGCGGTGGGTTAGGTTTTGGAGTAAGATTAGTTTTAGAATATATCTACTCTAAATTTTGATTTTTTCTTTTTTTCTTTTTTTATCTTATTTTTTTATCTTATATATGTAAGATCTTTAGATTGTTTTTCGTTTTGAATACTTCCTAGTTTCTCATTAGTCATACTCTCTAATTTTTTGATGAATCTCTCGCCTTCAGCAACTTTGTTTTCCAGTTCTTGAGTATCTATTTTTAGTTCCATAATCTCTAAAAGTTTGTTTAGTAAATTAAAAGAAGCCTTCGGGTCTATGTAGTTTCCTTGTGTAGGAGCCATAAGACAAATTCCATCTATTTTATATAATTTTGCCAATCCAATAAGCAAGCCTGCAGCACCAACAATAGCACCAGGAGTTTTTCCAAATTTTACATTGAATTTTTCATATTTTTCTACTAATTTTTTATTAGTAGCAGCCCCATAAATTTCAGGCTCGTTTTTAATGTTTCCTGTTCCATAACCTCCCAGAGTAATTATTAGTTTTCCTTTCTTTTTTTTGAAATATTTTACTATATCTTTATTTAACTGATATTGTGCTATAAACTCATTTGGTTGATGATCTCCAGCTAAAACAACAAAATCATTTTTCTGATTTCTAATCAAATATAGTCTTAAACTCGGCATTCGAATTATTCCATCCTTCTTCATCAAAACCTGTGGAGGAAAATAAGGTGAATAAATGTTTGCAATTTTTTCAGCTTTTGTTTTTTTAATCAAATAATCTACTGTAATTTTAGCTACAAGCCCAATCCCAGGTAAACCCTCTATCAAAATCGGATTTTTTAATTTTACTCCTTTTTTTTCTACAATTAATGTTTTAGCCATTTTTATCCCTCCACTCACCATTCAATTTCTCTGTATTTTATTTTTCTTCTGTATTTTCCAACTTTATCTAATGGTTCAAACTTTGGAGGGTGGGGATTTATTGTCTGCACTCCATCTAAAATTCTTTTAAGGGTATACTTTTTTGTTTTTGGACATCTAAACATCAAATTCATGTTGTTGTTCCTCCTTCCTCCAGTTCAAAAAGAACATCATTTTCTTTAGAAAACTTCTCAATTTTTTTTAGAAGCTGTTCAAAAAGTTTGGTTATTTTCTTTGGTTCTGAATTTTTTATTGTGAGTTGATATCTTGGAGCTCCAAGATAAAGAATCTCAATCTCAATATCTTTATTCTTTTCATCTTTTTTTGCCATCTCTTTTATTTTGAGTAAAACATTTTTTATTTTTTGTATCCCATCATTTGCATATGATACCAATCTTATAACCTTAGAAATCTTTATTTGAGCTTTTTTCATATTTTTTTGAATTATTTGTCTAAGTTTGATTTGTTGCTCTTGGTTTAGTTCCAATATATCAAGATTAAAATTTTGATCAGAATTTATTTCCTCTAAAGCAGAAAAAAGAGAACCATACTTGGTTATCAAAACTTCTTTTATTTTTTCTTCTTTTTGAGAGTCTATGCTTGCCTCCTTTAAAAAAAGTTTAAAAATATTATTTGCTCTTTTTTCCTGCCTATATTGTTTTATTTTGTTTTTTGCTTCATATTCTGTTACTTTTTTTAATGAAACATCAATCTGATCTTTTTCTTCATCTACATTAATAACCTTTACTACTAATTGTTGTCCTTCATGCAAAAATTCATGAATATTTTTTATCCATCTTGGAGCAACTTCTGATATATGTAAAAATGCTTCATAGTTATCATACTCTTTTAGAGTACAAAATGCCCCATAATTAAATATTTTTTTTATTTGAGCCAAAACAAGTTCATTTAGTTTTGGGAATTTTTTACCCATTTTTTCACTTCTCATTTTTCATTTTTTGTCTTTTTAATTAAATTTTTCTATTTAACTAAATTTTTCTAAACATTTTGCTTTTTTTTCATCTATTTTTACCTTTCCACCGGTTGGATAAGCAATTATCTCATTACATACCAAACATTTAACTGGAGTTTTTGCATGTTCAAATATAATCTGCTCATTTGAGCAAATGCATTTAATCTTAAGAAAACAAGCTTTTCTTTTTTCTTCCATCTTCTCACCCTATTTTGAAACAACTTCTAATTTTTTCTTTGTTCTGCTTCCTATAGTCCTAGGAGTCTTTTTCTTACATTCAGTGCAAGTAAGCATCACTACTTGTCTTTTTCCTTGTTTTTTTACAGGTACTTTCCCAGCCCTTTTTCCTCCTCTTCCTTTTAGTTTTCTTTCATGCTTTCTTGTACCTATTGCAAGAGAACGAGCAGGGCTTTTTGAAGCAAGTTTTACTGTTTGTTTGGTATGTTTATTACAATATCTACAATATGTTCTAATCTCTTTTGGCATTTTCATTTTTTCACCCATTATTTTATTATTATCTTTATAGCTTAAGTTTTATTAATAATTCTCTTATAAAATAATTCCATTATAATCTAATTAATCTAATATCTTGTTGCAAATCGTTGCAAATCAATTTTTTTAAGGTTTTATACATTTTAACTTTTAATATTTGTTTTTCAAGTAGAGGGAATTGCAAAACCACCTTTTATTAACCATTGAGCCTCTTTTAAATCTGTTTCCACAATCTCATCTTTTTGATATGGGCCCTTTGTTTGTCCATTCTCGCTTATGTATTCCTCCACTTCTTTTATTATTTTTAATTTTTGTGTGGGTGTTTTTTCTTGTTTGTCAAGCTCTTCAATCCATTGATAATGCTTTTTGACCATCTCCTTAATAGAAACAAATATTTTCTCCTCTACTTCTAATTCTGTTTGCAGTTTTTGCATGCTTATCGCTCTTAATGCAATCTTTTCAAGTCTTATTTCCATCAATGCTTTTAACCTGTTCTTAACATTTTCAATTTCTTTTTTTGATTGCAAATCCCCTTTTATATTCAAATCTGTTATAAGCTCTTTAACCTCTTTTTCAAAATTTGCTGGAAGTTGGCATATCGAATTTGTATTTTTTTCATTTCTATACAAATCGCAGATTTGATTATATGTAATCATTCTCCTCCCCACAAATTCCTTCTGTTAATATTTAGAATGGTAAAAAATAAAAATATAGCCTGATTAGTTAATTTAGAAGAATTTATAAAAAAGAGCTTAGTATATATTTTTACCAAGGGTGTAATCTAAATGGAATTAAATGCCAAATACTTTGCTTATGCTGCAGCTGTTGTGGGTCTTTTAGGAGCATTTGGTTCATATGCTTCAGGAAGTGGGCCATTTGCATATATCTCAGCCTTTCTTTGTGGAATTGGTACAATTACTTCTGTTCTTCTTTACAAATATGGTTATCTCATTATCCCATTTCTAACACAAAAAGGTAAAATAGTACAAATTATGGTTGGAGGATATGAAATCCCTCCTTCACAAGATGTAATATTAAAACAAGATGGTGGAATCTATTACGCATCTGCCTTTTTAGGAATAAAAATGTTTGAATCTACTACTGAAAAAAGCCCAGAAGAAAATGCAGTTTATTCTGAATATTTTGAAAGGGCAATTTCTTCTGTAAGATTTCCAGTAAAATTTTCACTTATGGTTTATGTTATTGATATCTCTCATCATAGAAGAGAACTAGAAACAAAGTATGCTGAAGCTCAATTAAAACTTTCAAGAGAAAGAGAAAAGCCAGAACCAGATGTACTAAGACTAGATAGATATGAAAAAGAAGTTGCAATGTACGAAGCACAACTAAACCGATTAGTTGCTGGATTTAAACCAATGGGGGCAATAATCTATGCAATGACAACAGCAACTGGTTTATCAAAAGAAGCAGCAATTGCAGAAGTAAAATCTCAAGCAAACGAGCTAAAATCTACCTTAGCAAATGCACTAAATGTTCAAATAGTAAATCTCCAAGGAGATGAAATGTTAAAATGTTTTGAATGGGAAAAAGCAATTCCTCCAACTGGTATTGCTATGGAAGGTGCAGTTTATTAAGCCTATTAGGAGGAAAGTTTTATGGGCCAATTGCAATACATATTAACTAGCAACAAAGTTCTGGCATCAAGAAACTTTTTTGTTCGTCCGCCAGAACCTCCAGAAGAATTTTTGTTAAATTCCCCAACTGATTCTATTTTTGTTGGTTTTACAAAAATTTTTCATGTTCCATTTTATTGGTCTTATCAAAATATAACCAATCCACATATCGCTGTGGTTGGTATAACTGGTTCAGGAAAGTCCTATTTTATAAAAACATTTTTAACAAGAGCATCCTATATTTGGGGTTCAAATGCTTTCATTATGGATTGGGCTGGAGAATATAAAGAATGGGTAAAACAAACTGGAGGGAAAGTAGTTTCATTAGGAAAAGGTTCAAATATAAATCTTTTAGATTTAGGTGGAATGAAACCATCAGACAGAATAAAACAAATAATGCGCTCTTTTGAAATTCTAACTGATATTGCAAGATATCCAGAACAAAGAAGGTTAACTGAATTAGCAATAGAAAAAGCCTATCAGGAAGCAAAATTTAACTTAACTTCTAAAACTCAGAAAGATGCATTAGGCAGGCCTTTAAAACCACCTACATTAAAAGATGTTCAAAGAATTTTAGAGGATTTGTTAAGAAGCGGGAGTTATGAATTTCCAGCAGAACTGGAGAATGCTATCTATAGAATCAGGGCATTCACCAGAGAAGGAGAGGATTTTTTTTCTCTTCCATCCACTATAAAATTAGATGAATTACTTAATTCTGGTTTAGTCTGCTTGGATCTATCTGGTTTGCCTGATGAAGTTTTTAGAGCCTTGGCTGCTCTTTCTTTTCTCCAATTTATCAAAGAAAAAATGCGAGCAGAGGGATGGGCTAGCCAAAAGGGGCTAAAACTAATAGTAGTTTTGGATGAAGCTTGGAAGGTAGCAAAAGAAGAAAATTCTGATGCAGTCATGATTGTGCGAGAAGGAAGAAAATACAATTTTGGGCTTTTGGTTGCTTCGCAAAATCCAACAGATATATCAGAATCCATCTTTTCTAATGTAGGCACAACCTTTATCTTTCGAGTAAAATTTGAACGATATTTAGATTATTTGCAAACTACTTTAAATTTTTCCAATTTTATGCGAGATGAGATAAGAAAACTTGGTGTTGGACAGGCTGCAGTAAATATGGCATTTCAAACCTCAGTACATTTTTCTGAAACATTTATATTAGATAAAGTTGTTGGTGAAGAGCCAATAATTGAATTTTTTATTGATCTAAATGAATTTGCAGGTGAAAAAATGGCAAAATCAGTTTCTTTTGAAAAAGAAGAGTTAAAAAAACAACTTCGAGCCTTTGGTTTAAATGAATTTGCAATAGAAGAAATTTGTTCAGAATTTAGCAAAAACAACAAGCATCTGGACATTTTGAGTTTTGTAGTTCTGCTTGAAAGAAAGGGGCTTGCAAGAAGAAGTATCACTGTATTGTTAAAGGGGTTTGGTGTAGAAGATTCTATTATTGTAGATGTTTTTTCAAGAGTAGACTTCAAAAAAGTAGGGGTAAAGGGGCTTTCTATGACAAAGGTTTCTTTAGAAGATGATTTTGATGGAACTTAGGAGGATTGAAAAAAATGGCTAAGGTTTGTATAATTTGTACAAATGAAGTGGAAAATGGCTATAGAGTTAAAGACAGCTTAGTGTTGCAGCTTATCAGAAAAATAAAAAGTAGGCTAAACCTATTAAAAAACAATGAACTTGTAGTTTGTCTTAATTGTTTTGAGACCTATAAAAAAAGGAGAAAAAGTTTTGAACAAAAGGTGTTACTTAATTCCATTATTTCTGTGCTATTAATATTCTTTGTAGTTTTTATTCCACTTCTTTTTAATTCCTCTTTTAATCTAATATCTCTTTTCCTTCTTTTCATACTCCTATTATTTTTAGTGTTATTTTCCTTTTTAATCTATACTCCTGCTATAGAAGAAAAAAAAGAAGAACAAATATCTACAACTTCAAGCAAAACGGTTGGTTCAAACAATCTTGCAATTGTTCCAGTACAAAATAAAAATCTGCCCCAGCCAATAGAGCTTTTAGAAAAATCAAAGGAAATCGAACAAAGCATAACCTCATCCATTTCTCTCCAAGAAAAAAAAGCAATTCAAGAAACAATCAAAAAAGAAGAAAAAATTGCAAGAAAAAAACCAAAACCAAAAGTCAAAAAATTAAAAAAGCAATTCAAAAAGCCATCCAAATTAAAAAAACATCAACAAAAAAAGCAAAAATCAAAAAAGAAAAAATTGAAGGTGAAATAAAGTGCCATCAATAAATCTACCCATTCAAAACTTTTCAATTCAAAAAAATGATAGATCAAATCAAGAATCCTTTCTACCACCTCAAGTAAAGGGATTTAGAATTTTAGGAAAAAGAAAAGGTTCATTAGAACAAATTACTTCAATCTTACAAGAAATTTCTTTTTTATTTGTTTCTCCTGACCCTGCAGACAAAAATACTATTATAGCCCTAAATGTTGAATTTAGAGACATCTCTAATAATCCTTACCTTTTTTCAATTCTTTATTTTAGAGAAAATTCTATAGATGTAGTCTATACTCATAATCCAAAAAAATCTGAGAAATTAAGAAAATTGGAAATATTATCTTACACTTTAAACATACTAACTTTTTTTTCTAAGCTTTATTCTATTGAAATAGATCAACTCTACCAAATAGTAGAAAGTGTTTTAACAGACACAAAAGAATATTTCTCATTAGACTATCAAGAGCTTTTTTCAAAATATAATTCCTTAGAAGAAGAATATTCTTTTTTAAATAAAAAATATAAAAGTTTGGAAGAATCAAAAAAAGAGCTTGAAAATCAACTCTATTTGCTAAAATCAAAAAATCAAGAACTTCAAACAAAACTTTCTCAATTTGAAAAGTATTCTGATTCAGTGCTTGCTTTGAAAATTCAAGAATGGATTACAGAACACAATGGTGTGATCAATATAGTTGAATTTGCAAAATTTTATAATGTACCAGAAGCAAAAGTAGAGCAGATTTTAAACAATTTAGTAGCAGAAGGTTATTTAGAGGGTTCAAAAACATAAGTTTTAGAAGTGAAGTTAATGGCTTTTGCTGAACCAGATGTATCAAAATTGAAATTAAAAAAAAGTACATTTAGATTTGTTCAGCTTAAAAAATACGAGCCAAAAAAACATTTTCTGATTAAAAAATCTCCAAAAACTCCTTTGGAAGAAATTCTAAGTTCATTATTAGGTCAAAAAAAGAAAAAAGAAAGCCCCCCTCCAGTAAAGCAAAAATTTTCTTTAAAAACTTTTGTTTTTGAGCATAAATATATTGTTGGAGCTTTACTTTTTATTTTTGTAATGCTATCTTTTATATTTTTTTCTGCTTTAACCAAGCCGCCTTTAGTTCAGGCTTCTCCTCCATCGCAAAATGTTTTTTTTCAGGGAGCTTTAGAAAAAAAAGTTATTGATAGTGGGATAATTTCTTCTGGTTCATTACTCAATTCATCTTATCAGCCATTTTTAATTCTTGAGTACGAACCAATAAATCTTTCAGAATTATCCTTAGATGCATATTTTTATCCAACCCCTCCATCAAGGCAAGTTTTTATTTTGGATTACTTTAGAGATGGGGCAGATACCTATCCAGAATTTAGAAAGAAATTAGAAATTTTTCTAAAACAAAATGGATGGATTATAAATGATATCTCTATAGATGACTTAAATCATCTTCCAGAAGGTTGCACTCTTATTATTCCTACTGGTTATTTGCCAGAAAAACTTTTAGGTACCAAAAATTATCCTTCTTTAACTGAACTTTCTTCCAGAGGAATAGTAGTAATTTATATTGGTCAACCATTTGATGCAAATGTTTTTGATGATTTTGGTAACATCCATCCACCAGATATAGAAAAAATAAAAAACCTAAATATAAAGTTTGAAAAAAAGGCTCTTTCATCTACAGATGGATTTTCTCTTTCTTCTCCATATTATACTGCATCTTTTGAGGAAGGGGCTCCAAATCTTTTATGGGGTTCTTTAAGTGTAATCTATTTAAACAAGGGTTATCTTCTTATCATCCCGCAGGCATTGGATGGTGGTTGGGGTGGAAATTCTGATCTAGCAGCAAAAGATATTGGCAACTTAATTACAAAAGAACCATATAGATTGGTTTTAAGTTCTTTAAGCTATAAATTAAATAATTCTAAAACCAGTCGAATTTCTTTATTTTTTAATCAAACTTCTCAAAAAAAAGGATTAATAAGATTAGTCTTTACAATGAAAGATAAAAAAAATGTTAGCCAAAAAATATTTTTTGATTGGCCTGTAGAAAAAGTCTCAAATAGCAATATTTATATAGATAGTTCACTTTTTGTTCCAACTTATCTGGGAGGGCAAAAGAAAACCATAACTTTGGTCTTAAACGAGACCCCGGTAGAAGATGTAAAACTTTTTTTTCAACTCTATGTAGATGGTGAGCTGAAGGATTCATTTCCAGTAGAACAAGGGCTTACAAAAACTGTAGTCACACGCTCCTCTCCTGTTTCTCTTTCTCTTCAACCAGGTACCTACTTATTAAAAGTTGTAGATAGCAAAGGAAAACTTTATTCTGGCTACAAGATTGATATTATCTCTATCAATATCAACATTACAGGAAATGATAAACGCCTTTCCACTGCATTTAAAGAAGGAAAATTCAATATCTCATTTTCCTCCAACAATCGCTCTTTAACTGTTCCATATGTTAAAGTTTCAATTGAAAACAAAAAAAATGCAAGAGTATCCGAATTTAAAAATGTAAATGAATTTATCTATGAGCCAAATATAATTTTTGAAAGAGGAAATTATACTTTTGTTTTTGATTTTAATGGTTATATACAAAAAGTTAAGCTTGAATTCAGTACTCCTTTAAATGTATGGGAAAGGACAGATGTACAAATACTTGGTGTTGTTGCGCTCTTATCTTTTGGATTTGTTGCATATGTATTAGCAAGACCAAAGAAAGATTTATTCTCTTTGGATATTCCAGATTTTCCATTCCAAGAATACAAAAATATCAAAATTTCCTCTAAAAGAGTATTGGAGATATTTGATATAATCAATAAAGAATTTAAATGGGAAGGGATGCCTCTATCTTTATCAGAAATCAAAAACGGATTTTTAAAACTAACTTTTGATGGACATCCAATAGTTATTGGGGAATATAATTTAGAAGAAATTTTACAAAAACTCGAAGCAAGAAAATTAGTAGTATCTAATCTAGGGTTTTGGATTCCAACAAGTTGGCTTAATAAAACAAATATTAAAAAAATAACATTATATCGGTTTTTAAGAGACATATTTGTAAATAACGCAGTAAAATTTTCAAAATTAAGATCTTTAGAGGAAGAAAAATATGAAGTTAAAATTTTTGTCAACAATACTACTTATTATTTGTTTTTGTTTGATGGAACCTATTCCTTTATTAAAAAAATTATTTCACAAACACATGTTGGACAATGTTGGGTGATTTTTGAAAACCAACAGGATTTAAATGCATTTTTAGAATATATTTCAAGCTCAATATCAAAACAATTTCTTTTACTAAAGCTTTATATACACAATGGAAAAATAAAATTAATCTCTTTAGATGAATTTGAAAAAATAATACAATCTATTAAAATACAATAAGAAAATACAATAAGAAAAAAAGAAAAGCATAAACTTAAAGAATTGCTTTATAAACTTCAAGGAGTTTTTTTGTAGAATTTTGTATGCTATACTTTTGAGCAGTTTTATAAGCATGAGTACTATATCTTGGTAAATTTTGTAGAATTTTTTCTATTGCCTCTATTACTTGATCTAAATCTTTTTCACAGGCTATTCCACCTCCATCCTTAACAAGTTCCTCCAATGCTGTTTCTTTAAAACAAACTAATGGTGTTTTGCAAGCCATTCCCTCTATTGCACTCAATCCTTGCGTTTCAAATTCTGATGGATTAAAAATCGCATATGCACCTGAATAAATTTTTGAAATTTCTGAATCTAAAATTTTCCCAAACATTTTTATATTAAGCGAATTTTTTTTGATTTTTTGTTCAAGTTCCTCTTTATATGGTCCGTCTCCTGCAATAACAATTGGAATATTTAATCTTGCAAATTCTTTTTTCATAGCCAAGTCTATTAAAAAATCCAAGTTTTTTTCTTTTGCAACTCTCCCAAAATAAAGAATATATTTTTTTTTCTCTCTTTTTTGGGAAAAAAGTTTTAAATCTATTCCTGAGGGAACTACAAAATTGCAGGCTATCTGTTTTTCAAGAAGCTTTTTTTTAGTAAATTCAGAGGGAGCAATTACTCCATCAAAATCAGAATAAAATTTTTTCAAATACTGCCAACACAAGTTATTAAACCAATATTGTAAGCCTTCGTTTTTTGTAATATAATGTCCAGCATCTGGCAAAAAAGTATGAAAAGTCCCTATTAATGGTGATCGAAATTTTTTAGCAGCCTTTTTTGCTTCCAATCCCATTAAAACCATTGCATGGGAATGTGTTATATCTGGCTTGAATTTTTCATATTCTTTAAGGCAGGAGGAAGTGTCAATAGCTATCCTATATTGTGGGTAAGGAAGAAACTCTATTGATGGAGCGTAGACCACTCCTTCTATTTTATTTTTTTCGTTTTCTGGTGCAGGAGCAAAAATTTTTACTTCATGGCCATTTTTTTCTAGCTCTTTTTGAAAGCCATCTATAGCTCTCACTACTCCATCTATGGTGGGATGGTACGTATCTGTAAAAAATGCTATTCTCATCAAATATGAAATTACAAAATACTTTATAAGTTTTTTTGTTCTTGTAATATCTATGAAAGCGACCAGTTTTTTTACAATCTTATTTTTAATGTTTTTTTCTACTTCATTTGGCACTACGCTAATTGTTAATTCATTAGATTACAAAGACATTATATCCTCTGCTATTTTAGCAAAATATAATAATTACACTTTTTTGTTTGCTCTTACTCCAAACCAATCTGTGTTCATTACCAAATATTATACTTTAAACAAAGATGAGCCAATAATTTATATCGAAGGAAAAAACACTGTTTTGGCTAATATGGGTTCATTATTAAAAGAAGCCAATTTAAAAAACCTCTCCATTTTCAAGCCACCTATTATATATTTTTGGGTTGCTGACCAACTAAAATCCAAAGAAGCAATTATAGTTGGAAGTGCCTATGGACAAGATGCTTTAGCAGTTTCTTCTTATGCTGCATTAAGTGGAACTCCTATTTTGTTTTTTGATTCAGCTAAAGAACAAGAGTTTATTTCGGGAGTTTTAACTAGAAACTATTCAAAATTAATAATTTACGGAAAAGTTGTTTCCTCTTTATCAGAAGATTTTTTAGGGGCTTTAGGCAACAAGGAAATTATTGATACTGGAAATAGATATTCAAACAATATCGAAATTACAAAAAAATTTTTATCCATTGAACCTGCAAGGCAGGCAATATTTGTTTCAGGATATTCATTTGAAAAATCTATGATAGATAAAAAATTTCCAATTTTACTAGTAGGACAATCAACTGTCCCTTCATTTTTTGTAGATTTTTTAAAAGAACAAAATCTTACCTCTGGAGTTGTTTTTTCTGGAGATGCAAATATTGTAGATGGAATCAACTATCTAAAGGCTCAGATTCCAGAGGCAGAATTTTTTATAAAATTTGGAGAAGGTTATCGAGGGAGTACACAACCTCTTCCATTAGCAATCATTCCTCTTCCATCCCCAAATTTTAAATTAGAAATATTAAATATCTCTTACCTTCCTCAACTAAAAATTTTTGAACTCAAAATAAGGAATTCTGGGGATTTGGTCTTTTTGGCAGCAGCTATTTCTGTCGAAGATTTAGGAAGTGGGCAATCCTCTCAAGTTATGCTTGAACCAAACAAAACAACTTCTCTTGCAATTCCATTAGATGCAACCTCCAAAATATCAAACAACAAAATAAAAAGCGCTACTCTAACTGTTCTTTATGGAGAAGATGTAGGGCTAATGGACAACATTGAATTACTAACAATTAATGATATAATTGTTTCAGATTATTCTGACAATTCCACTCTAAGGGTTATGGGTTTAGAGTATGATTCAACAAACAAACAGTTTGTGCTCACAGTAGATGGAAAAGGATGGGTGGAAGGAACAATTAGTTTTAATATAAACAATAAATTAATAGTCTTAGGTGTTCCGCTCTCAAAAATAAACGGGATAACAAAAATCCCTATAAAATATTTCTTAAGTTCTCAACAAGAACTCTATGTAAATAAATTAGAGAGTAATTACCTTCTTAGATACGGTGCAGAAAAAGAAATTCTTTTAAAAGAAAAAAGAGGTCAGAATCTAATCTATACTCAGTCTAAATCCTTTTTGCCTATTCAACAATTGGTATTATATGGCTCCATCCTGCTAGGGATTCTTTTCTTTCTTTTTTTTGCTTCAAAATTTTTTAAACACAGAGAGAGGGATTGGTTTGGCTAATCACAAAATTTTATCTGAAAAACTTATAGTTAAGTTTTTATAATTTATGTTTAAAATTTTGATTATTGTTGGTGATAAAAAATGAAACAAAAGGCTGCATTTTTTTTGATTGCATTTTTTTTAATTCTTTTTTCAACAAATTTTGCTCTTCCTGTAGGAGCTACTGTTTCAGCAGGAACTCCTGTTACTCTCGGTACAATACCGGCAGGAACAGCCTCTGCTTGGGGGGGAAATATAACTAGAGTAAATCTCACAATTAATTCTTCTACTTTACATTGGCAAGGTTTTTATGGTACAATAACTGCAAGCTTAAGACTTGCCTCTGGAAGTGGTTCTAATATAAGCACATTAAAAACTTGGAATGTGAATACATTAACTGGTCAGGTTTATGTATCACAGTCCTCAAATGTTGATTTTACTGTTTTGAATTCCACCCCAACTAACCTTTCTACATTGGATAGTGTATTCTCTTTTCTTCTAAATTCAAATGATGCAGCTGTTAATACAGGTACTGATAATGCAAATCCACAATTTTATATTGGGCAGTATGTTGTAAATCCAAATACAAGACCCATGATTACTACTTATGACAACTCCTCTTCTCCAGTATGGAAAGAGGTGGTGCTAAGACATGCAAATACTGGTAGTCCAGAAGATTTTGTATTTGTTGGAATAATCAATTCTTCAGGTGTGGCTTATAGCGGAGAACCTGCCCACTTTCAGATCATTGTTCCAGAAAATGCAGTAGATTCTGTTGTTACCACTTACTATTTCTATGGAGAGGTACAATAAAAAAGAAGTTGGGGGGAAAATATGTTTCAACTAAAAAAACTTTTTTTCATTTGTTTGTTGTTGTTAAACTTTTTGCTTGTGTCTGTCTTTGCACTTTCTGCACAAGATACCTTCGTTATAGTTAATTCAAAAGATTGGAGAGATGTAATTGCAGGTGGAGTTTATGCTGGTCAAAACAATTATTCCTATGTTTTTATTTTAACTCCTCAACAAGCAGATTACATTTTTTCTTTTTTTAGCGAATCTAAAAATCCATTTTTTTATTTTGAATCTGAAAATCCAGTTGATTTGACATTAAATGCTAAACTCTCAAGCTTGGGACAAGGAAAAATTGAAAAACAATCTAACCTATTTTCTTTTTTTTCATCAAAAGCACAAGCTCAGGGTGCTGTTGTAGTGGGCTCAGATTTTGGTTCTGAAGCAGTATCTGTTGCACCCTATGCAGTTTTTAAAAATTTCGGCCTTTTTTTTGCAACAAAAGAAAATGTTGGGGAAATTGTAAGGAATCTTAAAACCCAAAACAAAGAAGTTTTATTATATGGTTCAATAGCAAAAGAACTTGAAAAAGATATTTTTGTAGATAAAATTATAAACACTGGTTCTGTTTATTTGGATAATTTAGAACTTTTAAAATTGTTTGATTCCCAAACTCCAACTTTACAAATAGTTTTTACTTCTGGAAAAACTTACGAACCATTTATCACAAAAGGCTATCCAGTAATTTTGCTTGGAAGAACAGAACCAACAAAACAATTAATAGATTGGCTTATTGCTCACCCTAAAGTCAAAGGACTTGTTTTTAATGGAGATGAAGATATACTTGGTGCAATACAATCCATTAAAAAAGAAACAGGTATTTCAATTTTTACCAAACTTGGAACAGGATTTAGTAAAGATGCAAAAGTAAAACCAAATATGGTTTTAGATTTACCTTCAAAGAATGTAGTTTTAGTTTTAGAGCCACCTGTTTATGACTTTTCTTCTTCTTCATTAAAATTAAGAGTCAATAATACTGGAAATGTTCCAGCCTATACTCAATTAGTAATAGAGCTACCAAATGGCAAATTTATCGGTTCTCCAAAAAAAGAAATTAAACCAAATTCCTCTTATCTCTTTGTTTTGCCAATAGATGCGTCTGGCCTTTACAACCAAATAAAAAAGGTAGTGGTGCATGTTTACTCCTCTTCTGAAGAAATCATAATGGAAAGTGTAGATGTAGTAGAATTCCTAAATGTCTCAATAGAAAATCAACAATTCCAACCAACCAAAGAAGATAATAATGCTTCAGAACAAAGTTCTACTTTTCAAAATCAACTTTTCAATGCTCAACAACTTCCATCTCAAGGAACTGAAAGTAGCTATAATTGGTTTTTTGCAATAGTTATTCTAATTATTATAGTAATAATTTACTATTATGGAAAAAATAACCAGTCCACTTCATTAAATAAAAAAGTTACAAAGGGTGGAAAAAAGAAATGAAAAATTTTTTATTTTTCTGGTTCATTTTTTCTATTTTTTTCTTTACACTTACTTTGGCTGATTCTATAACTAGCTCAGGAGGAAATATTACTCCTGTTAATCTTTCTATTTTACAAACTACTGATCGATGGCAAGTTTTTTATGGAAAAACAAATCTTTCTAATATCAATAATTTAAGCACTTCTTATAATCTCCCATCTCTCAATATTGATTTACCATCCACTAGTTCTTATTATTTGATCTCAGATTCCTCTTCATTAGATGGAGATTATTCTGTTCCATCTTTAGATGAAGTTGACTCTTATTTTAATCTTAGTGGATACTCTTCCTCCAATTATATATTTAACAATGAGTCTAATTTTTCATTATATGTTGGAAGTACTCTAACAACATTTTCTTTACCAACTCTCTATCTTGCTGGAAAAAATGAGGATAACTCTACTAATCCATATGCCTTTAGAAGTGGAATAATCAAAAAAGGCTCAGCCTTTGTTTTTGTTATTCCTATCTCAAATTCAAAGGGATTAGATGGACAAAGCTATAATTTTATGTTTGCTCTTCCAACAAAATTAGAGGGAATCACTTATTATATTTTTACTAATATGATAAGTGAAACATCCACAGCTCAACAACCTTCCTCTTCTCTCTCTACTTTATCTTTATCCTGGGTATATGATGGAAAAATTCTCACTATCTCTTCACTTCCTGAAGTCAATATTTTATTATATGATGAATTAGGGGGGTTATATTCTGGCACTACCAACAACAACGGAATTCTTTCCTTTTCCCTTCCTGCAGGTTTTAAATATTATCTAACTGCAAAAAAAGTAGGTTATAAACAATTGGATTTAATTTTTTATATCCCTAAACCAACCATCATCGAAAATATCAGTAAAGAAGAACCAGAATCTCAAAAAATCCTCCAACCACAAGAGCAAATTGGAGAAGAAGAACTTAAAATTTCTGGACCTCAAACTATATTTATTCAAGGAAGTGGAGGAGATGGGGGAATCTCTATTTGCTTTCAAGTAGGGGATTGTTATTCAACAAAATTTGCCTCCAGAGAAGAAATTGAAAGATTAACTGAAGTCAATTGCATCTCTTCTTTTTGTACTTTAACTGGTTTTTCAAAATCTGATTTTATAAGCAAATATCAATTAAAAAAAACAGAGCCGATTTTTTTTAGCCCAAAAACAAACCAAAGCATCGTTCCTTTTGATTATGGTTTATTTTTTCAAAATATTGGTTATGAACTTTCCAAAAGTTTGGGATCTACAAAAGTCTTCGATGTTAGGTTTCCAAACTTTTTTTTCTATGTATTTGTGTTTTTTTCTGTTTTGGCAATAATCCTTTATGTTCTTTTTTCAAGATTAGCTCATAAAGAAGCTTTTAAAGGGCATGATTAAATAAACATAACAAAAAAGTTAAACAAATTTAAATATCTTGGCTTATTATTTAAATACCTTGACTTATTTTATTTATATAGGGATCAAGATGTCAATCTGTCCAATAGAGCAAAGATACAAAAGTAAAATTAGTTCTATTTTTGAACAAGAAAATATTTTAAAAACTTGGCTTAGGGTAGAAGTTGCTTTAGCTAAAGCACATGCTAAAGTAGGAAATATCCCTATGGCAGCAGTTAATGAAATTCAAGAAGGTTCAAAAAATGTAAGCCTATCCAGAGTGTTAGAAATAGAAGGAGAAATTCATCATGATTTAATGGCTATGGTAAAGGCATTAACTGAACAATGTCCTAAATATGGCGGATATGTTCATTATGGTGCAACAAGCTATGATATTGAAGATACTGCTCTTGCATTGTTGATTTATCAAGCAGGCGTGCTTTTAAAATCAGACTTAATGGAATTAAAAAATATTTTAAGAACACTTATTCAAAAAAATAAAAATTTAATATGTGTTGGAAGAACTCATGGTCAGCATGCAGTCCCAACTACTTATGGATTGATTTTTGCAAATTATTTAGACCAATTAAAAAGAGCTATTAAATTTTTAGATATTACTCTTCCTTATGTTTGCGTTGGAAAAATGTCTGGGGCAGTAGGCACTATGGCAACTTTTGGAGAGAAGGCTTTTGAAATTCAGAGTTTGGTTATGGAAGAATTAGGGATAAAATCAGCAACCATTACTACTCAAGTCGTGTCTAGAGATAGACATGCATATTTAATTTTTAGCCTTGGGCTTATTGCTTCTGTTTTAGAACAAATAGCAAAAGATATTAGAAATCTTTCGAGGCCAGAGATAAGAGAATTAGCAGAGGGTGTTGCTGAAAAACAAGTAGGCTCATCTACTATGCCACATAAAAAAAATCCACATAAAAGCGAAAGAATTTGTTCATTAGCAAGAGTGGTGAGAGCAAATGTATCTGTTGCATTAGAAAATATTTCATTAGAACATCAGCGAGATTTAACAAACTCTGCAAACGAGCGAATAATAATCTCCCATTCTTTTATTTTAACAGATTATATGGTAACTCAAATGAGTCAAATTCTCTCAAACTTGGAATTTTATCCAGAAAATATAAAGAAAAACTTGGAATTAAGCAAAGGTGCAATTCTTTCTGAAAGAGTGATGATAGCATTAACTAATGCTGGAATGAGCAGGCAAAAAGCTCATGAATTATTACGGGTTGCTTGTAGAAATGCAGAAGAAAAAAATCTAACTCTTTTTACTTTGCTTTCAAAAGACCAGGAAGTATTAAAATATTTAAGTAAACAAAAACTCAAAGAGCTTTTTGATTATTCCTCTTATATCGGTCAAGCTCAAAAAATTATAGAGAATGTTTTAGAAGAATCTTGATTTTGGTGAAAACATGAAGATAAAAGATATTGACCCAGAATTATTTAATTGGTATTATAAAGAATGGAGAAGACAGGAAGAAGGTTTGGAACTTATCCCATCTGAAAATTATGTTCCAATAGAAATTCTTCAAGCTTCTGGAAGCATCCTAACAAACAAATATTCTGAAGGTTATCCTGCAAAAAGATATTATGGTGGAAATGAGTATGTAGACGAAATCGAGTTATTGGCAATCAACAGGGCAAAAAAACTATTTGAAGTTGATCATGCAAATGTGCAACCACATTCTGGTTCAAGTGCAAACATGGCAGCATATTTTGCTTTGGCTAATTTTCAGGATAAAATAATGGGACTAAACCTACAACATGGAGGGCATTTAACACATGGTTCAGCAGTAAACTTTTCTGGCAAATTATATAAATTTGTTTCTTATGGTGTACATCCAGAAACTCATCTTTTAGATTTTGAAGAAATTGCATCTATTGCAGAAAAAGAAAAGCCAAAAATTATAGTTTGCGGCTATACTGCATATCCTCGTCAAATTGATTTTTCAAAATTTATTAAAATTGCTCAGGATTGCGGTGCTTATCTAATGGTAGACATGGCCCATATCGCAGGTTTAATTGCAGGTGGTGTTCATCCTTCTCCATCAAAGCATGCCCATATCATCACTTCTACTACTCATAAAACTCTGAGAGGTCCAAGGGGTGCATTTATTTTATCTAAAAAAGAATATGCTCAAGCTGTGGACAAGGCAGTATTTCCTGGATTACAAGGTGGACCATTAGAAAACCAAATCATGGCAAAGGCAATTTGTTTTTATTTAGCAATGCAACCTTCATTTAAAAACTATGCTGCACAAATCGTTAAAAATGCAAAATTCCTTGCAAAAGTTCTTTTGGATTTACATTTTGATCTTATTAGTGGGGGAACGGACACTCATCTAATCCTAATTGATTTGCGTTCCAAAGGACTAACTGGTAAAGAAGCTCAGGAGGTTTTGGATAGAGCAGCCATCACAACAAATAAGAACACAATTCCAAATGATCCTCAAAGCCCATTTATAACTTCCGGTCTTAGAATAGGTACTCCTGCACTCACTAGTCGAGGAATGAAAGAAAATGAAATGGAAGTAGTGGCACATCTAATTGATGAAGCACTCAAAAATAAAACAGACCAAACTAAACTAAAGGAAATAAAAGAGAAAGTTAAAAAATTAACAGCACAATTTCCAATTTATCCAAATTTGCTCAATTAATTTTAAAAGGTGAAATTTTGGAAGCAAAACTTTTGGATGGAAAAAAATTAGCAAAGAAAATCTTAAAAAATTTAAAAGAAGAGATAAAATCTTTAGAAAAAAAACCAAAATTGGTTTTATTACAGGTTGGAAATGACCTAGCATCATCAATTTATGTAAAAAGAAAATTTTTAACCTCAAAAAAAATCGGGCTTGATTGTGAACTAATTCAATTGGATGAAAATACAAAACAAAAAGATTTAGATGAGCTTATCCTTAAATTAAACAAAGATAATCTGGTAGATGGAATCATGGTCCAGCTTCCACTTCCAGCCCATCTGGATAGTTTTAGAATCCAATCTCTAATTGATCCAATAAAAGATGTAGATGGTTTTGGGCCAGTAAATACAGGGAATTTGTTTTTAGGAAAACCTAAAATCCTTCCAGCAACTCCTTTTGGAATAATTAAACTTTTGGAGGAATACAAGCTTAATCTAGAAGGAAAAACAGCATTAGTAATAGGGCGCTCAAATATTGTAGGAAAACCCCTTGCACTCTTGCTTTTAGAAAAAAATGCAACAGTAATTATTGCTCATTCGAAGACTTCAAATTTATTTCAATTAACCAAATTGGCCGATTTTTTATTTGTTGCTGTGGGAAAACCAAGATTTATTGATGGAACTAAAATAAAAGAAGGTGCAATAGTTGTAGATATCGGAATCAATAAAATTATAGAAAATGGGCAAAAGAAAATTGTGGGGGATGTAGATTTTGAAAGTGCAAAAAAAGTTGCCTCTTTTATTAGCCCTGTTCCTGGTGGTGTAGGCCCATTAACTGTTGCTTGTTTATTAGCTAATACTCTTTTAGCTTATAAAATAAAACATAAACTCATTAAATAAACTTTATCTGTTGAGAGCATGAAATATAAACAAGCTTTAGAAAAACTCTATAAAATAGCATTGAAAGGTTTTAATCCAGGCCTAAAAAGAATCAAACCTGTTTTAAGTTCTTTTGGAAATCCTCAAAAAAAATTAAAATGTATTTTGGTTGGTGGTACAAACGGAAAAGGCTCCACTACTTATTTTATTTCCAAAATTTTATTAGATCAAGGATATAAAGTGGGGACTTTTATCTCACCCCCTATTTTTTCTATCAGAGAACGAATACAATTAAATCTAAATTATATCTCAAAAAAAGATTTTGCAAAGCTTTTTTTCAAAGTGCATAAAAAAGTAAAAAAACTTAAAATAAAATTACCTTTTTTTGAATACTTGACAGTGATGGCTTTCTTATATTTTTATAAAAAAAATTGTGATTTTGTAGTTTTGGAAGTTGGTATGGGAGGACGATTAGACGCAACAAATGTCTGCGAGCCGATTATTTCAATTATTTGTAGCATTGGTTATGACCATACTCATTATCTGGGAAAAACTTATAGAGAAATTTCTTATGAAAAATGCGGGATATTTAGAAAAAATAAAATTGCTATTGTTCCGAATAACATAAATGCATTAAGATGGATAAAAAAATATGCAAAAGATAAAAAAGCAAAACTCATTTTTGCAAAAGTAAAAAATTTTAAAACAAATTTAGCTAATTTTCAAAACAGTAACATAGCCTGTAGCTTGGAAGTTGCAAAAGTTTTAGGCATAAAACATTCTAAAGCTTTGGAGTCTATTAAAAATTTTGAACTTAAAGCAAGATGGGAAAAGATTTCTTCAAAACCAAAAATAATTATTGATTGTGCACATAATTTACCAGCTTTTGAGGCAGTGCTACCATCTCTAAAAAAAGATTTTTTACCAAATAAAAAAAATATTTTAATCTATGCATCTATGAAGGATAAAAACTATAAAAGCATTTTAAAAAAGCTTTTGCCATTTTTTAACATTATTGTTTTTACATCAGCTTATATAAAAAGATCAGAAGAGCCAGCTAATTTGTTAAACACATCAAAAAAATTTTTAAAAGAAAAAATTTATTTTTTAGAAAAAGACCCAAAAAAAGCTTTTTTATTAGCAAAAAAATTAGCTTCTAAAAATGGAAATATTTTAATTATTGGTTCTATTTATCTATTGCAAGGAATTTTTGCAAAGGAAAAATTTTTTGTTTCAGGTTAAATTATGGATCTAAAAAATCAAAAAGACTTTTTAAGAAAAAAATATTTACAATTAAGGCAAAATTTTTTTAACCAATTTTCCTTTGAACAAGAAAAGCAACTCATCTCAAATATTTTTTCTTTAGAGGAATTTAAAAAAGCAAAAGTTGTTTTATCTTACATGTCAAAAGATGCTGAAGTACCAACTCGCAATTTAAATTTAGAAATATTAAAATCTCAAAAGGTTCTGTGTTTGCCAAAAACAGATATTAAAAACAAAAATTTAATAATAAAAAAATATAATATCCTCCCAGAAAAAATAAAAATTTTAAAATATCCAATTGAAATAGATAAATTTCAGCCAATAAATTTTGAAAATAGAGAAAATAAATATCTACTTTTTACTGGC
>JBKBMW010000004.1:0-27583 GCA_046295675.1 Candidatus Anstonellaceae archaeon | reverse complement strand
AAAAAAATGAAGTCTTTGAGAATGTAAAAGATGCGAATAATCATGAGGGATTTTATCCAGAAGAAGAAAAGGTCCCTAGCGGAGTTCCTGGTTTTGATGAACTTTGTGGAGGGGGCTTTGAAAAAAATTCTGCTAATTTGATAATTGGCCCTTCCGGCAGCGGAAAAACTATTTTTTTAAGCCAATATATTTATACAGGAGCAGTGTTTTATGATGAACCAGGAATTATAGTAAATTTGGACCAAAAAAAGGAAGTTGTTTTCAAATACCTTGAAAAGTTTAACTGGTTTTTTTTTAATTTAGAAAAAAAGGGTTTAGTTACTTTTATTAATTTAAAACCACACGAATTAAAAAAGTTAATAGAGGAGGGTGGAGGACTTATCTGGGATTCTGCAATGGAAATAGGGGCTAAAAGAATAGCTTTTGATTCTCTTTCTTCTTTTTCTTCTTATTTTCCGTCTAAATACGAATTGCGTGAATCAGTTATAAATCTTTTTGAACTAACAAAAAAATGGAGATGCACTGCTTTATTTTCATATCATAATTTAAGTTTTTCATCCATAAAAATGGAAGTTAGTTTAGATGTGTTAGCAGATTCTTTTATTTCTCTTTATAATATAAGAAAAGATAACTTGAGAATAAGAGGAATAGAGATAATAAAGATGCGTGGTTGTAATCATGTTTCAAAAATTGTGCCTTTTGAAATAATTGAACATGAAGGAATTGCAGTTTATCCATCTGAAAATATTTTTGAAAAAATTTGATTTATTGAATAAGCTTTTTTTGTTGTTCTTCTTTGCTTCTACAATCATCTACAAAAGCAAGCCAGGAGTCACCTATTTTACAAAGATAATTACCAAAAGTTTTTGATAAAGAAATTATCATTGGCCTGAATTTTTTCTTTGTTTCTTTTTCAATTATCATTTCCCGCTCTATTTTTATTATCCCAACCCTTCTTAAGCGAGGCAAAACGCGGTTATAAAAAGTTGCTTTTGAAATATTGTTGCTTTTAACAAATTGACTTATTTCTTCTCCCACTATTTTTGTTTTTTGTGCCAAATATTGTATAAATTTTAAAGCAATTTCATAATAGGTAGGTTGATATTTTTTTGGAAAGATAAAATTAATTATTTCAGAATAATTCCAAAGATTTTTTGTTTGATTTTCGTTATTATCCTGAAAAGTTCTGATAACTGGAGAATCAAAAGCTGGAAGATACATTGTTTCTTTGGATGGAACTCCTCTGGTTGGAATTGTTTTTTTTTCTTCTTTAGAGACTTTTTCTTTGTTAGAGAGAGAATGTTCTTCCATGTTCTAAAGTATAAAGGCTAAAAATAAAAACACAACTGTTAGATCCCGAGCATTTTTCTTATTTTACCTGTTTTGGAATTTTGGAATTTTAAGAACTTTTTTAATTTTATCAATTTTACACCAGGAATATCCTTTATCGGTTGGTCATAACCAAAAACAACTACATCTGGTTTTACTTGATTTAGAACCTCTAACCAATTTTTTTTGCCTGCTATTACCAAGTCTACAATCTTAAGTGCTTTAAGAAGCTGAATCCTTAATTTTTGTGGGTGAAGTGGGTCTCTTTTTTTTATTTTTTTTACAGTTTGGTCTGTAGCAACAACTACTATCAATAGATCCCCGTATTTCTTTGCTTGTTCTAGAGTGTAGAGATGACCTGGATGAATTATATCAAAAACTCCACCAGTTAAAACTATTTTTAACATTTTTCTATATTCGCTCTTTAGAAAATATTTTGAACCAATTTTTTGCAAAAAGGCTCTATGCTCAGAATTTAATTTTAAAAAGTCTTCTTCATCTAACCCATTATTTTCAATAATCTTTAAACACAATTTTTTTAAACTTTCTAGATACATATTTAAAACTTCTATAGCAAAATATATTAATATAGAGGGAGAAAGATGATGAAAGCCAGTAATATTGGGAATAGAAAAGAAAAACCACATTTTCTTTTACAAAAACTGGAGAAATTAAGTTTAAATGTTACATGTAGAGAAGATTTACTTTCAATAAACAATTTAAAAAAAATGATTTTTGATCTTGTCTCAAAACATACTACAAATCCATCGCTTTCTTTAGAAGTTTATAATAATACTATACAAGACTTAGAAAAAGAGATTAATCGATGGGAAAAAGAAATAAATAAAAAAAAGTTTCTCAATTTTCATAATTTTAAACACTAAAATTTTGTTTAGACAATTAGGGATAGGCTCTATTTATAACCCTAGGATAAGGAATTGCATCTCGGATATGATCTAGGTTTGCAATCCATTTTAAAAGGCGTTCAATTCCAACTCCAAAACCAGAATGCGGAACTGAGCCATATTTTCTTAGATCAATATACCAGGAATATTCCTCTTTTTTTAGTTTCTGTTCTCTTATTCTTTGTAAAAGTTCTTTTTCATCCCAAATCCTTTCACTACCACCGATTATTTCTCCATGCCCTTTAGGTGCAAGCATATCATCTGATAAAACAGTACCTGGATTTTGTGGATCCTCTTTCATATAAAAGGCTTTGAATTCTTTTAGATGATTGTGAATGAAAATCGGTTTTTCTTTATCTTTAGTTAGAGCATATTCTTCATCTGCCCCAAGATCCTGCCCATACTCTATTTTTAAGCCTAATTGTTGGCATTTTTCAATTGCTTTTTTATATGGAATTCGCTCAAATGGAGCTTTTATTTTTTTTAAGTCTTGAGGAGATTGCCCAAGTTGTTCTAAAAGTTCTTCTTGCTCGTTTGCAAGACGGGAGCATAAATTTTCTATCATTTTTTCCTGTAGACTCATATTCATTTCTTGATTATAAAATGCCATTTCAGGCTCAAGATGCCAGTATTCTGCTAAATGTCTTACTGTTCTGGAAGGCTCTGCCCTAAAGGATGGACCAAAAACATAAACTTTTTCTAAAGAAAAAATATAGCTTTCTGCATACATTTGCCCTGATTGACTAAGATATGCTTTTTCTTTAAAATAGTCTAATTCAAAAACAGTTGCCCCGCCTTCACAAGCAGATTTTGTGATGATTGGAGGAGGTAATTCAAAAAAGCCTTCTTGGTCTAAAAATTCTTTTAGGTATCTTACTACATAATGACGAAGCTTAAAAACTTTGGAAAGCTTTTGACTTCTTAGCCACAGATGGCGAATATCCAATAGGAATTCGGTAGATTTGTCTTTAGAAATTGGAAATGGATAGCCTTTTGAAATAAACTCTAGATTTTGGATTTCTAATTCCCAACCAGTTGGAGCCCGTTTATCTTTTTTTACTTTGCCCTCTATCATCATCGAACTTTCTAAATAAACATCTTTTGCGATTTGATAGAGTTTTTCTGAAGCTTCTTTTTTTATTGCACATTGAATAATTCCACTTTTATCTCGTAAGATGACAAATGCTATAGATTGAGAAGCTCTTGCCCTATAAACCCAACCGCGTATTTTGACTATATTTCCTTCGTGCTTTCCAGAATTTATTTCTTTGATGGGAATAAAAGTATTACTAAAAATATCCATAATAAACCTCACGATGAGATTGATATTATTATTTGAATTAGAAAGTTATTTATTAATATCTTATAACCAAGTAAAACAAAAAAGTTATTATTGTATTTGCAGTGATTTGTTATATGCTATTTGAGGAACTTGCTAGCACTTGGGAGAAAATAGAAAAAACCTCTTCAAGGCTTGAAATGACTAATATTTTTGCAAATTTGCTTAAAAAGGCAAAAAGAGAAGAGATAAAACCAATTATTTATTTATCAGAAGGCCTAATACTTCCTTCCCACTATGGAATTGAAATTGGATTAGGAATACAGCTGATGTTTGAAGGGCTCTCTTATTCTACTGGATATAGTAAAAAAGAAATAGAAAGGTTATTTAAAGAAAAAGGGGACATAGGTGAGGTTGCTTATAGTCTAATTTTAAAAAAACTTCAGTCTACTTTATTTGAAAAAAAACTTACAGTGCTGGAAGTTTATTCTTCTTTATTCTCGCTAGCAAAATTAACTGGAAAGGGAAGCCAAGAAACAAAATTAAAACAGCTTTCAGAGCTATTAAATTTTTCCAGTCCTTTAGAAGCAAAATATTTAACAAGATTTTGCGTTGGGTTAATGAGACTTGGGATTGGGCAACCAACTATTTTGGATGCTATAACGCAGATAAAAATCTCAGAAATTTTGAATTCGCTTATTGGTTTGGATACTCAATCTCAAAAAATTTTATTTAAAAAAGTAGAGATTTTATCTGATCCAATTTCCCCATCATTGGAACTAAAAGTTTTAACTGATTTTGAATTAGAATTTTTAGAAGGAAAACGAGTATATTTATTGTTTGATAAAAACAAAAAAACACCTTTACTACAAATATCAAAAGTAAAAGAAACTAGTGAATTTTATATTCTCATAATAGACCAATTTAAAAAAGCAATTCGTACACCAATTGAACGAGCATTTAACCTTTGTAATGATTTAGGAAAAATAGGAGAACTTACATTATTTGATTATCAAAGAATAGAGAATTTTAACATAGAATTGTTTTTTCCCATTAGACCTGCTTTGGCAGAGCGTCTTTCTAGTCCAGAAGAGATTATTGAAAAACTTGGGCCTTGCGCAGCTGATAGTAAGTATGATGGATTTAGGCTTCAGATTCATAAGGATAGAGAGAAGGTAGAAATTTATTCTAGAAAATTAGAAAAGGTTAGCGCAGCATTTCCAGAGATTGTACAAGCTGTTATTGATTTGCCTGTAAATAGAATTATTTTTGAAGGTGAAGCAATGGCTTTTAATCCTTCAGAAAAAAAATATTATCCCTTTCAGATGACCATAAAAAGAAAAAGAAAATATAATGTAGATGAAATGAGTCAAAAGTTTCCACTTCACTTATTTGTTTTTGATCTTTTGTATTTAGAGGGAGTGGATTATTCCCGATTACCATTTGAACAACGAAGAAAGGACTTGGAAAAGGCAATTAAAGAAAGCACAAATATTTTTCATTCTGAGTTGAAAATGGTTTCAAGTGCTAGAGAACTGCAAAATTTTTTTGACAATGCAATCAAAAATGGAATGGAGGGAATTATAGCCAAGGATCTCTCTGCCCCATATATTGCAGGGGCAAGAGAGTTTGCATGGATAAAACTTAAGAAGAGTTATGGAAAGTTAGCAGATAATATAGATGCAATAGTAATAGGTTATTATTTAGGAAAAGGGCAGAGAGTGGAGTTTAATTTTGGAGGATTATTAGTTGCTGTAAAAAATCAACAAACTCAAAAATTAGAAACCATTGCTAAAATAGGTTCAGGCTTCTCAGAAAAGGAAATGGTCGAGCTTGAAAAAATTCTATCTGGGTTAAAAATCCAAACCAAACCAAAAGAAGTTATTTCAAACATAAAGCCTGATTTTTGGGTAGAACCAAAACTTGTAATTACTATAACTGCAGATGAAATTTCACATTCGCCGATACACACTGCAGGATTCAGAGATGGAAAGGGTTTTGCTTTAAGATTTCCAAGAATGGTTGCTATAAGAACTGATAAAAGTTTAGAGGATATTACTTCAACAGAAGAGATAGAAAAATTGTATTTTATGCAATTTAATTCAAAATCAAAAAGAGAAGTAAAATAAACATACTAAACTATAACCTATAACTTTATATAATTGGTTGGTTCAATATTTAGATTATGTATAAAAAATATACTTACACAATGGCCCTTTCTTTTTTGACATTAGCAAATGTTTTAACAGCAAAACCACCTTTTAATAAACAACCTATTTTGGATACTAATAACGATACTAATAATATTAAGATATACCAAGATTTAGCACCTATCGCTTTTCCAAAAAATATTTTAGCCATAGAAGAAAGATTTAAGGAGATTAGAAAGGAGCATTCCCTTGATACTGATTTTGTTTTGCATCCTAACTTCTGCGCTGTTGCCAAAAAATTTGCAAAGTATTTAATTGAAGCTCAAAAGATTTCGCATAACTCAAAAGACTATCCCTTTTTTAAACGTGTTTTAGAATTAGTTGGGTATACATCTAACATTGGGGAGACAATAGTTGTTGGTTATGCTCACAAAGAAGATAAAGAATTAGCACAAGAGGTTTTTAATACCTTGTTTAAATCACCTTCACATAAAGAAATAATTTTAAAAAAGAAGATTTTATATGTGGGCATTGGATTTGAAGAAAAGGTAGAAAAATGGATAGTAGTAATAATTCTTGGCTTTAAAAAAATTTAAAAAGCTTAATTTTTAAAGTAACCTAAATAATTTTTAATAGGATCATAAACACCATCTTGTTTTGAGCTTACCCAGACTATCTCAATTTCACTATTTTTAAGTTTGTAATGGTTTTTACTTTTATAATAAAAAGTATTATCATTGATCTTTTCTTCTGTTAGATTGCCTATAACTTCTTTTAATTCATCCAATCTTTTTTCTTTGGTATTTACCCCTTTTTCTTTTGTACCTCTAATAGGATAAGTGAATTTTTCAGGTGCTATTACTAATAGTCTAATCCTTATTCCATCTGGAGCTATTTCTTGAACATAATCAAAAAATTTTTCTAATGTTTCTGGTTTCACCCATTTATTTGGATCTGTGATTGCCATATCCCCGATTATGGTAAGTCCATCCTCTTTTATTGTTTGAACTAAATTTTTTTCATTCTCGGTTAGTATCTGCGGTTTATGAATATATTTCCAAAGCATATCATTTAAGTTTTCAAAAAAAATTTGATAATTTTTAGGGTTATTCTTTTCTAGTTCTATCATTCGTTTTTGGGGGTTTTGCATAATATAACTTTTTATACTTTCCAGTAATTTTTTACCCATAAAACGCTCTATATCAAGAGAAAAATCAAACACAACCACACCCTTATATTCCTTAAATTCTTCTTCTTTTTCTTTTGGGATATAAACACAGCTATAAAGCAATTTAGCATCTGTTGTCTTTACAGTGAAATGTTGCTCTGTATTTATGTTTTTGTTTATATAAATTGGTAAACTAATTGAAGAGGAATTATTTGTATATATTGTTCCTAAAGATGGATTATTGACTACTAAGTCTATATTATTTGTATTATGAATTATACCATTAGAACTGAGACTTATGTTTAATTCTTTTTCAAAAACATCTATTTTTCTGTAGTAAGAATAGATCTGCTCTAAAATAGGATGAGAGTCTCTTTTTTCTTTTGGAAAATAGATTTCTTTGTCTAATTTTTGTAATGCATTAACCATCTCCTTTGAATCTTTAGAATCTAAAATCATTTTTTTTTCTTTTTCAGAAAAAGCTGGATTTCCATTTTTATCAATAGCAAAAACTAACCCTTTTTTAAGAGCTGTTAACTGATTTTCTTTTATTGCATTTGCATTGAGCAACTCTGCAACATCTTCTGTATTCAAAGATTTAAATTGAATAGTTAGACTATGAAACTTGTTTTGGAATAAGGATTTAATATTATCTTTGATCTTTTCATTCTCCGCTAGTTTTATAGGATCTTCTAAAGTAATGGTTAGATAGATATCTTTTTTTTCAGGGTTTTCAATATTGTTTAAAAGCTCTTTGATAGATTGCTCTTCTCCACTTCTTTGGATATAATCTCGACCATAGGTTTGAGCAGGAGCAGAATAAGAAAAAGGAGTAATTACGAGATATCCTTTTTCCAATTCCAAAATAATTTTTTCTTCTTTTGTTTTTATAGCTTCAAATTCTTTTTTGCGATCTGAAGATTCAGCATAAATATCTAATGCTATCGGGGCTTGTTTTTCTTCTGGTTCTGGATTATAAATAATTTTTATAATGTGCGATTTTTCCTGGTTTGGGTCTTTTTGCTTAAGTTTCTCCAAGACAAAATTTTCAACAATATTTTTTAGAGATAAGATATTATCTGTTGGTGGAATTTGTAATATGCCTACATCCTTTCCATCTACTTTAATTGTAATTGCTTTGTTAGTAAGTGGACTTTTCTTGATTTGCTGATTTATTTGATTGAAAAATTCGTTCAATTTTTCTTGATTATAGTACACAGAATAATTTAAAATAGAGAAATTGGATTTCTCTTCTTCTTGTTCTTTTTTTAATAAATTCATTTTACCAACATAAACTTATCGTTAAAATTTTAATTTTTATTTATTCTATTTTCTTTGTTTCCCAAATAAACTTATCAAATCTTGAGGGATTAACCGAGATTATTAAACCAAGTTTGTTTTCTATTAAATATTTATTTGCTTTTTCTACTGCTTCAGAAGTAATTAGGTCATTGTTTTGCCAAGAGCATTCTTTTTTGTGGTTTATGCAATCTGCTACAAGTGAAGCATCTAATTCAGATAATCCAAAACTTTTTAGTTGATTGAAAACTTCCATTATTTTTGGCTGTTGCATTTTTTCACCTTTAATAGCTCTATTTTGGCATTGAATTTTATAAACTTTCCTAAAAAATTAAACTTTTAGTTAAAATAAGAAAAAGAAATTATTCCCAGTATTGATCTATTTTTTTTACATCCAGTGTTTTGCCCTTTAGTTCATAAAGTGCATCCACTAAAGCTTCAGCTGCTTCAAAACTTGTAATACAAGGTATATTTGCCTCAATTGCAGATCTTCTTATTGCATAACCATCAGTTTGAGGCTGGCCTCCTTTTTTTGGAGTGTTAAAAACCATTTTTATTTTTCCTTTTTTGATTTCACTTACAATATTGGGTTCTCCTTCAGAAACTTTTTTAATTATAGAAACATCAAGACCTTCTAGATACTTTGCAGTCCCAGCCGTTGCTTTTATTTTAAAACCAATTTCAAGTAATTTTTTTACTAATGGTTTTGCTCTTTGTTTATCCCCATCTTTTAAAGAAATAGCAACAATGGATTTGGGATTTGGAATTTTTAGATTAGCACCAAGCAAGGATTTGTAATAGGCAATATGAAAATTTTTATCTATTCCCATCGACTCCCCGGTAGATTTCATCTCCGGTCCTAAAACAAAATCTGCTCCTTCTAATTTTAGAAATGGAAAAACAACTGATTTTACAGCATAATAATTTATTGTTGGATCTTTTAAATTAAGTTCAGAAAGTTTTTTTCCCATAATAAGTTGAGTTGCTGCTTTTACTATTGGAATTCCCAATGCTTTTGAGAGAAAGGGCATTGTTCTAGAGCCTCTTGGATTTAATTCAATTATGTAGATGATGTCATCTTTTACAATATACTGAATATTGAAAGCACCAATAATTTTTAGTTCGAGCACCATTTTTTTTGTAATCTCTATTATTTGTTTTTGAACTTCTTTTTTGAGTTTTATTGGTGGAACCACACAGGAAGCATCCCCTGAGTGTACCCCTGCTCTTTCAATATGCTCCATTATGTTTGCTATCCAAATATCTTGCCCATCACTTATTCCATCTACTTCACATTCTAATGCTTGTTCGATATACTTGTCTAAAAGAACTGGTTTATTATTTGAAACTTCTACTGCTTCAGTTATATATTTTTGAAGCTCTTCTTGGTCATAGATAATTTTCATTCCTCTTCCGGCTATAACATAGGATGGCCTGACTACAATAGGATAACCAATCTCAAAGGCTTTTTGTATTGCTTCTTCTTTAGAAGTAGCAGTTGCGTTTTTTGGTTGGTTTAAATTCAAATTTGTTAAAAATTTTCTAAATAACTCTCTATCTTCTGCAATATCTATTGCTTTTATAGAAGTGCCTAAAATTTTAACAGAATTTTTTTCAAGCTCTTCAGCTAGATTTATAGCTGTTTGACCTCCGAATTGCACTATTACGCCTTCTGGTTTTTCTAATTCAATCACATCCATGACATGCTCAAAATCAAGAGGTTCAAAATAAAGTTTATCTGAAGTATCAAAATCTGTAGAGATGGTCTCTGGATTATTATTTATAATTATGGTTTCATAGTCCATTTCTTTTAAGACAAATGCAGCATGGCAACAACAATAATCAAATTCTATTCCTTGGCCTATTCTGATTGGTCCTGAACCGAGAATAACTACCTTTTTTCTGGTGCTTGGTTTGCTTTCGTTTTCTTCTTCATAACAAGAGTAAAAATAAGGAGTTCTTGCTTCAAATTCCCCTGCACAAGTATCTACCATTTTAAAGGTTGGTAGAATTTTATTTGCTTTTCTAAAATTTCTAATTTCAAGCTCTGTTTTTCCACATAGTTTTCCTATAAATGAATCAGAGAAACCCATTTTTTTTGCTTTTTTTATTATTTGGACTTTTAGCCCTTCTTTTTTTATTTTTTCCTCGGTTCTAACAATATTTCTAAGCTTTTGGACAAACCAAGGATGTATATTCGTAAGTTTGGTTATTTTTCTAACACTCATTTTCTTTTTTAGTGCTTCAAACAATGCAAAAATTCTATAGTCAGTGGGTTTTGTTAGATGATAAAATATATCTTCATTATTAAGGTTTGGAAGTTTTTGATCTAATGAAGAAAGAGCTTTTAAAAATGCTTGTTCAAAGGTTCTTCCAATTGCCATTACCTCCCCAGTTGATTTCATCTGAGTTCCTATTACTCTATTGGATTGAGGGAGTTTATCAAATGGCCAGCGAGGGATTTTTACTACTACATAATCAAGAGCTGGTTCAAAGGAAGCAGGTGTAGTTTTTGTAACCATATTTTTAACTTCATAAAGATTATAACCAACTGCTAACTTTGCAGCCACTCTTGCTATTGGATAACCAGTGGCTTTTGATGCTAAAGCTGAAGACCTGGAAAGACGAGGATTTACTTCTACTACAACATATTGACCTGTTTTTTGATTTAATGCGAATTGAATATTGCATCCCCCAACAATTTTTAATCCTCTAATTATTTTGATGGCTGCATCTCGAAGCATTTGATGTTCTTCATCAGATAATGTTTGAGCAGGGGCAACCACTACTGATTCTCCAGTATGAATTCCCATTGGGTCTAAATTCTCCATATTACAAATAGTAATACAATTATCTGAGCTATCTCGCATCATTTCATATTCAAATTCGCCCCATCCCAAAACACTTTCTTCAATTAGTATTTGATGGATTGGTGAAAGAGTAAAACCAAGCTCCAAAAGCTTTTCAAATTCTTCCTTGTTGTGTGCAATCCCTCCTCCGCTTCCTCCTAAAGTGTAAGCAGGTCTTAAAATTAATGGGAACCCAAACTTTTTTGCAAATGCATATGCTTCTTTTTTTGATTTTGCTGCAATAGAGTTTAAAAGTGGTTGGTTTATCTCTTTTAAAAAGGAAGCAAATTCTCCTCTATCCTCGGCCTTTTTAATTGCTTCAATTCCTGTGCCAAGAAGAGAGATATTGTATTTTTTATCCAAGCCTTTTTTTACAAAATCGCAAACAAGGTTTAATGCAGTTTGCCCGCCCATTGATGCTAACAAACCATCTGGCTTTTCTTTTTTGATTATTTTTTCTAAGACTTCTAAATTCATTGGTTCAATGTAGATAGAATCTGCAATTTCTTTATCTGTTTGAATGGTTGCTGGGTTTGAATTTAGCAACACCACTTTAATTCCATCTTCTCTTAAAGATTTAGCTGCTTGACTTCCAGAATAATCAAATTCTGCAGACTGCCCAATTACAATTGGACCTGAGCCAATTACCAAAACTTTTTTTATGTTTTTATTTAAAGGCATTTTTTTCCCTTTCGATTTTTTTTAAAGCATTTTGAAAAATTTATCAAACAAATACAAAGAATCCCTTGGTCCTGGTTGTGCCTCTGGATGATATTGAACTCCAAAAACTCCTAAATTTTTATTTTCAATTCCTTCCACACTCTCATCGTTTAAATTTATATGAGTAATCTCCCACTCTGATGGAAGACTATCTTTTTTTAGAGCATAACCATGATTTTGAGTAGTGATAAAAACTTTATTTAATGTTGTATCCAAAACAGGATGGTTTGAACCCCGATGCCCAAATTTTAATTTATAGGTTTGCCCTCCTGCTGCCCAGCCAATCAATTGATGCCCAAGACAAATACCCATTATTGGAATCTTCCCAAATAATTTCTTTATTTGTTCAATTTCGTTTTTTAATAAAGCTGGATCCCCTGGACCATTAGAAAGAACTACTCCATCTGATTCTTGTTCCAGAACTTGACTAGATGGAGTATTAAATGGCATGCAGATTACTTGTAGTTTTTTTTCAAGAAGTTGTTTTATAATACCTCCCTTTGCTCCATAATCCAAAAGTACTACCTTTTTTTTGCCTTGCCCAAAAATTTCAACTTTTTTTGTACTCACCCTTTCAACAAAATTAATTTTTGAATAATCTGTTTTTTTTATTAGTTCAAAAAGTTTTTCTAAATCTGGTTTTTGTTCATTTTCGTAAACTTGATAAGCAGCATTCATCACACCATAGTCTCGTAGTTTTATAGTTAATTTTCTTGTATCTAAATCATATAGCGCACCTATTTGGTTTCTTAACAGATATTGATGCAAGTTTTCTTCTGAAAGATAATGGACTGGCTTTTTTTCTGCCCATTTTACTATAAACCCCTCTACCCAAATTTTTTTGGATTGGACATAATTTTTGTTGATTCCATAATTTCCAATTAAAGGATAAGTCATTAATAGAATTTGTCCAGCATAAGATGGATCAGTTAATGCTTCTTGATAGCCAGTCATAGAAGTGTTAAAAACAAGTTCTCCTGCCCTAATGGTATTGGCCCCCATTCCCTTGGCATGAACAATAGTATTATCACTCAGAACTAAAATTCCTTTTTTCATAAAACTCAAAAGGGAAAAAGCCCAAAATTATTTACTAATAAAAAATTTATAAACTTTCATAAATGAAACACAGATATTTAAATTTTTTCCTCTATTTTTTATATCAAAAAAGAGGGGGTTAAAATAGACTTCAAAAACTTAAATAACAAAAATAAAGGGTGTTTTGCCATCCTCTTTGGTCAGTTCTAACTCTAAGCAACGCTCTTCTTTCTCAAAAAGAAAATTAAGTGCACAAGAAATTGACTTTATTAGGAGTTATTATTTAACAAATCCAGTAAGTGTAAGAGAACTTGCCAAGATTTTTGGCACTTCTCCAACTACTATATGGAGAGCAATAATTTCAAAATAAAAAAATAAAGAAAAGAAGAAAAGTTATAGAGTTAGAGCTTACTTCCTTTTATAATGGCTGCTTTGATAAAAAAATATTAACTTTTTCTTTTTTGACTAATATATGTCCTTTTTTTAAAAAACCTTCTTCAAATTCATGATCATTTTGATTTAATAGAGATAGCCATTTATTTAATGCTTTTGAATTTTTCTCTAAAAAAGCAGTTCTTAACTTTTTTAGCATATATTTATTTAAAGCCTCATATCTATATATAGACTCTACATTTTGTTGATATCTTGTTTTTAAATTCATTTCTTCTCCCTCTTTTTCTTATAAATAAAAATCACTCTACAATTAATTTTGAGGATATTACCTCTTTTCCTTCTTTATCCTTTAAAAGAATAATATAAGTTCCTGAAGCTAAACCATCAGGAAGCTTTAAGGCAAAAGTTCCTTCCTCATTTTTTCCTGCGGAATAATCTGAAGTTAGAGAACAAATTTTATTTCCGCTCAAATCATATAATTCTAAAAAATACTCTCCTTTTTTAGGCATAAGATAATCTATATTTATAATGGAACCAATAGAAGCTGGATTTGGATAAACAAGTATTTCTTGAGTTTCTTTTTTATCACTCTTGCTCTGGACACTTGTTGGTTCATCTTTGGTTTCTAATTTTACTATTTTTATTGATACATCGTTAATGAAAAATGATTCATCTATTTCTTCGTTTGTGTTGCCTTTGTTTATTAACACCAACCTTGTACTGAGCAAATCAACAATTGGCTTACCTTCCTTATTAGAAGCAATTCCATCTACTACTATTGCAAAATATTTGGCAGATTTTCCTGTTATCAGATCAACTGCTGGAGAGCGAGAAATATGAATTCCTGTCTTTTGTAGTTCTTCGATGATGTTTTCAAAAGTATTTACAAAATATATCGGGGCAAGAGAAATTGTGATTTTAAGTTTACCATAATTTGTTGGAAATTCAAAAACTTTTGGACCTGCATTTTCTCCATTTTCTATAAAATTTAACGAATGTAATTTTCCATCTATATAAAGATGTAAAGTTGCTTGTCTGATGTCTTGTATTGGCTCGGTTTTTTGTGTTTTATCTTTTTCTTTTCCTTTTTCTGCAACTAGAACTTGCATATAAATCTTTTTGATTCAATCTTAAAAAGCTTTTGCTTTTTCTTATTCTCCAATTATTTTGATAATTATTCTTTTTTTTCTTTGTCCATCAAACTCTGCATAAAAAATTCTTTCCCATGGACCAAGATCAAGCTTTCCATTTGTTATTGGTAAAATAACCTGATGGCCAATTAGGATCCTTTTAAGATGTGCATCTGCATTATCCTCACCAGTGTGATGGTGCTTATAATCAGATTTTGTTGGAGCTAATTCTTCTGCCCAACTCTGTATGTCTTCAATTAAACCTCTTTCTTCGTCATTCACATAGACTGCAGCGGTGATATGCATTGCACTAACCAAACAAAAACCTTCTTTTATTTTTGATTCAGCAACAATTTGTTCTATTTGAGAAGTGATAGGGACGATTTCTTTTCTTTTTGTAGTATTAAACCATAAATATTTAGTATAGCTTTTCATGTTCCCACCAAATATTTAACTCTTTTTTTGTTTAATAAAGTTATGAATTGGGATGAATTTAAGGAAAAAAAATTATTAGCTTTAAAAAAAGCAATGAAAAATAATGAAGTGGATAAAAAAATAATTAGTTTATTAAAATTTCTAAATTCACAAAAAGAATTGGTGAGTTCCTCTTCCTGTTCTGGCAGAGTACTTCTTTTATATATTAAAAAAAGCAAGAAAGATGCAAAAAAATTTTTTGTTTGGCATGATAAGATAAAAAAGGATGACTTTTTAATTATGTTGAATTCTATAAAAAATAAAAAATATTTTTGGTTGAGAGTAGAACCTTTTATTTTACATATTATTGCAAAGGATATAAAAAATGCAAATAAAGTTTTGCTTGCAATGAAAAAAGCAGGAGTAAAACGGGGAGGGATAAATTATATTTCAGATAAAATTACAATTGAGATAATGGGGCATGGTCAGCTTCTTGTCCCACTTTATTTAATTTCAGATTTTGAAAATGCTCTAAAGGAAATAAATAAGATAATGGATAAAAATTCAAAAAAATTAAAAAAATTTCACAAGACTTTGAAAGAAATTTTTGCTAAAAATTAATTAAGAAAAGGAGATCAATAGCAGTAGATATATTTTTATTTGTTAGACATATATAACTTTCTATGGAAGATAGAACTATTGAAAATTATTGTAAAACAATTATGTTTTTTGATAAAGGAGAGGGGGCATCTTCTTCTCAAATAGCAAAAAAATTAAGGATTTCAAAAATTTCTGTTTCCATAACCTTAAAAAAACTAAGAAAAGATGGATATATTATAATGAAACCTTACCAAAAAGTAAAGCTGAGTCAAAAAGGTAAGGAGGTAGCAGAAAAAATAGCAAAAAGATATGAACTTCTTCTAAATTTTTTGGAGAAAGTAGGAGTAGAGAGAAAGATTGCAGAAAAAGAAGCATGTGCTATGGAACATATACTTTCTGAAAGCACAATTAAAAAGATTTCAAATTGTTTGCCAAATTGTTTGCAAAAAAAGAAAAAATAAATGCGATTGCCGGGATTTGAACCCGGATTTCGAGATTGGCAATCTCGTGTCCTAACCAGGTTAGACTACAATCGCATTAAAAACGAATTAAGGACAAAATAATATTTATATTTATAAGCTCTATATTAAAAATATTAATGTTAGAATTAATGTAGGTGAAAAGAATGGCAGGACATAAAACAAGATTGTCTAGGATTGTAAAAAACAATAGAGTTATGCTTCTTGCAATGGACCAAGGAATGGAACATGGGCCAGTAGATTTTAATGAAAAAAACATAAATCCAGATTATGTTTTGGATATAGCTGTTAAAGGAGGTTTTACTGGACTTGCAATTCAAAAAGGAATTGCTTATAAATATTTGGAAAATTATGCAGGCCAAATTCCATTGGTATTAAAATTAAATGGTAAAACAAATATTGTTCCAAAAGATGAGGCTTATTCGCCTCCAGTTGCAACTGTTAAAGAAGCAATAAAACTTGGTGCAGATGCAATAGGATATACATTATATGTTGGTTCTCCAAATGAAGCAAAGATGTTTAAAGAGTTTGGGACAATAAGGGCAGAATGCGAGGATTATGGCATACCAACCATTGTTTGGGCTTATCCAAGAGGAAAATATGTGCAAAATGAAAAAGATAAGGAGATAGTTGCATATGCTGCAAGATGTGCATTGGAATTAGGAGCAGATATAGTAAAGGTAAATTATACTGGTTCAGTTGAAAGTTTTAGATATGTAGTACAAGCTGCACAAAAATGTAAAGTGATATCAGCAGGAGGTTCAAAGCAAACTGATGAGGAATTTTTAGCAAAAGCAAAAGAGGTTATGCAAGCAGGTGGCATAGGTTTTGCAGTTGGAAGAAATGTTTGGCAACATCCAAGACCTTTGGAGATAACAGAAAAATTAAAAAAAATAATTTTTTCAAATTGATTATAGATAGGATAAAAATGGGAAACGGACTTGAGAATATAACACTTAAAGAATTTTTGGCAAAAGAAGGTCTAAGTGAACAACTTCAGGATATATTTTTGAGATTTGCTTTTCATTCATTAAAAATGCAGGACACCTTTCCAAAATACCTTAAAGGAACTCAAAATGATCTAAACAAGTATGGAGAGGTAGTTGCAGAATTAGATAGATGGGCAAACCAATCGTTGCTTTCTTATATTGCAACTAATAAAGAAGTTAATACTATATACAGTGAAGAGATTGAACAACCATATATAGTAAATCCTTATGGAAATTATTTTATCACCCTTGATCCTTTAGATGGTTCGTCAAATATAATCTCAAACAACATATTTGGAATAATTTTGGGAATTTATAATAAAAAACTTCCGCAAAAAGGAAATAAACTACTGCTTTCAGCAATAAAAGTGTATGGGCCAGTAAACACATTAATTTATTCTTCTGGAAATGGAACACACGAATTTGTAAAACATTATGATAAAGATGGGAGTGCAGAATTTTACTTATTACACAAAAACTTAAAGTTTCCTGAACCTGGAGAGGTTTTTGGAATTGGAGGACATCCACTTGATTGGGAAGAAAAATTTTTAGTTTTTGCAAAAGAATTGTTTAAAAAAGAAAAATTAAAAGTTAGATATTGTGGAGCATTAGTTGGAGATTTTTCTCAAATTTTACATAGAGGGGGATTTTTTGCTTACCCATCTACTAAAAAAAATAAAGAAGGAAAATTGAGAATAACTTATGAATGTAATCCTGTGGCTTTTTTGGCAGTAAATGCAAATGGAGCAGCTGTGGATGGAAAACAATCTATTCTTGAAAAAGAAGTAATAAATGTTGATGAAAGAACTCCTTTTTATGTTGGAAACAAATATCTAATTGAAAAATTAATTAAAGTTTTGAATGAATAAGAAAAAGAATAAAGAAAGAATATAAAAAATTTTAAAATATTATGGAAGGAACCATTCTAACTGATAGTATTCATAATTGGATTGAGGGATATCTATTCTGTTTACTAAATAAAAAGTTACTGAAGATTCCCTATCAGCTATAGCTAAGATTAAGCCCAAACCGAAAGATTTACATTCTTCAATTGCTTGAGCAAGATATTCTCCAGAAAGAAGGTTGTACTCAGACAAACAAAGCATTAAATAAGATGGATCATCTTTCAATGGTTTGGAGATTCCATCTTTTTTTCTTGAATATAGAACAAAATCTGCTAAAAATGGCTTTTCTTTTGTAGAGATTTCTTTCTTTTGTCCATCAATTGCCAAAACAAAAGTTTTTTTTACTGAATGGGCAAGCCTGATTGCCCTTGCCCATTTATAGATAACTTGCTTATTTTTTCTGGAGAAAACTTCTAACACATGCTTACTATGCTCAAAATTATTGTTTTGATTTTTTGGAAAATAAATTCTGAAATGGGTGCCAAATTTGAAACCAGTCTTTAAAATAAACCCGTTTAAGCGCCAGTCTTCATAAACCTTATAGATTTTCTCAAAATCTTTATACTTTTTTTTAGCTGTAGCTAAAACTTCTTCTAAAGAACAATTTTTTATTTTAAGTTTACAATGTTTTGTTAAAAAAATTGTTTCAAATATATCAAATTTTGTAATTAATCCTTTATGTTCTGATTTATAAACTCCAAGTTGACCAAACCAATGTTCTGAATAAAGTTTTTGTGCTTTTTCTTTATCTTCTAAAATAGAGAGAAGGTCATCTTTGTAAAAATAAAGAGAGCAATTTAATGGTTTAAAAATTGTTTTTTTACCCTCATACTTAATAGATGGACTTTTTTTATAGACTTTAAGATTTTCAAACTTAAGGTCCCTTAATATCAACCCTCTTTCTCTCCATCCACAATAACCAAAATATTTTGCAAGTTGTTTCTTTTCATAAAAAAGATTGACTAGTTCATTGAAACTGATTTCATTGTTTGAAGAAGTATCAAAGCAAACTCCATTGCGAATATCGATTAAATAAAGAGCTTCAGTAGGACTTAAAATGAGAAGTTTACCTTCTCTTTTTCCATAAAACCCGTTTTCTAATATTGCAATTGTTGAAGGATCATCTACAAATATTTTTTTTTCTTTTTTATCAACTAAAATTTTAATTTTCATTTTTATCTAAAAGAGATAGAAATTGGTGTTTTATAAATTTAACTAAATGAAAAAATTTAACTAATAAGATTATTAAAAAAGTCAAAGATAATAAAAAGATAATAAAAAAGTTTTTAAATAATAAAGGGATGTTTTTATAGGTGATTGGATGATAGATTTTCAAAAACTTTCAGAATGGGTTGCATATTCCATTAATACTATGGTATATGACATAATAAAATATGTGCCAAATATCTTTCTTTCGTTGATTGTGCTATTATTTGGGTATTTTGTAGCCACAATTTTGGCCAATATATTAAAGCGTATTTTGGATTATCTAAACGTTGAGGAGATATTTAAAAAATATAAAGTGGAGGATGCTTTAGGCGGAAAGCAACTCACTCCGATTTTTATAAAATTATTTAGATGGTATTTAATGCTGTTTTTTTTTGTGGCTGCAGTAGAGATATTACAATTCCCACAACTTCAATTGTTTTTAAACCTCTTGCTGACTTATATTCCATTATTGTTTGGTTCTGCTCTTTTGATAATATTAGCCGCAATTGTTGGTGAATGGATAAAAGAATCAGTATTAGAATTGCATAAGTTCTTCGGACAAAAACAAATAGCAGAAATTTTAAGATGGTTTTTAGTGTTAGTAGCAATAACTGTTTCGCTTGAAACCATGGGATTTAAAACCAGTATAATAAATCAATTGATAATTTCAATTGTCCAGGGAATTGTTTTTGGAATATCCCTTGCTTTTGCTTTGGCATTTGGTTTAGGTGGACAAAAGGATGCTGCAGAGATAATAAAAAAAGTTAGAAAAAAATTAGAGGTTTAAAAATAGAAAAAATTTTAGATAGCCAGGTGAGGGAATCGAACCCCCCTACTCCGCTCTGCAGGCGGACGCATCGCCACTCTGCCAACCTGGCAATTTTTATTTTTTTTTTTTGATGGTTAGTATACCTATTATTACCAATTAGGTTTAAATTTTTAAGTTTGATAAAATGTAATAAAACAATAAAGCAATGAGAGGATAGGATAATGGAAAGTGAAATAAAGAAAATTTTTATAGAACTGAATCTAGGGCAATATTGGCAAATGTTTCAGATTTTAATAGTATTTTTTTCAATCATAGCTATTTTGAGATTAGTAAAACATGTGATGGTTGGATACTTAAAAAGAATAGCTCAAAAAACAGAAAATAAATTTGATGATCATTTGGTTTATGCTATAGAAAAACTTGGCTTGTTTTTTTATATTGGAGTTTCCCTTTATGTTGTAGCACATTATTTTTTTTCTTTTGAAAAAGAAACGCTTTTATTGTTAGACAAGATAGTCTTAATTATTTTCACTTTTTATGCAATAAGATGGATTGGAATATTTACAGATTTTTTTACAGAAGAACTGATTAAAAAAGATAAGGAAGAAGGCCAGGATAGTGAAGGAATTTTGCATCTTGGAAATCAGATAGTTAAATATACCACCTGGATAATTGCAATTTTGTTTATATTAACAAATTTTGGTATAGAGATCGGTCCACTTTTAGCTGGAGCTTCCATAGGTGGGATTGCTATTGCTTTTGCTATGCAAAATATTTTATCAGATATATTTTCTTCTTTTTCGATTTATTTTGACAAGCCTTTTAGAATTGGAGATTTGATTGTTATTGGACAGGATTCTGGAATAGTGAGAAAGATAGGGATAAAATCAACAAGGTTGACATCTTTGCAAGGTGAGGAAATAATAATATCAAACAAAATGCTTACAGAAAGCAAAATAAATAATTATAAAAGAATGGAAAAAAGAAGAGTAGTATTTCAGATAGGAGTAACTTATGAAACTCCAATACAAAAACTAAAAAAAATACCTAAGATTATAAAGAAAATAATAGAAGAGGATAAAGACTTAGAGGTAGATAGAGTAAATTTTATAAAATTTGGGGATTTTGCTTTAATATTTGAGATTGCTTATTTTGTTAGATCAAATAGTTATGCAACTTATGCAGCAAAACAAGAACAAATAAATTTAAAAATAATGGAAGAATTTAAAAAAGAAAAAATATCTTTTGCTTATCCAACTCAACTTATATATTATCACAAATTTTAGATTTCATAAATAGGGTTTTTGATATTTTATTTATAATTTTTCTTTTTTTATTTTATTTTTCCATCTAAAACTTTTTTTGTTCTTATCTCTTTTTTATTTGCAAGCATTTTTTTTCCATTAGCATAGCAAATTCCATTTTTAACTTCTAATGAAAAAGTAAAGAACTCTTCAATGCTTAGTTGTGGCGGATTATAAGATAAAGGAAAGGAGATTCCTTCGAATTCTATTAATGTTCCTTCCAAAGCATCTGGTTCAATTACTTCCAAAACTTCATTTTTCCCCTCTGCTGCTAAAAGCATTCCCTCACTTTTTATTCCCCTCAAAACTTTTGATTGAAGATTTCTTACAATAATACATTTTTTGTTTAATAACTCCTCTGGTAAATAAAATTTTGCCAAACCAGAAACAATTGTTATGATTTCTGTGCCAAGTTTGACTTTTTCAATAAGTAATGAATCGGCATTTGGATGGCGTTCAACTGAAATAATCTTTCCAACCTGTAACTTAAGAGAATGAAGTTTATTTGATTGATAGATATTGCTTTGCTCTCCACTAAATTCTCTTTTTAATTTTTGAAGTGTTTTTTCTTCTAACTTCTGAAAAAGATGAAAGGGCTTGAGTATTTTGTGCCCTGGTTGTAAAGGCATCTTGTTAAGATCAAGCCATGTTGGTTTAAACCCAATGTTTAGTTGGTTTAGTATTCTTTTTGATGTTTTGGGCAAAAAAGGTTCAAATAAAATTGCAATATCAAAAACAATATTTGTTAAAACATAAAGAGTAGCTGCTGTATCGTTGTAATTTGATTTTAGAGTTTTCCATGGAGCTTTTTGCTGGAAGTATTTATTTGCAATAGAGCAAAATTCCATTGCTTTTTCTAGGGCTTCTCTTAGACTTACTTTTTCCAATAGATTGCCAACTTCTGCTGCTATAACTCTTTCTTGCTCTAAAAAGTCCATATCCTCCTTTTGAAGATTTGCTTTTGGGACAACTCCATCAAAGTGATTATAAAGAAAAAGAAGTGTTCTATTTACTAAATTTGCTAAATTTGCAACAAGTTCATTATTTATTCTCTTTTCAAAGTCATCCCATGAAAAACTTGAATCTGAATTTTCTGGCCTGTTTATAATTAAATAGTATCTCCAAATATCTGAATCAATACCACTTTTTATTGCATCATCTCCAAAGATTCCTATTTTTTTTGATTTTGAAAATTTTTCTCCTTGGAAAAGTAAAAACTCGGTTGCAGAAATAAAATAAGGTAAAGTCCATTTCTTTTTTGTTCCCATTAGAGTAGCTGGAAAAATAATAGAATGAAATGGCACATTATCTTTACCAATGAATTCATAATGCTCAACTTCTTTATCTCCTCCCCACCAATCCATATATTGAGGAGTTAAATTTGCAGTTATAGAGATATAACCTATTGGAGCATCAAACCAAACATAAAAAACTTTTTCTTCCCAACCAGGAAGAGGAACTTTTACCCCCCATTTTAAATCCCTGGTTATAGCCCTTGGCTCCAATCCATTTTTTAACCAACCTTTTGCAATTGCTACTGTATTTTTTGACCAAAGCCTCTTTTTTTCTCTATCTTGTATAAAACTCTCGACATTTGGCTGAAGTTTTTTTAAATCCAAAAAAAGATGTTTGGATTTTTTTAGGATAGGAGAAGTTCCACTCAGTTTACTTATTGGGTTTATTAAAATTGAAAAGTCCAATAATTTACCGCAGTTATCACATTGGTCTGCTCTTGCCTCTTTTGATTGACAATAAGGACAGATACCTGTAATAAATCGGTCTGCTAAAAAAATTCCAAGCTTTTTGTCAAATGGCTGTTCTATTTCTTTTTCAAATATATAGCCATTTTGATATAAATCTAAAAAGATTTCTTGTACTAGTTCTGTGTGCTTTTGAGTTGAAGTTCTGCCAAAAATATCAAAAGAAATATCGAACCATTCATAAATTTCTTTATGAATTTTATAGTATTTATCGCAAAGCTCTTTTGGAGTAAGGTTTTCCTCCATTGCTTTTATTTCTGTTGCTGTTCCATATTCATCAGTTCCGCATATATAAATACATTGGCGTCCTACTAAACGCTGATATCTTGCAAAAACATCAGCTGAGAGTACACATCCAATCAGAGTTCCGAGATGTGGAAGATTATTTGAATAAGGCAAAGCTGCACTAACAAGTATTTTTCTCATAAAGATGATTTGATTAGGAATAAATAAAAATCATTACATTAACCTAAGTGAATCCAAATTCATAGGGGCTCTAGATTCTGCTCTGATCATATGGCTAACAGACTTTGCTAAATCATCACATTTACCTTCTTCCCCATGCATAGTAAATATTTTTCTTGGATGAGGTCTTATATTTTTTACATATTTCATAAGTTGATGTCTGTCAGAATGCCCAGAATAACCTTCGATAGTAGTAACCTCCATATTTATTTTTAGAACATCTGTTTTTCCATCATCACCGATCATTGGCACTTCTTTTAATCCATTTTGAATTTTTCTTCCTAAAGAAATTGCAGATTGATAACCGACAAAAAATAAGGCATTTTTCTCATCTTGTGCCATATACTTTAGATAATCCAATACTGGCCCTCCAGTCATCATGCCGGAAGGAGAAAGAATTACACATGGCTCGAATTCTTCAACAATTTCTTTTCTATCACCTTTAGCTATAGAAAATATTTTTGATTCAAAAGGCGAATTGTTGGACAAAATTCTTTTTTGTATGTTGTGTTTAAGATATTCTGGATAAGCAGTGTGTATCGCAGAGGCTTCTAATATCATTCCGTCAATCAAAACATCAAAGGCTTTGTCTGGATTTTTTGAACAAAATTCTTCTAACACTAACATAAGTTCTTGACTTCTTCCTACTGAAAAAACAGGAATAAGCACTTTTCCTTTTCGTTGTATTACTTTTTGAATTAATTCTATTAATTTTTTATCAGCTTCAAATCTTGAGGACATTACATCTTTTCTTCCACCATAAGTAGATTCTACAAACAAGGTTTCCACTCGTGGAAAAGAGGTTTCAGCAGGATCAAGAAGTTTGGTATAACCATATTTGATATCCCCAGAAAATACAAGATTATGCAACCCTTCACCTATATGAAGATGAACTTGAGCTGAGCCTAAAATGTGTCCTGCATTATAAAAGGTTAGTTTTATTTCGTTTGTTATATCTACGACCTCACCATAGTTAAGAACAATCATGTGAGAAAGTTCTTTTTGTATATCTCTAACCCCATAAGGAGCCTTAGTGCCATTTGCTTTTTGCATTATATTCAATAAATCGTTTTGTAGCAAGACAGTTAAATCCCTTGTTGGTGGGGTACAATAGATAGGTCCGTCATATCCATAGGCATAAAGATAAGGCAAAAAACCACTATGATCAAGATGAGAATGAGTTAAGATTACAGCGTCCAATTTATCTAGTTCCAACTGCATTGCTGAAAGATGGGGATAAGCTTTCTGCGGATCAAATGTTTCTGGATTTATTCCACAATCAATTAAAATTTTTGAATTATTTGTTTCTATTAATGTTGAGCTTCTTCCAACCTCCTTATATCCACCCAATGCAGTAATCTTAATTAAATTGGTTTTTTGAAGTGGGATGCAAATTTTTTTTCCTAAATTAAGTAGAAATTTTTTTCTTGTTATAGCATCTTTTAATAAAGAAGAACGAACTCCTTTTAAAGTACTAGAAGGCATGGTTGGTTTTCGTTCTATTTTCGGAGACCATCCAGTTTGTTTGATTATTTTTTTGATATTTTCTCCACCTTTGCCAATGACTACACCTGGTTTAAGAGCTTCGATAATTACTTGGGAGAACTCTTGGGAGAATTTGATATCTTCTAACTGGGCTTCTGGTGGAACTATTCTTTTTATTTCTTCTATTGCTTCTTCTTCTTTCATTAGAACAGAAGGATCTGAACGTACTATAATTCTTTTTCTAATTGCACTTGCAATTTTTTTGACCAACAATTGGTTTTCATAAAAAGCTGCAATTTTTTTAAGATAAATGACAATATCTAAGCCCTCCGGCTCTATTTTTGTAACTTCGCAGTCCTTAGGTATAAGTTCGGTAAGTTTTTTTTCTATTTCCTTTAACTCCATTAAAAAAACCTTTTATTTAAGAAAGTCGATTAAAAAGTCTGAATTTTTTATTTTTTATTGAGATAATTTTAAAACTTCATTTTTTTCTAGTCGCTTAAAACCATTTTTATTTATGATAGCTACATCTACTGCCTCTCCAGATGCAGCATCTCTTTTCATTGCAATATTTATTGCTTTTATTGCAACTGGAATCATATCTTTAATAGTTGCACCTTCTTTATAAGATGCTTCCAGAACACCATAAGCAGTAGGAGAACCAGAACCAGAAGATGTAAACTGCTCTTCTGTCAATCCACCAATTGCATCTACTGAATAAATTTTATAAGCACTATTATCTTTTCCTGCTAAAATAAGTTGGACATAGTAAGGAAAAAATTTATATTGGAACAAAATGTTTGCCAATAAAGTGGCTGCATTTGTTGCAGACATTGATTTAGAATATCTTAATTCATAAAGCCTTGCTTCTGCTACTAAAAGTCTAACTAAAGACTGGGCATCTCCCACAGAACCTGCAACAGTCATAGCTAAATTGTTTGTAATTGGAAATATTTTTGTAACATCTTTGGAAGCAATAAAAAAACCCATTGTTGCCCTTTTATCAGAAGCTAATACTATTCCATCTGAACAAACAATGCCAACAGTAGTAGTACCTGTTTGAACAGTTGTTTTTGGATTTTCCATTTTCATTTTCTCACCTTAAAAAAAGCTAAATTTTTAGTGACCCACCTTTTTATAATTTGTAGGAAATGCCTATCCCACTAAATAGATTGATAATAAAAGAATATATAAATGTTTCGCCAAATTCAACATTCAATTGTTTTTAGCATAAAGAAGAAAGTTTGTTTTAAAAACCTTAACTATTAAATACAAAATACAATCTTTTTGAGGCTGGTTCAAAATGCTAATTAAAAAATTAAAACTACTTCCAAAATTTTTAGAGCTTACTTTTAGATATGTAAAACTTGAAAGCATTCCAAATGTTTTTATCTCAAAATTATTTCTAATTCCAAGAAGAATAAAATTTAAAGATGGAGAAGAAAACTATTTTACAATAACTTTTTTAAATTTGTTTGCTCTACCTTATAAAGAAAAATTAGTAGATGAAAGAGATAGAATTTATTCTTGGTTAATAAACAACAAAAGATATTATGCAACAATAATTCAAGCCTCTTCATTAGTGTCTCATCTATCAAAAAAAGATAATTATGAATATAAAGCAGCGGATTATAAAAACAAAAAAGTTTTAGATGTTGGAGGACACGTTGGGGATAGTGCAATGTATTTTTTAGATAATGGAGCAAAATTTGTAGATATTTATGAACCAGTAGAGTTAAATATCAAAGTTATGAAAATGAATTTACAATCTTATCCATCTAAAAAATATAAAATAAATCCTTTTGCTGTTGGAGATAAAGAAGAAAAATTAACAATAAAAAGTGTGGAAAAACTTGGAAGCCCAGGTTTTGGATCAGATTTGTCTGTTTTAACATTTTTCAAGCCAGAGGTAAGTGAATACACATTTAATTGCATCTCATTTAGAAAAATTCTAAAAGAAAACAGTTATGATATTGCAAAAATAGATTGTGAGGGCTGTGAAGAATTTTTAATAAATCTGGAAGATGAACTTATTAAAAAAATACCAGTTTGGTTTATAGAAACACATTCAAAAGAAATAGAAAAAGCAATTTTAGAAAAATTTAGAAAGCTTGGATTTAAAGTGACTCTAGAATCAAAAGTTTCAAAGGAAGTAGCAGTTTATAAATTTGAATTACCAACTTAAAATATTTTAAATTAATTTTTCTTATTTTTTTATGGAAGTTCAAAAAGCCCCAGATATTCAACAAAAAATAGAAGATATAATCAGTACTCTAAATTCTATTGAAGAGCAAAAACATCTAAATCAATACAGAATAATTTGTATGCGTTCATTTAATTCAAAAGCAAGAGCATATGCAAGAATTTGGGCTTTTCCAAAAATCTGGCAAAAGGCTTTAGATATAGGTACATTTTATGTTATTGAGATATTAGCGGAACATTTTGATAGGCTTGATGAAAGTGAAAAAGAAAAAGTTTTAATTCATGAACTTCTTCACATTCCAAAAACTTTTTCTGGAGCATTGATTGATCACAATAACCCCCATAGGCCAATCAGAAAACAAACCGTAAATGCACTCTGGGAAAAATATAAACAATTAAAATTAAAAGAATTTTAAAACTGAAATCAATAAACAGATGGATTTTAAATCTTAAATTCTTTTTTTTTATTATGGATAAAAAAGCCCAAGCAAGTGCAGAATATATTATTGTAATTGCAATGCTTTTGATAGTGTTGGCAACCGTAGTGGTAATCTTTTTGAATATTTATGGGCAACTTAAAGCACAAACAAACTATCACTTAGCCAGGGATTTTGTTTTTCAACTTTCACAATTTGCAACAAAAGTTTATTATGAAGGAGATGGAGCAAAAAAAATTTTGTTTTTAAGCATACCCAATTTTGCTATTAATTTTTCCTCCTCAAAAATTCTAAACAAAACAATTATA
>JBKBMW010000003.1:0-31242 GCA_046295675.1 Candidatus Anstonellaceae archaeon | reverse complement strand
TTTACTTTTGAATACCCTTCATTCTCATTGATCAAATCAGATTGCAAGATTGCACCTTGTGAATTTAAAATTTTTTCAAAAATAATTTTTTCTTCCTTTGGCAATGTATTTAAAACAGATGAATACTTTTGCTTTGAGAATGGTGTTTGTTTTTCTTGCTCTTTTGGTTTTATTATTTTTAGTTTAGTAATTACTTTTTCTTCTTCTTTTGCAAAAAAGATAAGATAGATGCTTAAAACAAAAACAATAGCTAAAAGCAAGAGACTTAAGTTTGTATGAAAATCTATACTGCTCCACATTGGGCATGAGGGACCATGAGAACAGGAAGTATTTACTATTTCAGTCAATGCTCTATTGAATAAAAAAATGATTACTCCAATAATAACTGCAACAGAAAATAAAAGTAATCCTGTAGTTCTGTTATTCATAAAAAAATAAATGATCAAAGTTTTATAAAGTTAACTTCTTGGTTTTACTTAACTTCAATAAATTTTTCTTAAGAAGTAATCAACCGCAATGTTGAAGAATGCCTTATTGTCTAACAAATCGATTGCATTGTAAATTTTGCAATTTTTGATTTCTTTTTGCAAACCCTTTGGAATTCCTAGTTTGGTAGGATTTTTTAGTTTTTCTTTTAGCAAGGCAACTGCATTAGTTATTTTCCTTTTTTCAATTGCAACTATATTATAGTGTTCAAGATGAATGTTGAGTGCATTTTTGTGTTTTAAAACAAATGAATTTATATTGTCTTGGTCAAAAATTTCTGGACCGACTAAATGCTTTATATTTGGAAGGTTAGAATCTATCAATTCTAAAAGAATAAAACAGGTTTTCTCATCAGCATAAAAATAATGTCCAAGAGTTCTAAATCCCTCACCCTCTAAAGCACTTAAAAGTTGTGTTGCTGTCTTTTTTAGTTGTGGCCAAAGAATATCTTCTACTAATCCTGGGTTTAGAAAGGTTAGAACAAGACAATTTGAGCCTCTTTGAATTATCTTCTTTTTAAGGGATTTCAATGAAATAGAAATTGGTTTTGAAAAGAAAAATTTTTGTTGAGGTTTAGATAAAAATTTTCTTGCAGCAAGAATAAATCTTGAAAAGGAAGTTCTTGAAACGACTGCTGCAACATTTCGATTTTTATCAGTTGGGTCTACAACAATAAATGTAGCTGGAAAAAATTTTTTTAGAGCTTCTTCTTTTTTATAAAAGCCTTTTATATCGATAATTGTTTCTTTTTTCCATTCGTATGCTACTGCTTGTAATAATCTAATAAATGAGCCATAGTGAAGTATTAAAAGTTCACATAAATAACCTGAAAAACCTTCTACTCTTAAAGAAGCTCCATAAACCCCTAAAACATCTAAAAATTTTTTTAATAACCTTACATCGTTTCTTTGCTCTTCCTTTAGATTGGAGTTGATAAATAAAGTGTGAAGCTGTGAGCGATCCACTGCTGTTTTAATTTTTTGCAGATTTTCTATTTTTGAAGAAGGTACAATATCTATTTTTAATTGTTTTATAAAAACCTTAAGATAAGGATGTTGAGCATATCTTACCTCTGTTTTAAATCCTTTAAATGCTTTTTTTGCATAGAATATGCCAAGTTTTTTGATTTTTGCAACAGGATAATTTGGACCAAAGAGTAAAAAAACATCAATATCAACATTGTTTTTTAGATAAGTTCCTTTTGCAACAGAGCCGCATAATAAGACTTCTACATCAGAAGGAAGTACTTTTTTTAATTTTTTAAATACTAAAAGTTTTATTTTTAATATTTTTCTTTCTAAGTTTTTGGAAGGCAAAAGCCTTTTTAAAACTCTTTTTAGAAGCTCTTGCATAAAAACCAAAAGAAGTTAAAAATTAAAAACCATTGGATTTTTATTTTAGGGGAAATTTTTGTATTATTTTATAGACATAGCCCTTATTTGAGGGAACACTTTGCATTAATGTAATATTGTCCACCACCCAATTGTTTTTTGCCCATTGAACAGAAGAAAATTTTTTAACCAAATCTGAAACATTTTGATTTTTGATTGTTCTTGCAATTGTAAAATGAGGTTTGAATGGTTTGTTATCTTTAAATGAAATTCCTTCAAGTTCTTTTCTAATAAAAGTAGCTAGATCTAATAACTCTTTTCCCTTTAATCCACACCAGAGGACAGATGCAAAATTTGGAGAGGGAAAAGCCCCAAAGCCTATTCCTTGAGCTTCAAATTTTTTAAATTGACTTGCTTTTTTTAAAATATTTAAAATATTTTCAATATCGCTTTCCTGAACATTATTTCCTAAAAATAAAAAGGTTAGGTGGAGTTTTTCTGGTTGTGTTAACCTCCATCCATTTAAGTGACTTTTTAATTTATTTTGAAATTCTTCTAATTCAGAAAGTTGGGTGGCTGAAGGCAAAAAGGCAATAAAACAGCGCATATAATTTTTAGAACAAAAAGATTTATAATTTTAAGAATGATAACTAAGGATATGAACAAACTAACCATTTCTTTGCTTTTCTTTTTCAACTGCTTAAATTTGTTTTTTGCAGCTTCTACAATTAAATTAATAGAACCTCAACAGCCTGAAGTTAAAGAATATGAATTAGTGGATTATGGAACCATTGGACCAGGGAATACATTTTTAGTGAAAATTGACCCGATAGTTAGAAACTCAAAAGGTGATTTTTTGGGCCAATGGGATTGGGCAGAAATAACCAAACTTCCAGAAGGCTGGAAAGCAGATAAATCAAAAATATATGGCAACCCACTTGTTATGGAGATAATAGCTCCAAGAGATGCTGAAGATGGAGTATATGAATTAGAAATAAAATTAGTGGATGAGAAAGGACAGGAGAAGATAGGGGAAGAATTTGTATTTGGATTGCAGGTAAAGGTAGATCGCAAAATTTTGGAAACTAAAATAACCCAAGAATCAAAAATTTTTGGAGCAAATCAACCTGCAAAATTTTATATTGAAATAAAAAATCTTGGAAATGCAAAGGATGTTTTTATTTTGAATATAAAGGGAGTAAAGGAATGGGAGGTAGAAAAGTATATCTATATCCCTCCAAAAGAAAGTAAAAATATAGTATATGAAATTAATTCACAAACACCAGGAACTTATGAGCTTAAAATAGAGGTAAAATCTACTTCTTCAGACAGGATTTTTGAAAGGAAAAAAATAGACTTTTTAGTTAAAACTGATGTTTTGAGCGAATATAAAGCAGTTAATTATGGAGTGATATTATTTCCACTCACTCAGTTGCCGATGTATGCAATAGCTGGTTTGATAGGATTGCTTTTTCCATGATTAAAAAGGATTTTAAGGCAATAGGAAAAAATATTAAGAAAGATAAACCTAAGGAAAATAAATAACAGTTGAAAGATTAATCTTTAAGTTAAAAAGGTAAGGAGATGGAGAGAGTTGTTGATAAAACAATAGATAAAATACAAATGAACAGGGAATTAGAAAAGTATTTAGATGAATTTTTATTTAGATTGAAGAATGAAAAAAAACCCCAAATTGAATATTTGAAAAAGGAGCTTGCCAAAAAGTATAGAGTACATATGTTTCAAAATTCAGAGGTTTTATGGTTATTAAAAAAATTTCGTGCAAAGAAGGTAAATGAAGAAATAATAAAAAAATTAAAAAGTCGACCTACAAGAACTGGCTCTGGAGTAACACCAGTTGCAATTATGCCAAAACCCTTTCCCTGCCCTGGGAGATGCACATACTGCCCACAAGGAGAGAATGCCCCAAAGTCTTATACTGGATTTGAACCTGCAACAATGAGAGCAATAAGAAGCAAATATGATGCCTTTAAACAAATAAGAACTCGTCTTATGCAATATGATGCATTGGGACAGCCAAATCAAAAATGCGACCTTATTATAATGGGGGGGACTTTCTTAGCAGTTCCTTTGGATTATCAATACAAGTTTATAAAAGAATGTTATGATGCATTTAATTTAAAAAAATCAGATAACTTGGAACAAGCAAAAAAGCTTAATGAAACTGCTACCAATCGCATTGTTGGGTTGACAATAGAAACACGCCCAGATTGGTGTAAAAAACAACATATAGACAGAATGCTTGAATTTGGAGCAACAAAAGTAGAACTTGGGGTTCAAAGTTTAGATGATGGAGTACTAACAAAAGTAAAAAGAGACCATGGACAGAGAGAAATAATTGATGCAACAGCATTATTAAAAGATTCTGCCTTTAAAGTCTGTTATCATTTTATGCCTGGTTTATATGCTGATAGAAAAAAGGACCTCCAAATGTTTAAGAAAATTTTTCAGGATGAAAGATATTGCCCAGATATGCTTAAGATTTATCCTTGTTTGGTTATTCCTGGCACTGAACTTTATAATGAATATTTGGAAGGAAAGTTTCAGCCTATTGATAGTCAAGAGGCTGTGGAAAGAATAGGTTTAGCAACAAAGTACTTCCCCCCATGGGTAAGAGTAATGCGAATGCAACGAGATATACCTGCTAACAAGATTGAAGCTGGAGTAAAAGCTGGAAATTTACATCAGTTAGTAAATAGATGGCTTGAAAAAAATAGACAAAAATGCCGCTGTATTAGATGTAGAGAAATTTATTCTAGGTATAGGTCCAATAAAGAAAAAAGATTAAAAAAAGTGGAGCTTGAACTAGTTGTAAGAAAATATAGGGCATCAGGAGGAACAGAATATTTTATTAGCTATGAGGATAAAGAAAAGGATTTATTAGCTGGGTTTATAAGATTAAGAATTGCAGCAAATCCTTATAGAAAAGAAATCGATAAAGAAACTGCGCTTATAAGAGAATTACATGTTTATGGTTCTGAAGTAGAGATTGGAAAAGAAAAAAAAGATAGCTTCCAACATAAGGGCTTTGGAAAAAAACTTATACAAAAAGCAGAAGAGATAGCTTTAAAAAACAAAAAAAACAAGATGGTGATTTTATCTGGAGTTGGAGCAAGGGAGTATTACAAAAAATTTAATTATTCTTTATACGGACCATATATGTTTAAAAATTTAGATAAATAAAAAAATAAATACTTTTAATATAGGTTAGAAAATACTTTTAATTTTAAAGAGTGAAAATATGCTAAAAGAATTGATGAATAATAACAATAACAAACAACAAAAATTAGAAAAGGTAAAAATAATTCATCAATTAAGAAATGAATTTATGGTCCTAAATCTTTTGGCTTTCGTTGTAGATGAAAATGACAAAGAAACTTATTTTTTTACAAAGAAAATGGAAAATAAAATAAAGTATATAAAGGATCAAATAAGAGATCAAAAAGATGTTGAGAGGATTAAAAAAAGAAATGAAATTCTACAAGAAATAGAAAATTTAAAAACAAAATATTTAGAACTAAAAAAAATAACAAAAAATGATGAAAAAGAAATAGGCGAGCTTTTGGATAAAATAAATGAAACTATAAAAAAAATAGAAGAAATAGTTTGGTACCTATACTAAAAATAAGTTTAAACAAAAACTATTAAAAATTTAAGAAGAGTAGTAATAAAAAATACAGATAGTTATAAATAAATTGAATAAACCCGCGATAGCTCAATGGTAGAGCGTCCGGCTGTAGATTTTTCAGCCTATTGCAAATGTGCAATAGAAAGTGGTTACCGGAAGGTTGTGTGTTCAAGTCACACTCGCGGGATTTTTTAATTTTTAGATAGAATCTAAAACTTTTTTTGCATGGCCTAATGGATTCACTCCATAAAATGCCTTCTTTATTCTTAGCTTTTGTATAATAAAAGTAGATCTGATAAATTTGTTATTTTCATAAACACCATACAATTTTGCAACAGAATAATCTGGATCTATTAAAAGTGGAAATAAAATATGATATTTTGAGATAAATTTTTTATGAGAATTTAGATCATCTGCTGAGATTCCAAAAACTTCTACTCCTTTTTCTTTGAAATTATTTAGTAAAGAAGAAAAATCACAAGCTTCAATAGTACAGCCAGGAGTATCGTCTTTTGGATAAAAGTAAAGAATAATGGTTTTGTTTTTGTAATCTTCTAAATTAAAAATTTTGGAATTTGAATCTAAAACACTGAAAAGAGGGGCAATATCTCCTTCTTGTAATTTTACCATATACATATAAAAAAAGTTAAATATATAAAACTTTGTTTTTGTTAAATAGGTAAAACTCTTATTATTAGGATAAAATAAAAACGCCCAGGCGGGGATTCGAACCCCGGTCGCCGGCGTGACAGGCCAGAATGCTAGACCGCTACACCACCTGGGCAAAGAATAATAAAACAATAATGATTTGCTTTTTATAAAAAGTATAAAACTAAAAGTTTAAAAACTTTCAAACAACTCTGATTTTTTTATTTCAAATCTTTTTAATTGGGAGATCTTTTGGATTTTATTAGAAACTTTCATTGCAAGTTTTCCAAACAAAATTTCTTGGCAAAAAGAATCAAAATTAGTGGCAGCAGCAAATTCTTTTAGGCTTGTTGATATAAGTTTTCTGATGTCTTTTTTCTTTTGTTCTGAAACTTTGTGTTGAGTTATGCAAACTGATTTTAATCTCATTTTCTTGTTGTCTGCACAGACTACATCATCTACATTTTGAATTAATGAGCGTCTTCTTCTAATTAATGATTTGACATAAGAAGGCAAGAGCTCATGTCCTATAAAGGCAGTAGATATAGTGTTTCCATTTACTGCAACAGCTCTTAACTTTATGTTCGAAAAGATAGAAGTTGGGGAAGGACTAGATGCCAAATTAGAAAGGGCAACTAGAAAGACACGATTTTTTAGATTTTCTGGGTCTGAAGAAATAGTTTGTCCGATTTCTTTGAATTCAAAAATTTCTGGTGCTTTAACACTATACCAAACTTTTTCTTTCCAGTTGCTTTTTGAACTTTTTGATTTTGGTTTTTTAGTTTCAGCCATAAAAATCACTTCACAATCAATGCTGCTCTTTCTCTAGAATATTTCCAGTCATAAGGCAGCTTGCCTGTTTTAACATAATATTTTACAAGCCTTTTTATCTTTGATTCTACATGCAAAAGCTTTGTGGTATTTGTTTTATCAGATTTATTTTTTTCCAAATGCTTAAGCATTCTCACTGCTTTTTTAATCAATGCTAACAAATCATCCGGATATTCCACAACGATATTGTTTTCTGCCAATATTTGAGAAATTTTCTTTTTGCATACTAATCTGACTTGGCCTATTCCATACTGATCTCGTAAAATTCTTCCAATATCGGTTGCCTTATATCCTTGTCGTCCCATGTTTACAATTAATTCAATTACCTCCTCTGGACTATATTCTACCCAAGAAGGCACTATATTTAAAATTGGTTTTTTAGAACTGGATTTTCCTTTTTTCTTTGAATGCAATTTTGCCATTTTATACACCTTTTTTAGATAAATACTTTGCAAATTTTTTCAAAGCAATTACTCGATGCGAAATTTTTTCTTTAATGTTGATTATTTTTGAAAAAGGCTTGCTATGCCCCTCTGGGATAAAAATAGGGTCATAGCCAAAGCCTTCTCCCTCTTCAATAGAGCGAGAAATCCTGCCTTTTACTTCTCCTTTGAATATTTTTAATTGCCCTTTGCTGTTTACAAAGGCAACTGTAGATATGTATTTGGCAGAACGATGACGCTCTTGGCCCAGTAGGTTTAGAATTCCATTACAACCTACTGTTTTTAGGACATATGAAGAATATATACCAGGAAAACCTTTTAATGCATTTATAAAAAGCCCAGAGTCTTCAACAAACAAAGGCTTTTTAAAATGCTTATAAGCATTTCTAGCACATATTCTTGCAACTTCTTCTAAAGAATCTGATTGAATCTCAAATCCTTTAGAGTTTTTGCTTATAAAATTTATACCGAACTTATTTAAAATCTTTTTGGCTTCTGCAACTTTGTGTTTGTTAGATGTTAAAAAGAGCAAATTCTTCATATTATCACATTTTTAAATCTCTAACTTTACTTCTAGCTGTTGTGATTGTAAGAATTCAAGTTGTTGTATATTAAAAGTTGCAATTAAATCAGGTTCAAAATTTTTTAAAATTTCTTTGTTTTGAGAAGAGGTAAAAATTACTACCTTTTTAATTTGTGCATTAAATGAAAGTTTATGTGCAGATTTTTCTTTTCTTAAAAGAGCAGCTAATTGTTCAAAAATACTTGCTTGCTCTGTTTCTTGTTTAGAAAAAAACTTAAACTTTTCAAACTTTTTAGAATTTGGATATGGTTCAAAAGTTATAGAAAGATTTTCTTTCTTTTTGAAAAGCTGCCAAATTTCTTCAGTAGTAAATGGAATGAATGGAGAGAAAAGCAAGAGAATATTTGAATAGATTATATGAAGAACAAACTTGGCTCCTTTATTGGAAGTCTGATTTTGAGAATAAATTCTATATTTGATAAACTCTAAATAATAATCACAAAATTCATGCCAAAAGAAATTTGAAACTTCTTTTATAATCTGGTGAAATTGATAATCTTTCCAGAAGTTTTCTACCTTTTCAATTAGATAGTAAAATTTTGAAAGATAATATTTATCAATATAGCTTAATTCATTGAGATTTTCTGAATTTGGATCAAAATTTTTAATTTCATCTGCACTGTTGAAAGCATTTAGAAGGAATTTTCCTGCAGCCAAAAGCTTGATTAAAAGATTTTTTCCAAAGCTTATATCCTGATAGGAGAATGGCCTATCCTTTGCCATTGCTCCAGACAAAGCAGCCCAGATTCGAATTGAATCTGCTCCATATTGCTCTAATAGTTTATCTGGTTCAATGATATTGCCTAAAGATTTTGACATTTTTTTTCCATCTGGTGCAAGCACATTTCCGTTTAATAAGATTTCTTTAAATGGAGGTATTGAAGTTAATTCAAAACAGCGATAAATAGTATAAAATGCCCAGGTTCTAATTATTTCTATACCTTGAGGTCTTAATGAAGCAGGATAGGTTTTTGAAAAAAAATTTTCATCTTCATTCCATTTTGCGATTATGAGGGGAGTAATGGAGGAATCTACCCAACAATCAAAAACAGATGATTCTCCTTCTGCCTCTTGACCGCATTTTGGACATTTTTTTCTAAAATTTATTGGATAAACTGGAAGCTCTTCTTCTAAAGCAGGAATAATCTCTCCACATTTACATATCCAAAATGGAATTGGAGTTCCAAAAACTCTCTGACGAGAAATAACCCAATCCCATTCAACATAACTTGCCCAATCGATAAAATGTGCAATTGCAAAATCAGGCACCCATCTTATTTTTTTTGCAACTGAAATCAGTTTATCTTTTTTATCAGTAATTTTCGCAAACCATTGGAAAGAATTTAAAAACTCTATTGGAGTGGAACATCTATCATGTATTCTAATAGTTTGCTGAATTTTTTCTTTTTTGATTAATTTCTTATTATCCGCCAAATATTGCAGAATTTTTTCCTTTGCCTCATTGAGTTTAAGTCCTGAAAATTGACCTGCATTCAAAAGTTTTCCATCTTTGCTTATAGATTCAATATAATTTAATTTGTGTCTATAACACCAAATAATATCCTGTTTATCCCCATATGTACAAACCATTACAAGTCCAGTTCCAAAGTTCATATCTACATCTTCATCAGGCAATAACTGGACTTTTTGGCCAAATGGGCTATAAACAAAAACTTTTTTGTTTTTGTATTTTGAATAACGCTCATCTTTTGGATGATATAAAACTGCAACAATTGCATGCAATAATTCTGGCCTGGTGGTTGCGATATAAACATTTTCTTTTTCGTTATCGCAAACAAGTTCAAAGACAAGAGTATAAAGAAAAGTAGAGCGCTCTAATTCATCAGTATCTGTCTTTGAGAGGGCAGATTGACAATTTGGGCACCAAAAAACTGGATGTGAAGCCCTATAAATTTGTCCTCTCTCATACATTTTAAGAATGGATAATTGGACTATTTTGTGATAAGAACTATCCATTGTTTTGTATTCATATCTCCAATCTGGAGAGAATCCCAATCTTATCATTTGTTTTTTCATATTAGAAATACATTGTTTTGTCCAATCTATACAAAGCTTTCTAAATTCTTCTGGGGATTTTTTACCATATTGTTTTTCAACTTTGACCTCAGTCGGAAAACCTTGACAATCCCAGCCTTGAGGGAAATATACGTTATAACCATTCATTCGCTTATAGCGTGCTACAAAATCAAAATAAGAATAAGATAACACATGACCCATATGAAGATTTCCAGAGGTAAAAGGAGGAGGGGAATCAATAACAAAAACAGGTTTTGAATCCTCTATATTAAACTCAAAAATTTTATTTTTTTCCCAAAATTTCTGCCATTTTTCTTCGATTTGATGATCAATTCTTTTTGGAAGTTCAAACATAAGAAAACCTATTTTAATTTCATATATAGAATAATTGTTGATTTATAAATAAGTAAATAAGAAAGGAACAAGAATATAAAAATATCCTTGACTAAAGAAGTTTTTGTTGTTTTTCTTTTTTAGATTTTTTTTGTTTGATGAATTTCTTAAAAGTATGGTTTTCTAGATTATAAACATAGCCATCAATAGCAGCAAAGGTTTTAACCCCACTTTCTTTTTCTATTTTTGAAGCTATAAGAGATGGACCTTGCTGAAGAATTTTTAGTCCAAGATGGGTGATTATACAAGCTTTTGGCTTTGCTAGTTTTAAAAGTTTTGCTAAACTAGCTGCACTTAAATGACCTGGGATTTCATCTTCAGCTGGTTTAAGACAATTTGCAATTAAAAGGTCTACAGAATGGAAAATTTTTGGATGGATATCAAAAAGAGCCTCAGTATCTGAGGTGTAAGCTATTTTTTTATTATTGAAATTAAAAACAAAACCAAAACCGGTTTTGTCTTCATGTAAAACAGGTACTCCTTCTAGAAAAAAAGAAAGGTTAAACTTCTTTAGATTAAATTCTTTTTTTAAATATGGCTTGAAAACAAAGGTCTCATCTAATTTTGAAAGATGATAACCTGAAATTACTCTATCACATATTCCATCTTTTGAAATTTCACCTTCAATAACAGAAGATGAACCTATTAATAAGCCTCCCTTTTTAATGGCAAAACCAGACATTGCTTCGATAATTAAAGGGGCTTCTAAATAATGATCAATATGATTATGAGTGATAATTATACCATTTATTTTTTGAGTATCTAAACCAAGAGAATTTATTGTTTTTAGAGCTCCTGGACCAGGATCAACATGGATTAATGCAGAGTCAAATTTTATTAGAAAGCCACCAGAGGAGCGAAATTGTCTAATTAAATTGAATCTACCACCACCACTTCCAAGAAAAATTATTTCACACATTTTTTGTTCCCTTTTTATAATGTTTTTGGTTTTTTATAAAGTTTTATATATAAAACAATTGTTAGAAGAATTATTAAGGCTACAAAAATAAAATATAAAAGATTTTCAAAAATGAAATTAGATTTGAATAGAGATAACTCCTCTTTTTTATTCACAACAGGGAGAGAAGAATTGCTAAAACTAAAATTTAAAAAATAGGTGTTGTTAAAAGTATCTAAAAAAACAAATTCTATATTTGAGGGAAGGTCTATTACTCTAAAAACAAATTTGTCTGAATCAATTTTATAAGTTTGATTATTTTTTCCTTTTAGATTTGCATAAAGAGAAGAAAAATTCCCCTCCTTTTTTAGTTTGAATTCAACCAAATAAAGATTTTCTTCTTTTTTTATGGAATAATTTTCAATACTTAATGATGGCTTTTTTAAAACCAGAATATAGGAATAATTTGAAAAAAGTAGATTATTGTCTTCATCTTTTATATAATAAAAAAATGAGTAGTATCCAGTTTCTTGTGGAACAAAATCAATAGAGATGTTTTGTGAATAAATTTGGATTTGTTTAAATTCTGATGCTGCCTGCCAAACAAGATATAACTTTTTTTTGCTTTTTTCAAAAATTTTTTGAGGAATAAAAAATGTTATTTTCTCTGGTCTTGATTCTAACATTGTTGAAGAAAAAGATATATTTATAGAAAGATTTTCCAAAGGCAGAGAAAAAAATTCTAATTCTTTTGCCTGATAATAACCATCACTAAAAACTAAAACAGAGTTTTTGCCTTCAGTGTAAGGAAAAAAAACAAAGATTGGATTTTCTGAATTATTTGTTAAGAAAGTATTTTTGGTTAATAAAAAAATTTTTCTTAATTTATCATTTTTTTGGACTATGACACTTTCCTCTTCCCCAAGCCCTACAACAGATTTTAACACAAATGCATTTAATTTTGGTAATTCTTCATAATAGGATTTCATAGTGATATCCTTTACTATTTCATCATTTAGATTGTTTAAACTAATAGAGATAGGACAGGTAAAAATGGTTTTTATATTTGGTTCTAATTTTGCTGCATTTTTGTTAAGGGAAAATTTAGAAAAAATATAGAGGTTAATATTTGGTTGTAAAATTAGAGTTTTTTTATTATCTGAAGATATGAAAAAGGGCTGTTTACTATCTGCAAGGCAAGAATCCATAGATAGATCAGAAACAAAAAACTCTTTTGGAGAAGAAAGATTTACAATAATATAAAAGTCATCATTTGGTGAAATCACCTCATTAGAAAAAATAACATTTTTGATAAAATTTCTTTTGGATAAATTTATGGAAAGTGGAACTATGGTTTTTGATGGTTTTGCGATAGGATCTAAACTTTCAAAAGCAGAAGAAATATCCAAAGAAGCTCCTTTTGGAACAAAAGCTTTTAGAGATAAAAGATTATTATCATCTACTGTATAACTTATTAAACGAGTGATGTGAGTGGCATCTAAAAACCCAACTTCAAGCCAAGTGGGATCAACTGCTATCCATTTCCCTAAATAAACCTCTACCCATACATGTCCAAGCCAGGTTTTTGTTAAAGAATTATACGCATAACCATGAACAAATCTTGTTTTATACCCAAGAGAACTAGCTAGAGTAGCAAAAAGTAAAGAATAATCCCTACAAACTCCTTTTTTTATTTTTAGAATTTCCTGAACTGAATAGTTTTGGTTTACAGCTGAAATATCATAGTTGATTAGATTATGTGTAAATAATGCCAAGGCTGCTATTTTTTCAAAATCAGTAGAATAATTTTTAGTTATATTTATGGCTAAATCCGTAATGTTTTTATCTTGGTTTGGTTTGAAGTATTTGGTTGGAAGGCTCTCTTGATTAATATTGTTTTGTTCAAGAGAATAAAGATGTTGTGCAGATGTTTCAAGAGAAAGATTTGCAAAAAATTCAAAACTTTTTGTTTCTTGAGGATAGAAAACAGAAAGAAAAGTATTTCCATCCTCATCTTTAAAAATAGTGTAATTGGATGAAGCAAAGAGAATGTTAGAATTTGATGGAATAGAAATATTTAACAAAACTTCAGACATTTTTCCATTAGAAGGAGAGATGTTGTAATGAATTTGAAAAAGATATTGGGCTTTTTCTACTAAAAAAGGATTTAAATCTAGAGTGGCTTCGCTGTTAAAGTCCACATTATTAGTATCCAGATTGGAAAAAACTACAGAAGAAAGAATTAATAAGCTAAAAATAAAAAAATATTTATTTGCCACAAATAAAAAGGCTCTACTATATTTTTAAATTTAATTGAAAAAGAGGTGAAAATAATGTTGAAGGTTATTGTAGATGGAAAGGAGGTAAAGCTCCCAAAGAAATTTGAAAGAATTACAGATATGCTACAATATCTTCAAATAAGTAAACAAATAGCAATAATAAAAGTAAATGGAAAAATTTGTCCTCCTGAAAATCCAATGCCTAAAAAAGGAAAAATCCAAATAATGAGGGTTGTTTTTGGTGGATAAAATAAAATGCTTGAAATGTAAAGAGGATGCCATTATAGTTGCAGATAATAAGACAAAGCCTTATTGCCAGAACCATTTTTTAGATTATTTTGAAAAAAAAGTTTTTCATACGATAAGAGAATATAGGATGATAAAAAAAGATGAACATATAGCAGTTGCATTATCAGGAGGAAAAGACAGTACAACGCTTCTTTATATTTTAAAAAAACTCCAGGAACAATTTCCTTTTAAATTAAGTGCAATTTTCTTAGATGAAGGAATAAAAGGATATAGGGACAAAGCTTATGAACAAGCAAAGAAAACAGCTAAAAAACTTAAAGTACCTTTGTACAGGTTTTCTTTTGATAAGGAATATGGAACCACTATTGACAAAATAGTTAAGAAAAAGAACAGATTTGGGAGTTGCAGTTATTGTGGGGTCTTTAGAAGAGATTTGTTAAATAAGGCAGCAAAAAAAATAAAAGCTTCTAAATTGGCAGTTGGACATAATTTAGATGATGCTGTACAAACAATAATTTTAAATTTGATAAGAAATGAACCACATAGATTGATGCGATTTGGACCAAATATAAAAAATGTAAATAATGAATTTATAACAAGAATCCAACCATTAATAAAAATTGCAGAGATAGAAGTAGCAACTTATGCTTTGATAAATGATTTAAATATGCATTTTCATGATTGCCCATATGCTCAACAGGCTATGAGACAACTTGTGCGAGAAATAGTAAATCAGATAGAAGATAAATATCCTGGAACCAAAATAAGAATTTTTCGATTTTTGGAAACTTTGCAAATGGAATATAAAAGAAAAAATGAACCGAAGGCAATTGGAAGATGTGCCAAGTGCGATCAGGTGTCTTCTTCTAAAATATGCTCAAAGTGCAAACTTTTAGAACAACTGCAATAGTTAAAGTTTCTTTTTTTCAGAAATAGATGGAAAGGTAATGCTATCTTGGTTGCTTTTGCTTTTTTCAAATATTTTCTTTGCTTTTAGGGCAAGTTCTCTTCTTTTTTCCTGTTCTGCTTCATCTGAACGCTTTGCCCATTCTTTTAATGCCCAAAAAACAACTAAATCAAAAAATAAGAATAATCCTAGAAAAATTAAAATTAGGTTGATTAACTGCTCAAAATTTAATTCTCTGCTTTTTATATAGATAAATTTTTGGTCTGAGAAAGCAACATCAAATGGATTGACAACAAGTGTATTTGAAATAACTTTTCCATGATTATGATCAATTATTTCTCCTGGAACTAAAACAACATAATTGTATTTTATACCTGCTGCTAAAAGTTCGTTAAGATATTTTTGATCTGAACTAAAACTATTATTTTTTGGAATTTTTATTTTTTCTTCTAATCCCAAAGTCTCTAAAGGAGGCAGAGGTAGAGTAAATATTTTTATTTCATAGATAGTGAAAGGAAAAGCATTGTAAGAAGAAAAAACATAACCTTGTGATTGTAATCGCATACCTTCTATTATCAACCAGTCTTGGGAAGTATGACAAGATGAAGAAAAATTTGTTTTATTTGCTAAATCAAGGCAAGTGCGCTCAATGAATTTTGTCCATGAGATATTTTCTGGAGTTTTTAGATTAGCTTGCTCAAGTACATTTACTAAGTTTTGATATTTGATTTGAAGCAAGGTTTTTGATTTTCCATTAGAATAAAAATATTCATGAGTTTCAATGTAAATGCAACCTGTTAAGAGAAATAATAATAAAACAAAAATGAAGATAGCTTTTTTCACAAAAAAACAACATAAATAAACTATAAAAGATTTTTGTTTTTAAATAAAAAGAGAAAAATTAGATATTTTCTTTTTTTCTTCTTTTATCTTTTATCGTGAATGTATAGAGTTTGATAGCCAAAAAATAAGAAAGAATAGGAAAAAGCAAATATTTATAAACCAAAACTAGCAAAATAGTTAATACGAGTTTTCCCATTAGTTACTGCTTTTAAGAAAAGCAGGAGGGAGTGTATGGATAAAAAAGAAGCTCTTGAATCAATAAAGAAGTTACTTGGAGAGTATAAAGGAAAAAGAAAATTTGTCCAAAGTGTAGAGGCAATAATAAATTTTAAAGGAGTGAATTTCTCAAAACCAGAAAACAGACTAAATTTGGATATTGTATTACCAAAAGGCAAAGGAAAGAAAAATAAAGTTGTGGTTTTTGCTGATGGTCAGATTGCTTTAGATGCTAAAAAAGCAGGAGCAGAAGAAGTTTTTTCAAAGGAAGACATTGAACGATTAAAAAAAGATAAAAAAACATTAAAAAAACTTGCAAATAAATACGAATTTTTAGCAGTTCCTCATTTTATGGTTGATATTGGAAAAAATTTAGGGCAAGTACTTAGCACAAGAGGAAAACTTCCAAGACCGATTATCGGGTCAGTTGAAAATTCAATAAAACAAGCACGAGATAAAATAAGAATAACAAATAAAGGGAGTTATCTTCCAACAGTACAATTTTTAATTGGAAATGAAGATATGACTCCTGAGGATTTGGTTGAAAATTTAGAGGCTGTATATGAAAAAATAAAAGAAAAAATTGGAGGTGCACATTTAATCAGTTCAATATATATAAAATTAACCATGAGCCCGCCAATTAAATTGAAAATAGATAAAAAGGGTGAGAAAAAATGACAAACTTGACACAGGATAGAAAGACTTCAAAGGCTATAGAAAAAAAGAAAAAAGATGTTGAAAGAATTTCTAGTGAAATTGCAAAGGCAAAGAGTTTGTGTTTAATTGATTTAAGAAATCTTCCAGATAGAATATTGCAAAAAACAAGAAAACAACTAAAGCAACAAGCAAAAGTGATTATTGCACAAAAAGCAGTTTTAATTAGAGCATTGGAAAAGGCAAAAATAAACATTAGAACAAAAATCAATTTTCCTGCTGCAATTATTTTATCTGATACTTTGACCCCCTATAAATTATATCAAATGTTTAAGAAAAATGCTCAAAAAGTTTTTGCAAAACCAGGGCAAATTGCACCAAAAGATATAGTTGTATTTGCTGGAGAAACCGACCTTCCACCAGGACCTGCTTTAACTGAATTAAAAAATGCAAAAATTCCAGCTATGATTAAAGGTGGAAAAATTGCAATTCAAAAAGATACAGTAGTGGTAAAACAAAATGAGGTAATCCTAGACCCTGTAGCAAAAGTTTTACAAAAATTGAACATTCAGCCATTTGAAGTAAGTCTAAAAATTTTAGAAGGAGTAGAAGAAAAGATAAATTATTTTCCAGAGGTATTAGACCTAGACGCCCAAAAATTGGAACAGGATTTGATATATGGCTTTAGCATTGCAAATAATATGGCAATTAATACAAATTATCCCACAGTTTCTAATATAGATATACTTTTGGCAAAAAGTTATGCTCAAGCAAAAAGCCTAGCCTTCAATGCAGGTGTGTATTCAGTTGTAGAACTGGATATGCTTCTCGCATCTGCATTAAGGCAAGGGCAAATAATAGAAAATAAAATAAATAAAAATATTTAAAAATGGAGGGAAAAAAATGGCAAAAATAGATCCATATTTGCATGCAGCACTTTTGTTAAAAGGTGCTGAAAAGGAGATCAATGAAACCAACTTGGCTTCGCTTCTAAAGGCAGCAGGAGTGGAACCAGACAATGCAAAAATAAAAGTACTTTGTGAAGCATTAAAGGATGTAAACTTTGAGGAAGTTATAAAGAGTGCTTCTGCACCAGTAGTAACAACAACCACAACAGCATCTGCTTCAACACAAAGTGAAAAGAAAGAAGAAAAGAAAACTGAAGAAGATGAAAGTAAAAAAGAGGCTGCAGCTGCTGAAGGTTTATCTTCTTTATTTGGTTAATCTCTTTTTTTCTTTTTTTTAACTTTTTTGTTTTTTTTTGATTGTTAAAAAAGCTTTGCTTTTAGTTTTTTTATTTAGTTTTTTATTTACTTGTTAGTAGTTTGTATAATACAGGCATCAACAAAATAATCGATAGAATGTTGCTTACAAAAATCTATTAAATCTTTGGAACTTGCTCCTGGTTGAAACCAAACCTTTGTTATTTTTAAGTTTACACACTCTTTTAAGATTTCTGCACCTATAGATGGAGGAACAACAAAAATTGCTACGTCTATTTTTCTTTTTGATGCACTTAAAGAAGGAAAACAACTGATATTTTCAATTTTTTTATATTTTGGATTAATTGCAACAACATTAAAACCTTTTTTAAATAAATCCATTAAAACCTTATAGCCATATTTTTCTTTATTTTGAGTTGCTCCGACCACTGCATAAAAATAATTTTTGTTTAACTCAAACATAACCCTAACCAGAAACAAAAATATTTTGTATAATTATCCCAAAGGCTATTCCCAAAAAGCAACCTAAACAGATAGGTGGAAGTGCTGGAAGAGCCACTTTATGTTTAATGGTGAAATGTAACAAAAAATATAAAGTAAAGGTAGAAAACAATACCAAAAAAATTAGAGGCAATTTGCCAAATTCTAGATATACTGGGGCTAAAAGTGCAGCTGGAACAAAAAAATCTCCAGAGCCAACTGATACAGAAAATTGCTTTTTTGCTAAAGGTTTTGATTTAGAAAAAGGATGAAAAAGCATATCGGGCTTAGTTGTTTTTTGACTTTTTTTAGAAGTTGATGGAAGCGAAAAGGAAACTGAAAATGCTAAATCATAAGAGCCAACCATTTCTGCTAATTGTAACATATGTTTTGTTTTAAAAACTGCTACATAATCATAAATTGAAAGTAGAATACAAAAAATAAGTAATGGTAAAAACCCAAGTGAAAGACCTAGCAAAACACCAATGGTTGCTGTTGAGATTACGACTAAAATATTTTTTAAATTTGGAAAAATATACCTAAATATAGTAATAACAAAACCAATAAAAAAAGAAAGAAAAAAAGAAAAATAAATATCAGAAGTTAGAATATAAACCGAGGGCAATAAAAATAGGGATAAGGGAAGAAAAATAGAAAAAAATTCAAAAATTTTTAATACTAGTACTGACCTAAAAAACTTGAAAAATAAAAGATTTAAGAATGCTACTAAAATTATATAAAAAAATAAAAAAAATGCAATTAAAATATCTCCGTTGGTTTCTAAAGGAACCAAATTTTGAAATAAATTAGGTTGAAAAATAGCAAAAAAGAGTAAAGAAAAAAGATAGAGAAATGCTAAAACTTCACAAACAAAAAACATGAAAGTAATTTTTGTTTCAAGCCGATCAAAAAATTTAAAAAAATTTGTAAAAATATGAAAATCCATATATAAATAATTAGGGATAATTATATAAATATTATAAATGGAATAAATTAGGATAGAAATATGAATAAATCCTATACAAGAAAAGGAGATGAGGGGTATACAGATACTGGAGATGGAAAAAGAATCTTAAAAAATGAAAGGCTAATGGATGCTATAGGAACAATAGATGAACTTTCTTCTTTTATTGGGATTACAAAAAATTATATAAAAGAAAAAACAGAGCTTAGCAAAATACAAAAAAATCTGTTTGAGATAGGAGCTGTTTTGAGCAATTATCTAAAAAAAGAAGAAGCGAAAAAATTTGAAGAAGAGACAACAGAATTGGAAAAAGTGATAGATAGAATAGACCAGGAGCTTCCAGAATTGAAAAAATTTATTTATCCTGGAGGTGGGCTTGGAGCAAGTTATTTGCATGTATGCAGAACGGTATGTAGAAGAGCAGAAAGAAAAATAGTGAAACTTCAACAAGAAGAATACAAGCCTATTGTTAAATATATAAATAGGCTTTCAAGTTATTTCTTTGCTTTAGCAAGATTGGAGAATATAAGGGAAGGAATAGAAGAAGAGCAATGGGATTAAAATTCTTCTAATAAAAATTTTCCGATTTTTTTAGAAAGATTAACCCCGAATTCTTCTTTATCTGAATTTTTGTAAAAGAGCCATTGACCTTTTGCTCCAAGAATTTCACCTTCTATATTTTCAGATATTTTTACAGAGTGAAGAGAAGGATAGTTTGTAGTTAGGTCAAATATTTCTTCGTTAATAGAAAAGTTTTTGATAAATGGATCAGATAAAATTAATTTTTTTGCTGCAGAAATTTTTTCATAAGCTTTTTTCTTATTAAATATCAGTCGTTTGAATTTTTGATCTCCCCTAACAGCATTGAAAAATCCGTATTTGTGCTGTAAATAAGCTTCAATTTCATATACCATTGATGGGCCTTCAAACTCACAAATCAAAGTTGCAAAATCAGCCCCTTGTTCTTTCCATCTTTTGAGATATCTTTCCCTTCTGGTCAAGCCTATTTTTGTAATATCTTCTCCAAATTGAGCAAGATAAAGTACATATTTTTCTTTTTCTAAGATTTCTTTTAAGTGTGGATAAAAAGAAAAATCACCCACTGTATAAACATTGGCTATATCCAACCTTTTACAATGAGAGCATTGAGAAACATTTAAATGACCAAAAACACATGGTTTGTAATTTTCCTCCTCGTTTTTATAACCTATACAGAGTGTTTCTTCTGAAAAGATTAAAGCTAATGAGTCATTTAACTCAAAAGAAAAGGTTTCGATATTTCCATCTTTTCTTAATACCAAGAATGGCTTCTCTTCTGCTGAAGAAAATGATAGAATATGCTTCATATTTTTCCTGCCAAAGAATAAACTCAACTAAAGATTAAAAACTTTCGTCAAATATCTAAAAAATTTTTAAAAAATAGAAAAAGTTAAAAAAGAACACTTTACAATAAATTAAAGGTGAAAAAATGAAAACTTCGCTTGATGAGATTCTTAAACCAATACTTGAGGATATAAAGTCAAAGGATTTGGATTGGAAAATAAACAGATTAGAAGGTCCATCCACTCCTTATGCTATAGTCAACCAAAAAAAGGTTTTGATGTTGGCTACAAATAATTATCTTGGACTTTCAAACCACAAGGCATTGAAGAAAGCTGCGATAGAAGCAATAAAAAGATATGGGGCTGGATCTGGTTCAGTGCGAGCTATATCAGGAACAATGGATTTGCATTTAAGATTGGAGGAGATAATTGCAAAGTTCAAAGGAACAGAAGATGCTATTTATTTTCAAACTGGGTTTGCAGCAAATGCTGGAGGAATACCCCAATTATTGGATGAAAAAACCTTGGTTATTTCAGATGAACTAAACCATGGTTCTATTATAGATGGAGTAAGGCTAGCAAAAGTTGAAAAAACAATATATAAACACTGCGATATGGAAGATCTGGAAGCAAAATTAAAAGAAGGGAGTACAAAATTTGAAAAGATTTGGATAATTAGTGATGGAGTTTTTTCTATGGATGGGGATATTGCTCCTTTGGATAAAATATATGAGCTTGCAAATAAATATGGGGCTTATATATGGATAGATGATGCCCATGGCGATGGTGTATTAGGAGAACATGGAAAAGGAATTTGCCATCATTATAATCTGCAAGGAAAAATAGAAGTAGAGATGGGAACATTTTCAAAAGCCTTTGGAGTAGTGGGGGGATATATTTCTGGCTCAAGGGTACTTAAAGAATATATGCATAATAAAGCCAGAACATATCTTTTATCTGGTTCTGCCCCACCTGCTACCATTGCTAGTTGTATTGCTGCATTAGAGCTTTTGGAGAAAGATGATAAATTAGTAAAAAGACTTTGGAAAAATACAAATTACTTTAGAAAAAAGGTTAAAAAGCTTGGTCTAAATACTGGAAATTCTCAAACTCCAATTATACCTATAATGGTAGGAGAATCAAAGACAGCAAAAGAATTTTCAAAAATGCTTTTTGATGAAGGTGTTTTTGCTCTTCCAATAGTTTATCCAATGGTTGCACAGGGAAAGGCAAGAATAAGGACTCAGATAAGGGCGGATTTCAAAAAGAAAGATTTGGATTTTGCACTTGAAGTTATTGAGAAGGTAGCAAAAAAACTTCAACTAATATAGAAATAATGAGGGATATAGAAATAGATTATAAGTAGATCAAGATGGATCAAAAGAAAAAAAGGATAGGATGAATGTAGGGATGAAAACTACTACCTTAATACTTCCTCAAAAAAAAGTAAAGCTGCAAAGAAGGAGATTACAACAAACAAACAGGTTTAGGGAATTTTATAAAAAAACCCCTATAAAAAATGAAAATGAGATAGTTTTTAGAAAGAAAAATCGATATGAAAAGATAACAAAAAAAAGAGTAGCTCTGACTGTTTGTCCATATTTAAAAAATGGGAAACTAACGGATTTGAACTATATTGTTAAGGGCTTTTTTGAGAAGTATCATAATAGGCTAATCAAAGGAGATAACAAAAATTTAGTTATTTTTTTATTCGGAGAATATTTCTTAGAATATAAATACAACATAGAAGAAGAAAAGGTTATCAAATTTTCTAGACAACTATCTTGGGAGCTTGACAATTTAGAACGAAGATATAGGACTAATATAAAGATTTTATTTCCAATTGAGCAACAAAATAATGAGGGATATTGTAATATGGGTTATTTGATAGAAAAAAATAATGTAAGCTATTCTCCCAAAAAAATATATACCAACAGCGATAATAGGAGAGTGAGAGAATATGAAGAAAAAATAGAAAGAGGCAGTATTTTAAAGAGGATATGGGGAAAGGGTGATGAGAATTTTCTTAAATTTTCATATGAACAGAAGATTGAATTTGAATATAGAATTTGTGCTGATGTTTTTCTTTGCACTGATCTAACAACTCTGATAAGTGAAAAAAATGAAGAAAAAAAATTACAAAAATTAGAAAACAGGATTTTTCTTGTAAGCGCAAACATACTTAAAAAAAATAACCTTGAGGAGATAATGAAAAGGATAAAACAAATTCGACACATGATAGTAAATGATTTAGAGATAGGGACATATTCAATACAATTTGACAAACAAGAAGGAATTTACAAAATAAACCAGCCAGACGAAAAATTGGAGCTTGAGATTATAAATAATAAAAAAATAAAATTGGGTTTATTTTATATTGAAAAAGAGTTAAAAACAACTTCTTTAAAAGAAAAGAAAATAAAACAGAAAAATTAGACTAACAAAAATACAATAATAAGAAAAGTAAACCCATTTTCCTTTTTTTAGGATGTTGAAAAAAAAGTCTATGCTGATATAACCTGTTATAAATGCACCAATAAAACCAGCAAACAAAATATCCAATGATGGTAAAGCATTGGAGGATTGTATAAATTCAAAAATAGAAGCAAAAAACATTGATGGGACACCTAAAAGAAAAGAAAATTCTGCTGCTTCTATTCTATTTATACCTAATAAAAGAGCAGTTGAAATAGTAGAACCTGAGCGTGAGATACCAGGTATTAAAGCGCAACCTTGTGCAAATCCAACTAAAGCAGCTTTAAAAAAATCAAATTTTTTGTTTTGGTTTTGTTTTTTGGAAGAAAGATAAATTAAAAGCCCGTTAAAAAATAAAAAGATGCAAACCAAAACTGGAGAATAAAAAAAAGATTTTGCAATGTTTCTGAAGGGAAATCCTATCAAAGCAGTAAAAAATCCTGCTACAATAACAAGGGCGATAAAGGAAAGCGACTCTTTTTTAAAGTGTAGTATCCCATCTAAAACAAAAAAAATTCTTTTTGAAAAATAAAGAATTAAAGCCGATGTAGTTCCAAGCATAATTACTATATCAAATTCTGCAGAGGTAGTAAAATTAAATAAGTTCTGAGCAAAAACCAAATGAGCAGAGGAGGAGATTGGCAGCCATTCTGTTAATCCTTGTATTAAACCAAGAAAAAAAGCACTAATAAGATCCATAGTTTGTCCTCTTGATTAAAAGATTATTTTATTTAATTTGTTTAGTTTTGCAGCTTGTTTTATTTCAACTGCAATTCGCCTACCAGTACTCATATTATAATTAGTGTAGACTGAATAAAAAGAGCCATCTGGAAAAAGATTTGTACCTGCAACAATTCTAGAAGATATTTCGAAAGCATAAAATTCTAAATTTTCGTTGCATATCAGTTCTAAACAAAAAGGACCTGGAATTGGGCCAAAAAGTTTATATGCTGCTTCAACTACATTTTTTCCCATTTCCAAGATATCCAAAAGCAAAGATTCTCTTAAAACAGCTGGTTCGTTCCCCATTACAGTAAAAGAAGCTTTTATTGGTACACCTGCTAAGATTGTTCTATAGCTTTCATCTACATTTGATTCCAAACGCCTGTCCATAGAAAGAAGTTCGATATGTCCTTCTCCTGCCTCATAACCTTCTTTTGAAAGTGGAGAATAAAAATAATGTGGATAGATTCTTACTCCAACTATAAATTCTTGTACGATTAAGTCTTTTTTATCCCCGTATTTTTGATAGTATTCCTCTGGAGAATGCACTATAGAATATCCTCTTCCTCCTTTTGCTCCAGAATGTTTTACCATACATGGCCTATCTATTTTATCTGGATCCAAGATAACAGGTAAATTTAGTCCTGCCTTTTTTAACCATTCGTACATTTTCAGGCGATTTTTTTCATAAATTAAAGATGCTCTATTACCCATTATCGGAAGTTTTAAATCTATAATAGAGTCTCCAAAATATTCTACCAGAGAACCAGAGGGAATTAGAACAGTATTTTTTTCTATTAATTCATTAATTAAAGACTTGTTAAAGCGTTCTGCTTCTATAAACTCATCGGGTGCACCTTTTGGAAATGCTTTATAAATTTTTGAGAAGTTTTTATTTGTTAAAAGTCCAAGTGTTTTAAAACCTTCTTCTTTTGCTCCTTTGAAAATTTGTAAAGAAGAATGTGAACAAACAGAAGCAAGCGTTAGATTTGATTTATCATATCCTTTTAAAATTTCGTTTATTTTATTCTTTTGGATAACCATAAAACCACTTTTAGGTGACGATTTTTTCTAATTCGTTAGATTTGGCAGCTTTTTTTATTTCCAATGCTATTCTACTTCCAACAGAGATATTATTTCCAAATAAGTACTTGCTATATGGAGTATAGGCCGTTCCTGGTGAGCCTGGAATACGAAATGAAACATCAAAAATAAATATTTTTTCCGAGCCATCGATTTCTGCCACTGCTCCTTGCAAAGCAAATGGGCCGATTATTCCATCTTGGTAATATTCTTTTGTAGTTTTTAACAATTTTTCTCCCAAAGAAAATACTTGTTCTAAAAGAGATTCTCTAATTGTACAAGCAACATGGCCTACCTCTATATTTGAAACACGAACGTCCAGATCCTTTTGCTGAAGATATGGGAGGCGTAAAACCCCATCCAGATTTGTTTGCCTTCTTGTGTCAATTCCGAGTAATTCTAAATTCTTAGTTAGTGGTGAATAAAAGAAATTGAAGTTAAAATGAGCCCCGATTACAAATTCTTCGATTAAGGCATTTTCCAAACCACTTTTTGTAATGATCCCTTGTTCAATTAGTTTTGAGGATTTTTCAAAATATTCTTTTTCTGAGGAAGCAAAAAAGAAAGCCCGTTCATATGTTCTTTTTGCTTCTAGAACTTTTACAATACAAAGGCGATCAATTTGAGAGGGTAAAGAAAAAATTTTTGGGATTGGAATGTTAGCTTGCTTGAGTAAAAACTGCTGATTTTTTTCAATATTTCTTTCTTCTGCCTTAAGAAGAAAACGATTTCCAAAGATAGGAGCTATAAATTCTTTTTCAATTAAATCATAACCAACATAGACAGAAAAAGAGCGATTTGGTACAAAAACACATTGCTCGTTAAGTAGTTTTTGTTGAATTTGTTTTGAAGCAATATCTTTAAATGAATCAAGAATAATTGTTTGGTCTACACATCCAACATTTCCAAAGATACTTTTTTTTGTTTTGTAGTAAAACTCATAAACCAAGTGTCTTCCTTTTTGACAAATAACTATATTTTTTAATTTCTGTGATTTTGCCCCTTCACAAACATCTAAAGCAGAATGCGAGCCCAAAACTGCAACTTTTGGAAACCCGTATTTTTTTGCTGCTTCTTTAGCTTTGGAAACTATTTGTTCCATAGAATATATTAAAACCTAAGAGTTTAAAAATATGGTTTTAATCTTAAGAATCAAAGGCCGATAGTTGGTAGAAGAAAATAGACCAGTTCTGAGACTGCTGCCAGGATAATAAAATAAAGAATGAATTTTTGTCTTGAGTTTTGAAAATTAGAAATTGCAAATGCAACTGCAGCAGAATTAATAAATAGATAGATTGGAATTGCTATCTTGGCATTTTCTATTAATTTTTGCTGACTTTTTGCTGAAAGAATACCAATATCTGAACCTTGAGAGATATCCATAAGCTGCTCTGCAAAAGAAAGGGAAACTGAAAGGATAATTGGTACCAATAATGAAGCACTTGCCAAAAGAGTATAGGTTTGTAATGATATTAGAGCTGTTCTTTCCCTGCTAAGATTAAAAGCTGATAGAATATCTTCTGCTGCTGCCCTAAGAGATTTTTGCATATTACCTCCAGATACATAACCAATTAAGATAAGTTTTATAGAACGGATTAAGAGCATTGAAGGGGTATTTTCCTGCCATTTTTTTAATACATCCAAAGGATTTGCGCCTGCCTTAATCTGTAATAAAACTTCCTTTGCTTCTTTTACTAAAATTTTAGAAGGAGATTTTTGAGCATCTTGCAACATTTTTTCTAAAGAAAATTTTTTTTCTGCTGCACCTGCAAGAAGCATGTTTGGGATTTGTTCTTCCATTTCATTTATCTGAGCCAACAGATCAGACTCGTAAAATCCATAAATTAAAAATGGGATGGAAGAGAAAAATAAAGCTATAAAGAACCCTTGGTTAGATAGACCTAAGATTGAGGCCAAACCAAAGCCAAAAACACCTAAAGCTAAAGCAAGAAGATATTTTTGTTTAAAAAATGGAAATTTTTCTAACAATAGCTTGTTGGTTTGCTGAAAAACCTTATCATAAATAATTGGTGAACTTGCACTTGGAGTTAGAAGCATCATAAGAAATAAAACACCTAAAACTAGAATTGGAAGAATCACAACATAAAACAAAAAAACACTCTCTGTGGAGCTTTGCTCTAGACCAAATAATGGGCCTGCAGCAATAAAGATAATTAGATAAAAAGCAGGTAAAACTGAAGAAACAACTACAAATACTAATGAAAATAATGCAAGTTTAGAAGATTGCTGTTTGACTTCAGTTTGTGCCAAAGAAGAAAAATCATCAGCTAGACTTTCTAAATTTGAAGGAGTATAGCCTTTTTCATAACATAGCAAAAGAGCATGGGCGACTCTGGAAAATTGCATAGAATAAACATAATTTTCTATTTTTGAAAGTGCAGCAGGTACACTACTGCCGAGATTTATTAAATCATAGAGTTTTTGAAAAATTTTTGAACAAGAATAGTTGGAGTTTGCAATAGTATAGATAACTTTTTCCATTGTCATTCCTATCTGAAGATATAGAGAAATTGCTCTAAGCACTGCTGGTAAATCTTGCTCAAATTTTTTTGCCTGCATTTTTGCAAATAATTTTGGTAGACGATAACCAATTAGAATTAGAAGAGCTAAAAAAATTGCAAAAAGCCCAAAGCTAAAAGAAAAATTTGCAGATAGGATCAAAGATACAATAAAAATTAAAAAACTAAAAAGAAAAACACTCAAGAGGTAAAGGTTAGAGAATGCTCTAAAGGAAAGATTAAAATGACATTTTTTATAAAATTCTTCCATCTCTGGTTTTTTAGAAAAAAGAGTATAAAAAGGCAAATTAAAAAAAAGTTCTTCAAATTCCTTCAAAGTCTTCACCATAAGCAAATTTTTGAATTTTTTTAAGGCAATCTTTTTCATCTAATTTGTTCAAAAATTTTATTCGTTCGTTGTAAAGTTCTTTGCATGTTTTTAAATCAACCCCTAGTTTTTGTGCAATAAAATCCAAAGCTTTTGAAAGATAAGAGGTTTGTTTGAATGTATCTTTTTTATTGTCATATAAAAAAATGGCTAAAGGAGAAGGAAAATCCTTTTCTTTATCAAGCATATAAATCCCGATCATTCTTCTTACTTCTTGTTGTTTACGGGTTTTTTTGTCATATTTTGAAATTCTTCTTTGGACAATAATGAAATCAATTGATTTTAAGTCCTCTTGATAAGCCCCCAAATTAGTCAATCTTTTTAATGCTTCTGTTGCAGATTGTGCATGAAAAGTAGCATATGAACCTCTTGCCTGACCAGATAACAAAGTCTCAATTAATGCCTCTACTTCTGGTTTTGTTCGAATCTCTCCGGCAATAACTCTATCCGGGCGCATTCTTAAAGAATCTCTTACTAAATCAGCAATGGAGATGTTTAAGTCTTCGTTTGCAATAAGAGTTAGTTTGTGCTTATGTTCTATTTTTATTTCAGGAGTATCTTCTATAATAATTACTCTTTCATTTAGAGGTACAAAGGAAAAGAGTGAGTTTAACAAAGTAGTTTTTCCAGATGCAGTATTTCCAACAACTAAAACAGAGGAATCAGATTGAAAAACTAACCATAAAAATGCCATAATTGAAGAAGAAGTTGATTTTGATTGAATAACTTCCACAACAGACCAGGGTTTTGAACTGTGTAATCTTATGGTCATTTCTCCATCACAAATTGGTGGAATGGAAGCATGCAACCTGTGACCAGAAGGTAGGATAGCATTTAGTCTTGGAGATTGAGTAGTAATTCTCCTTCCTAATTGTCTCCCCATTTTATTTATTAAATGAATCAAATAATCCAGCGAATCAATATAACAATTTGTTTTTGTCCATCCCTTTTTTCTAATATAAATCATAACTGGTTTGTTTAGTCCATAAACTGCTATTTCTTCTATATCTGGATTAGAAAGGAGGTAGTCTAATGGTGCAAAACCAGAAAGATGATAAAGTGCATTTTTTGTTAGATAATCAAATTGATCTTGGTCTACTTCCAGTCCTTCCTCTTCTAAAAATTGCTTTAGAAGAGTGGTGATAGCTTCTTTTGCTATTGCTTGATCAGAAACATCGTTTGTTTTTGAATATTCAGTAAATCTGTCGCTAAATTTTAGTAAAAATTCTTGTTCTTCATCCGATAGTGCAGAAAGCCCACAATCAAAAGCTCCCTTTTCTTTACTTACATACCAACCAAGCTTACTTTTCATACTTCCACCGCAACAGTAGTTTATCTCCTTGGCTTATTTTAAGCCTTTTTCTTTTATTGCTCTGAAGCTCTAATAAAAAGGAATTTTTATTTTTTGGACAAAAGAAATGATTTGGAGCAATATCCTCAAAAAAATCAACTACTTTAAAAAATTTTTTCTTCTGGACTAAGTATAAGGCATCAAAAGGAAAAAAAACAAAAAAAGAATGGATTGGATGAAAATCAAAATCATCAAACTTAAAAAATAAGTTGGTTGGTTTTCTTCTAAACATCAAACCAATAAACCTAGAAAAAGTATTATCACAGATATCTGCTTTTAATGTAAGAATGGTTTTTTTAGATAGATTCTTAATAATTAGCGTCCCCATCTTCTAATCCTCGAATAAAAATCCTCTATTGCTTTTTGAAAATCTTCATAACTGAAATCTGGCCAGTATTTATCACAAAAATAAAGTTCTGAATAAGTAGATTTAAAAGGTAAAAAACCAGAGAGCCGTTTTTCTCCAGAGGTTCTAATAATTAAATCTGGATCAGGCAAAAAACCAGACCAAAGATGTTTTTCTATTAATGCAATATCGATTTTAGGAATATCTTCTTTAGTGTAATTTTTTAAGATTTCTTTTATTGCAGCAACCAATTCTTGCTGTCCACCATAGCCAATAAAAAGAGTTAGATAAAAATCTGAAAAATTTTTAGTTTTTTCTTCTATTCTCTCCATACCTTTTTGAATTTCTTTTGGAAAGAGATTTTTTAAACCAATAAAACGAACAGAAGTTTTTGTTTTTTCAAATTTTGCTTCCTGGAGGATTTTTGCCAAACGAACCTTAAAGGCTTTAAATAACCCTAAAACTTCTTTTTTATCTCTAGAAAAATTTTCAGTGGAAAAAGCCCAGAAGGATATATACTTTATTTTTTCCTCTTGACACCATTTTAGAACCTCCCCCATTTTATCAATTCCTTTTTCATGTCCTCTAATTAAACTAAGCCCATGTTCTTTTGCCCACCTCCTATTCCCATCAGGAATAAATGCTATATGATTGAGTTTCATCAAAAATTTTACTTCAAATAAATTTAAAAAGATATAAAAAAGTTAAATATACAAAAAATTTAAAAGGAAAAATGTAGAAAACATAATATGAAAAAAACAAAAAACTTGTTGTTTTTAACTTTAATGATATTTGCCTTATTTTTCTTTTTGAGCGGTTGCTTGCTTGAAGAGCAAAAGCCAGTTTCTGAAAAACAAAACACAATAAAAGAAGTAGAACAAAAGATAAACGACTCTATAGAGGATATAATAGAACCAGATAAAAACGAATCAACAAAAGAAGCCCAAAAACAAACTGAACCAAAAGAGCAAGCTACTGAAAAACCAAAGCAAACAACTGAGTCTACAACAATAGAACAAACAGAAAAACTTCTAGTAAAGAAAATTGAAAAACCTGCTTTGGATCAAAAAAATGCAATAAAAATCCAAGTATTAAAAAAGGGTGAAAAAGTAGAAATTGAAAATTGGGAACTTTTGCTTGAAGGAATAGAAATGGATAATGAAAATTTTTATGCTCAATATTCAGTATATTATGATGGTAAAAAGATCAAGGAATTTGAAGTACAAAACCCATATGCTGCGGAATTAAAATTTGATAATGGAAAGGAATATATTATAGTAGTAGTGTTTCCTTTAGGTGAAAAACCGAATGCTTTACAAACTCAGATTTATAGAACCAAGGCTTTAGTTCAATCTTCTGCAAAAATAGAAATTGGCCAGGTTCAAAATTCTTATGTTTTGGGTGATTTTTATCCTTTTCCAAAAATAATAAATTCTGGAAAACTTGAGATTGGACAGAAAATAAACGGAGAAGGTTTTTCTGTTTATTATCAAGGAGTGGATAAAACAAAAATCCCTCTAAAGGCACAATTTAAGATAACAGATAATGAGGATAAAGAAATTAGCCAAATAGAACTTTCAAATAAACAGATGGTGGAGATAAAGTTTGTAGATAAAACTAAATATGCTCTGGAATTAAAAGAAATAGATAAAGAGACATTTGATGTTGAAGTAAATATTTATAGAATCATTTCCTTTGCTAAATAAAAAGAAAAAAGAAAAAAAGAAAAAATGAAGTTTTAAACCCTTCAAAAACTTTTTAAAGCTTTAAAAATTTAATTAAAATGATGAAAACTTCTCAAAATCAAAATGAAGAGATTCTTTTTCCATGGGCAAAAGAGATAGAAGAGATATATGAAATTTTGAAAAGTAGAAGAGAAGGTTTGACAGAACATGAAGCTAGAAAAAAGCAAAAGATATAT
>JBKBMW010000002.1:0-32174 GCA_046295675.1 Candidatus Anstonellaceae archaeon | reverse complement strand
GGAGAAAGATAAGCTTCCAGCAATTTTGCATCAGCATATGCAAACTTTTCCGGGATATCTAATTGCTTAAAAAATTCTACAAAAAGAGCAGTTTTAAATTTTATTTTTTTTATTTTTTCTTTTCCTTTTTTGGTTAATTTTACTCCCTTATATTTTTGATATATTACCAAATCATTTTTTTGAAGTTTTGAAAGCATGTCTGAAACAGAAGAAGGTTTAACCTTAAGTTCTTCTGCAATATCAGAGATTTTAGCCACTATGTTTTTTTCTAAAAGAGAATCAATAGCTAATAAATAAGAATCCTGGCTCTGCGACATAAAGATAATAAAGAAAAAAAGATTTTTAAATTTAGGCTTGCCTAAAAAATTTAGGCAAATCTATAAATAAACCTAAAACATATAATGAATATGATATTAATATGATATTTAGAGATAAGATCATAAATAGAAAACAAAGAGAGGGTTTAAAATGAAAGTTTTTAATACTGCAGAAAAAATTAATTGTAAAACATGTCAAACAAATTGTTTAAGCGAAGTATATGGCCAAGTATATGGAAGCGGTTTTTCATCTTTACCTCAAAAAGTGCAAGAAAAAATGGAGGAGTTAAGAGAATTTTTTATAAGAATAAATGAAGCTGTTGAAAAGAAGGATTATGCTCTTGCAAATGAATTGAAAAAAAAGGCATTGGAGGTATACGCTCAGTTTTATAACCTAATGGGACAAAAGAAAGATGAAAAAATGATTGAAAATTTAATAAGGGTTGTAGAGTTAATGATGCAAAGACATATGGAAAAAAAAGCCTATGAATTTATAAATTCTTGAGGGATAAAATGCTTCCAGCACCAAATCAAAACCAAGAAGGAAAAAATATTGGTGGATTTCAAAGACAAGGAATTGCCTTAGCTCAACAAAAAGGGGAATTGAATAAAGAACAAGTACAGCGAATAAATTCTATTTTAAATAATTTGCAGGACATAAGACAAAGAGAAACAAATAGATTAAATGAGGTAAATGTACATTCTTTTCACACAATGAAATGTCAATGTGAAGGATGCGCTGGGAATAGAGGATGTTGTGGAAGCTTCAAAAAAATTGATGTTTTGAGTTATATAAATGCAAGTAATAAAGCTCCTGAAATCTTTTTTAAAGAAGATAGAGCCCTATTAGAAAAAAGAAAGGAATTAATAGAAAAAGAGAGAAAAAAACTGGAAGAAATCCAAAAAGAAAAAATGTTGCAGATTGAAAACAAAGCTATTGATGTGTTTTTATCTCTAAATCAAACAGGAAAAAATCAAACACTAAATAAAGAAGATGGAACCATATTAGAAAAAAGAAAACAATCTGATTTTAGTTTCACCATACAAGAAACAAGAATGAAAACAAAAGAATATAGAGATAGCTCCTTAGGGCAGATTCCAGTTTATAAAGTAAATAAAAATAGTCAGAAGGATATAATAGATGGAGAAAAGAAAAAAGAGATTCAGTTTAGACTTATACAACTAATAAAAGAAGCAAATAGGATAATTCAAAAACCAAAAATTACTCAAGAAGATAAAAAAAGATTTTTAATTATAACTAACAATTTGAAAAAGATATCAAACAATGAATTGATAAATCTAAAAAATCACCTACAAAGAAAGATTCAAGAATATAAAAAACAACTACAACAGAAAGAACAGAAAGAAAAGAAAAAAAATAAAGAAGAGAAATTAAAGTTAAATCAAAACACTCAAAAAAACCAAAATAATGAGAAAAAAATAAATAAAAAAGAAAATAAAAAGAAGGAAAAAATAAAAAAGGAAGAAATTAAAAAGGAAGAAAAGAAGCAAAAAAAACAATTAACTATAATGGAAATGAAAAAAATAGAAAAACCAATCAACAAAGAAAAAAATCTAAAAAAAATAAAAGAAAAAGACCAGATAAAAAAGAAAGAGAATAAAGATGTAAAGAAAGAAGGCTTTGAGTTATCTCAAAAAAATAGAAAGTTGATAAAAATAATAAAAAATTGGATTTTAAAAAAAGAAGAGGTTGAGGATAAAAAAATTACAAAAAAGAGAAGTAATTTAAGAAATAAGATAAAAAAAATATATAATATTCAACTAAATGGGAAAAAGAGAAAAGAAAAAAGAAAAATGGTTGCTTAAAAGGCTTGTTTAATTAAAATGGTTTTAGAAATTTAAAGGAGAAAAAAGATAACGGCTTGCCATTCATTGCTAAATCCTTTTCTAAAAATTGATTTATTTGAGTTTGACTTATTCTTGCTTTTAAATCTGCTTCTATTAACACAGAAGGATAGGAATATTTTGAACCTGTAGAACAGAGTAAAGAAAAGAGAGGCGGAAAATTTTCAAACCCTTGAATTTTTAACAACTCTACTCTAAGAGGAAAAAATGAATTTGAAACTTTTATATAAAAAAATAGTATATTTGGTTTTGAATCAAAATCATTTAAAATAATATTTTCAGAATTAGAAGAAAGATCAAAAAAAGCAGTACGTTGATTTTTTTCAAGGATATGATTTAAAACAAAAATGTCAGAATAATTTTCAAGTTCCAAAGCCAAATCTTTAGATGCTTTTTGTAAAAGTTTAACAAACTTATTGCTTTTTGTTTCTTTTATTACACCTGCCAGAAAAATTTTATTAGCTGAACAAATCTCAAAAAGCTTTTTATAATCATTTAAAAGGTTTAAATAAGTTTGCCAAAGAGGACTATTTTTAGTTGGCTTATCTGCTGGGATTGGAAGAAGTGAGCCATCCAAAAATAAAATATTTGGTTTGTGATTGGTTGCTATTTCTATTGCTGTTTTTAGTTCAGCCTTTAACCTGGCTAAAGAACAAAATCTTTGGGAATCCAGATAATCCAATCCTTCCATATATTCAAAATCTAAACTGGTTTTTTGTGGCACATAGGCATAAGAAGAAAGTTTTGAATTTTTAAAATTAAAAATAACCCCTGCTACTTTGTAAATTACTAAATCCAAATTTGCAAGTTCAATTAAACTGAATCCACTATCAACAGCAGCAACTTTTAAGTCTGAAAGTTCTAAAAATTCCGGTTTTGTATCAAATATTACTTTTTCTTCTAAATTTGAAGTTGGGATTTTTAATTCTTTTAATTGTTTTGAAATATTTTTTAGATGTTCTTGTTGTTTTTTCCACTTATCCAAAAAAGTTTTTAGGTTTTGAGAATTATACATAAAAAATAATTAAACAAAAAATAAATAAAGGTTGATGGTTTGACAAAAACAAAAAAACCCAAACTTTCTAATTATAGAAATATTTTAATAAATTAACAAGGTATTTGAGAGTATGGAGAAAACAAATAAAGAATTAAAGCAAACCCTTATAATAAGAACTGATTTAAAGATGGGAAAAGGTAAAATTGCTTCTCAGATAGCGCATGCTTCGGTTTTAGGTTATTATTATGTAATGCAACAAAATCCAAAATTAGCAAAAACATGGTTTGAAACCGGAATGAAAAAAATTGTATTGAAGATAGAGAGCCTTGAAAAACTCCTTGAAATTTATAAAGAGGCAAAAAATAAAAAAATCCCAGCTTTTTTGGTAAAGGATGCTGGTAAAACTCAAGTTGAGAGTATGACTATAACCTCTTTATGCCTTGGCCCAGATTACGAAGATAAAATAGATTTAATAGCTGGAAGATTAAAACTTCTTTAAAAGTGAAAAAATGGAAGAAATAGAATATTTGATGTCTAAAGAATGGTGGATTGCAAACAAGGCAGGAGGTTGGGCAAGTTCCACTATTATTGGGGCTAATACTAGCAAATATAACGGGCTATTTTTAATAGTAAAAAATGATGGAGAAAGGATAATGCTTGTTTCTACTATGGATGAATTTCTTACTGATGCATTTGAAAAATATCCTCTTAGCACTCATTTTTACAAAGATGCAATCTATCCTAAAGGATATGAGAATCTGGAAGATTTTTCTTTTGAATCTCAGATAGCAAGATGGACATATAATGTAAAAGGAAATAGACTTTCAAAAGAGGTTTGGTGTGGGGTAGAAACAAATCAAACATATATTCGCTATACACTGCTGGAAGGAAAAGGGATTGGTATTAGTATCATCCCTTTGCTTTCAAATAGAAATATTCACTCTATTGGAGCAAGGAGTATAAAAAAAGAAAATGTTCATTTAAGCAATAGATTAGTAAAGATATTAGAGCCTAAGGAATGGTATATTTCTGCAAATAGAGGTTTAATTAGCAATTATAATTACGAATATTACAATTTTTTTTATAAAAAAGAATTTGAGCGAGAAGAGGAACATATTGAAAATTTATATTCAATAATCAAAATAGATGCCTATTTAAAAGAAGGACAGAATTTAGAGATTGTTTTTTATTCTGATACAACACCATATCTGGATAATGAAGTTTTATATGATATGAAAAAAAGAGAAATAGAAGATGTTGTTAAAAAATACAAGAAATCAAATATAGAGAGCCTCATTCCTCTTTTGCAATCTTGCGATTCTTATTTAATAAAAGTTTGTAAAAAATATGGAGTGTGTGCTGGATATCCATATTTCTGGCAATGGGCAAGAGATACTTTTATCTCTCTACCAGGACTTTGCCTTCCTTTTTCGAAATACAAAATCTTTCTTGATATTATGAAAAACTGGTTAGAACATGCTAAAGATGGGATTTTACCAAATAGAATAGAAAATATACCAATTTATGAATCTGTAGATGGAATGCTTTGGTTGTTATGGGCAGCAGTGGAATTTGAAAAAGAAAAACCTCTTGATAAAAAAATTAAGAAAAAAATTTTAGAGCAAATGGAATATTGGTTTGAGCCAAATGATTTTTTTGAGTTAGATAGAGATGGATTGATTAAACTAAAGAAACCCCGCCTAACTTGGATGGATACTATAATTGATGGTAAACCATACACTCCAAGAGAAGGAAAACCAATTGAAATAAATGCTCTTTGGACATATGCCCTAAAAAATTTAGCAAAAATGGATGAAAACAACAAAAGAAAATATTTTAATGCTTATAAAAAAGCTGCTGATTCAATGAAAAATTATATTACAGATAAAAAATATTTGTTAGATAATATAGATCCAATTGATCTATCCAATAGACCAAATCAGCTTTGGGCATTTGCTCTTTTACCAGAGGTTTTCTACAAACAAAAAAACTATTTGAAGGAGATTAGAAAAAAACTTTTTGTACCTACCTTTGGGTTTTACTCTCTTTCCCCAGAAGATGAAAAATTTGTAAAAGAATATAAGGGAAATATAAAGGATAGAGATAAGGCATATCATAATGGAGCTATTTGGCCGTATTTTATAGGTGCATATGCCCAGGCATGGCTTGAACTAAATTTGGAAAAAGAAGAAATAAAAAAAGATGTTGATGGAATTACAAAGAATATATACAATAAGGGATTACTTCATCTTCCAGAGATATATGACCAAAAAACTTTGAAAGCAGATGGATGTGTAATGCAAAGCTGGAGTGTTGCAGAAACCATAAGGGCCAATATACTTGTTTTAGAAAATGAACATAAAAAAATAAAAAAAATAAGTAAAATTAAAATAGAAAATTTTTAATAATCTTATAAATATTTATAATTAGATAATTTTTGATGTTTTTATAATAAATATTTGAAAATATTTTACAAATATACAGAAAAGTAAGAACAAGATTACAGATTTTCATCGATTTTATTTAAAAGAATTAATAAAAATCAGGGAGATTTAAATGGAATATCCGAAAATAATTGCAGAAGTAAAAAAAACAATTGAAAGTGGATATTATCAAAGGTTTGCTCCAACAAAAAAAGAAAAAAGATCATTAGTTGAAGAAATAGAAAAGAGTTTTATAGAGGGAAAAATTCCTCTAATTGCTGAAGTATTGGCATGCGATGAAAAAAGACTTTGTTTTTCAACTAAAAATAAAGTATTACAATATCTCAATATATTGGATACTGAAAAAAAGATAAACGCTATTGATATCTGGGTAGAACCAAGAAAATTTTCTGGAGATTTAAGATGGCTGCAAAAAAATTTCAAAAAAATAATAATTGCGAGTGATTATATAATTGACCCTGTTCAGATGGTTGGTGGAGATGCAATTGTTCTTGATTATGGATTAATAGAAGCTGCAAAAGTTGATCTGCACAAACTAATTGATTATGCACACGAAGAAGATTTTGAAACTATTTTAAAAGTAAAAGAAAACAAGGAATTTGAAGAAGCAAAAAAAACAGAAACAGATATTATTATGATAGAGAATGAGCATGGAATGGATTCTAAAAATACCTTAAAAATACTAAATAAAAATAAAACAACAAGACCAATAATAGCAAAAAACGGAGTTAATAGACCAGAGGATATTAGAAAAATGATTATAGCTGGAATAAAAGGATTTGAACTTGGTTATCAGTATAGCACTTCCCAAACAAAAATAAAGGAAAAAATAAAAGAAGTGGAGCAATCAATAAAAGGAACTGAAAACTACAGATATCAAAACATAGTTGTTGTAAAATAAAAAATTAAAAAACAGAAAAATTAAAGAAGAAAGAGAAGTAGAAAAAAGAAAAGAAAGTAAATGGTTTATTCTTCTTCATCCCAGTCTTCGTCAAATTCTTCTTCCTCTTCTTCGGTGTCTTCGTCAAATTCTTCTTCCTCTTCGTCAAATTCTTCATCATTTTCGTTTGCCATAGTGTTACACCCCATTTTTTTTGGTTAAATAATAAACAGAAAAATATTTAAACTTATCAATTTGCTTTTTGCATTTGTTTTTAAAAAGTTTAATAAGCCTTTGATCTAATATAGAGATATGCAACCTCCAGTAGAAGTAGGGGAGATATATAAAGTAAAAATTGAGAGCCTTCTGCCTTCAAATAGAGGACTGTGCAAAATAGAAGGTTTTACAATATTTGTAGACGGAGTAAATAAGATTGAAGAAATAAAAATAAAAATTACAAAGGTTGCAAGAACTTATGCTCAGGCAATAAAAATAGGTTAGAAAAATGTGCGGCATAATTGGTTATATTGGAGAAAGAAATGCCATAGATAATGTTATAGATGGCCTAAAAAAAGTAGAATATAGAGGATATGACTCTGCTGGGATTGCATATTGTACTACTAAAGAAATAAGAGTTGTTAAAGATAGTGGGACGATAGCAAAGGTTTTAGAAGGCAAAAAAATAGAAAAAACAAACAAAGCAATTGGCCATACAAGATGGGCAACACATGGCCCTCCTTGTAAAGAAAATGCTCATCCACATCTTGATTGCAAAAAAAAGATAGCGATAGTGCACAATGGAATAATTGAAAATTATCAAGGACTAAAAAATGAACTTCTAAAAAAAGGCCATCTATTTAGTAGTGAAACAGATAGTGAAGTAGTTGCACATTTGATAGAAGAAGAATTAAAGACTGAAAAAGATAAAACAAAGGCTATTAAAAATGCTTTAAAAAAATTAGAAGGGACATATGCCATAGGAGTTATGCTTTTGGGAGAAGAAAATTTGTATGTTGCAAAAAAATATGCCCCTTTAATAATAGGAATTGGTGAAAAAGAGAATTTTTTTGCTTCTGATATTCCTGCTATAATGAAATATACCAAAACATTTGTTGTTTTAGAGGATGGAGATTTTGCAAAGATTACAAAAGATTTAATTGAAGTCTGGAATAAAGAAGATAAAAAGATCGAACCAAGAAAGATAAATATAAATTGGACAGAAGACATGGCACAAAAAGAAGGTTATCCACATTTTATGTTAAAAGAAATTTTTGAGCAACCTCAAATAGTTAAAAATGCTCTTTCTACAGATATAGAGAATGGACTTTTACTTTTAAAAAATGCAAAAAAAATTGCATTGGTTGGATGTGGAACATCTTACTATGCTTCATTACTTTTTTCATATTTGATGCAAAAGGAAAAAAAATTGTGCCCAGTTTACATTGCTTCAGAATATGATGAATGGTCAACCAAAGATGAGGATCTAATAATTGCACTTTCTCAGTCAGGTGAGACTGCAGACACACTCAAAGTAGTGAGAGAAGCAAGAACACGAGGAACAAAAATTTTGGCAATTACAAATGTAGTTGGATCTAGTCTTGCTTTGCAATCTGATGCTTTAATAAATATAGGTGCTGGCCCAGAAATTTGTGTGGTGGCTACCAAAAGTTTTCTTGCCCAAATAATTGTTCTATATCGCTTGTATTATAGTTTGTTTCATAAAGAGAAGGAGCTTTTAGAATTACAAAAAGCACCAGAGATAATAAAAAATATTTTAGAAAAAAGCCAAGAAGAAATTCAAGCTCTTGCTAAAACACTAAAAAATTGTAAAGATTTTCTGTTTATATCAAGAGGACTTGGACAGATATGTGCTTTGGAAGGAGCATTAAAATTAAAAGAGATTACATATCTACATGCTGAGGCTTATCCTGCAGGTGAACTAAAACATGGGCCTATTTCAATGATAGAAAAAAACTTACCGATTATATTCATTGCTCCGAGCTATGAAAAAATAAATAAAATGATAAATAGTATCATGGAATGCAAAGCAAGAGGAGCAATGATTATTGCCTTGACAGATTCAAAAGAAGTATTAGACCAAGCAGATATTAAAATAGAATTACCTGCTGGTAAAGATGAACAATTTTTAATTTATTATATAGTACCACTGCAAATACTTGCTTATTATCTGGCTGTTTATCTAAACAGAAATCCAGATAAACCAAGAAATTTGGCAAAATCAGTGACTGTGGAATAAATAAAAATAATAAATTTATTGTCTAAATAGAAAACAGGTGAAAAACTATGGGTAATGTTAAAAAAACAATAATAATTGATGGTAGAGAACATTTTATAGCGATTGATTCAAGTTTGGAAATAAATGAAGTTGAGATCACTGCAACTGAACCATTAAGTGGTAAGGTAGTTCATATTAGTTTGAGCTCTCTTTTAAGAGGCATACCTCAAAAAGAAATTGGAAATAACATTACTAATCTAAACCAGGAAAACAATCAAATTCTTTCCACATCTTTGAAAAATGAAGAGGAAAAATATGATGCAAATAAGGTAATAAATGATATATTTGGTTAGCTCTCAATTGTCCAACTCTAAAAATTTGGTAATTAAAGATGCTTTTTCCAGCACAAGATCAGGCTTTATTTTATATTTTTTTAGATCTTCTTTTTTGGATATCCCACTCAAAACTAAAACAGAAAATAACCCTCCTTTTTTTGCAAAAGGGATATCCACATCTAATCTATCACCAATAAAAATACAACTTTTTCTTTCAGACTTTTTAAACAATAAATCCAATATAAATAAAGATGGCTTACCTACAATAAAATCTGGATATCTTAAAATCATTTTTCCATTATCCAGATTTCCTACACTGAAGGCAATGGATGCTGCTAACGAACCAGCCCCAGGGTCAATTCCATCTTCAACAGGATAATTTGGATCAAGATTACAAGCTATCCATTTTCTATTTTTTGAACCAAGCAAAAAGCGAGTGGCTTGTTTTAATTTTGAATAGTTGAAATTTCTATCTAAGCCAGAAATCAAACATGTTTTAGAATTTTCTTGTAGTTCTTGGAAGTCTTCTAAAAGTTTAATTCCAAAATTTCTTACTTCTTCTTTTAAACCCTCTTCTCCAACAACAAAAGCATAATTAAAACCATTGTTAAAAGCAAGATAGGCTGCAGCATATGCAGAAGAAAAAATCTCACTTTCTTTTATTTGATTTAACCCTAAAGAATTAAGCTTAGTTGCAATTTCTTTTCTTGATTTGGTTGCATTGTTTGTTAGAAAAAAAATATTAAAATTATTTTTACGAAGTTTATCAATGGCTTCTGCAATTCCATCAATCAACTTATCCCCTAAGTATACTACACCATCCAAATCAAAAATTATATTTTTAAATCTAGATAAAGACATAGATTTCATTTTAACACCTTTTACATAAAGTCAGAAAGCTGTATCTGATTTTTCTTTTCCTCACTAAATATTGAATTTATATCTTTTTTTATTAGCTCAATTCTTTGCTTAAGATAATCTTCAAGATTATATCGCTCTATTAATTTTTCAGTAGCAACAAGATATTTTTCTATTCCTGCTTTATAGATAGTTGGAAGAAGATTGCTATTACAAAAAATACATTTTCCTACTAAAGGAACACGCCTGAATTTTGCATTACATTGGGAACATCTAAATTCTTGTCTTGAAAAGGAACGAAGATTACCATATATATCTGGTAAAAAATGGGATAACAAAACCCTTTTTGCAACATCTGAAGCATTTACAGCTCGTATTTTATCCTCCAAAATAAACTGAGATTCTATTTTTTTCTCCATTTTTTTTCCTAAAGAAGTATAAGAAGTAGCATGTGGCCCTTGTGAGATATTTGAAACAGAATGAGTAAAATCTAAATTTGCGTATTGTTCTGGGGTATGAAGAAGATCTTTAATTGTTTTAATTTCTACATCAGAAGGTGAGGAAAAAGTAATTGTTTTTTCATAAAATTCCAATGGATAGGAAGAAACAGATTCCATACAATGAACTTCATCATCTACCTCACTTGGATCAATTCTTGTAGTCAGAACCAATGGAGCGTCCATAGTACCCCCTCTAGTGGATGGCAAAAACTTTGTAGAGAAGTTTATAAGAGCATCTAACAACAATATTATTGAATCCTCATCACCATCGCAATTTCTTCTTTTTGCACAGTGAAAATAAGGATGAGCAAAACAAACATTTGTATTAGTAAAACCAATAATGCGACAAAGTACGCCTGCTGAAGTATGCGGAGAAAGACCAATGCAAAGATGTCCAATTAAATCCTCAACTTTTTTTAGATTATAAAATGGTTTTATTTGGTAAACATCTACCAATAGTTCATCTATAAATTTTGAAACTGCTAAAAGATACTCTCCGCCTTTATAAGGAATTATAATATCCTGAGGCATTAGGCTTAAAAGCTGATTCTCGTTTTTAAGCGGTTTGCCCTCTTTGTCTACATTATAACCAAGTTCTATTAATTTGTTTATATTTGTACCAATATCTGAAGCTGTGAATTGAGTTAATGGCATGTTAGTCATATCAAATCTACAAGTTCCATCTCTAAAAATTGTAAGCCCATGCTTTGCTCTTAAAAAACCTTTATCTAAAATTTCTGGTATTTTGTATAATGAAATTAATCCATGTACTCCTTTGATTTCTGCTAAAGAAGAGGAATTCAACCTGTTTTTTGTTGTTTCTACCTCCTTTACAATATCCAAAAATTTTTGAGTATAATATTTTTTTGTTTTATTATTTTTTTGAGAATTTGGCTCATTTACTTCCATCAATTGGCATTTTCCTCCGCAATAAAGACAAAAAGGCCTATAATTTGACTTTCCGCAGTTTTTACAAAAATAGTTCGCAAGTTCTACATAAATACCTCTTCCTTGTTTTTTCTGTTCAGACTTTAATCTGGAATACTGCTTTAATATTTCTCTTGATTTGTTTAAATGCCCTACTGGAAAAAGTACATGCACTGGAGGGGCCATTTCTCTTCTTTTTGCTTTTTCTGGCCTCCCCATTCTTACACCTATATAGACAGTGCCCTTTGGCATAATTTTTACTCCTGAAAGAGTAAAGAGATTTTCTAATACACTTTTGTTTGGATCAAAAAGTTTTTCAAATCTATCAAAAAATAAAGCCTTTGCCCCTTTTCTGTAAATTCCAAGAGAAAGAAGTAAAGAGATAGCCTCTTCTTTTTCAATTATGATTTTATTTTGTTCTACTTTGTGTGGAAGTCCAATTAATTCTAAGAATCTTTTTTGAGGAGCTGCCTCTATAATTAAAAATTTTAAATTCGAAAAAATATCTAACTCTAATTTTGCATTTTCAAATAACCATAAGGCGAGCTCTTTTATTTGTTGAGAATTCAATTCTTCCCAAAAATATGTGAAACTTGGGTGAAGAGGAATATTGTGCTTAAATGAAAGCTCAAAAGCTTCAGAAGCTAAAATATTTTTTTTGTATTTGATTTGTTTTGCTTGTGCAATTTTTTCCCACCATTCTTCCACGAATGGTGATGGAAGAAGCGGATGATTTGCTTTAAGAAAATCCCCATAACTTACTAGTAAATCACCTAAAAATAAAATTTCTTTTATATCTTCAACGATTCTCTGAGCTTTTTCAATGTTATCTACATAAACCACTGAACCATTATTTAAAGATACAATTGGTCCCATGATGGAATCGCAGCTGCTCACTACTGCTCCTTTTCCAGGTCTATCAATTTTTATTTGAGTTCCAATAGCTAAAAATGAATTTAAAATATACATGGTTGCTGGATGGATTGCCTTTGCAGCAATTCCTGTTGCTCTAGTCCTTCCATATCTGAGCCTAAAACCACCACGTGCTAAAGAGTATGAAAAGATTGGCCTACCTGCTACAATTTCATCTAAGAATTTATTTTCTTCTTTAAGCTCAAATTTTTTTTCAGATTTTTTTATTCCTCTAACCATGGTGTTTAAAAAGGACCAGTCTTCCTCTAATCCTATCTTGAGAGCATACTTTGAAACCTTGGGTGCTTTTTGTGCAAGTCCTTCGCATAAAACCAATATTGCCCCTCCTCGTATTTTATTGGTTTTCACCCTTTTTAAATCTCGATAAATAGAAACTTCTATTTGCTCTGTTGGTTCTCCATTTATACAAATTGGAGAATTTTTTATTATAAAACGAATTTCTTCATCAGTTGGTTTATACTGCAACCTAGCACATCTATCATTATAGATATTTGTCTCTTCCACATAACGCTCTATTTCGGTATCTGTTGGACGATATCTTCCAATATTAAAATGCCTTCTTGCTAAATCTGCTAATAAAACTGCTTGTGCAGAAGCAGTTCCTCCTGCAGAGCGAATTGGACCTGCAAAATATATAGCTAAATAAGAAGAACCATCTGGATTTCCATCATGCGGATTATTTATGGAAGGAGAATGTATTTTTACTGATGCAATTCCTTCGGTTGGAGCAACCAAAACCCCCTCTGTAAGAATACACACCCCAGTTCTTACTGCTTGCTCAATTAGTTTTTCTGCATTTCCTTTTATTATTTCTCCTTTGCAAATTTTGTGTACAATTTCCTTTGCTACCATGTCTCTTGATTTTCCTTCTTTTTCCAATTTTCTTATTTCGTTTGCAATTCCAGGAGGACCTACAAGCCCTTCCACCCTTCCAGCAACATCAGAAGCTATTTTTATTTCCACTTGATCTTCTGGGTCTAAACCAACCTTTCTGGCATGAGTAGCTATATCATAAATTTTTTGTAAATTTTCTTCTAAATCAGAAAAATATTTTTCAATGCTCATAAACCCCCCTCTTCTAAAAATTTGAGGTGATGAAGCTGACCTGATTTTAACTCTAAAACAGGAGTAATAGCAGGTGTTGGTATGTGCCCCATTTTTATTTGATAATCAGTTCTATCTTGATAGGTACCTGAATTTATCATTAAAACCCCTCTGTATTTTGCAGAACCATTTTTATGAATATGCCCCATGTGTAAAACATCTGGCTCTTGTGGAATGACCATTAGATCCTTACTACTTGGTACAATCAAATTATCTCCATAAAGGGGAGAGAGGTGTCTTCTTTTAAGTAATTCTTTCATTGCTGCTTCAGGTTTTGAATAAGATAAACCAGGTAAATTTGCAATAATAGAATCCAAAGAAGTCCCATGATAAATAAGATGATTAAATTTTTCAATTTTTACCATAGCTGGAGAGCCGATTAAATGAATATCAAGACTGATCAGGCTTTTATCTAATGGAGGCTGGGGTTCTCCCCTTCTAACTCCGTCATGATTGCCTGGCCCTACGATAACTGAAATATAATCAGGAATTTGTTCTATACTTTTTTCAAATTCTTTATACTGCAAAGATATATCCTTTATTGTCAAATCGTTTTCTTGCGTTGGATAAACCCCAATACCATCTACTATGTCTCCTGCTATAATGATGTATTTTACTTTTGAAGCAAGTTTTTCATTTCCTTCCTTTCCTTCAAGCCATCGTAAAAATCGCCTAAAGGCTTTTTCTAAAAAATATCTGCTTCCAAAATGAAGATCAGACAAATAAACAATTGCAAGATCTTCTTGGCAGCTTGGAATGGTCTTGAGCACAGAAATATCTGGCCAAAAAATACTTTTTGCTATAAACATATTCTCTAAAATTTTTCCTTCTATTGCCAATATATCATCCTTTAGGATAGTTTGTGCTTCTAAAAAGCAGTTTTCAGTTGAAGGTACCACCACCCTTGCTTTTCCATATTCGTCTTCTACTTCTAAAACTAAGTTTCCTTTTGAAGTTATTCTTTTCTCATACACCATTGCAATAATCCTTGCCTGTTGACCAACATTTTTTGTTAATTGATCTAATCTTAAAATAGGGAGGTTTGATTGGCGAGTTTTTAGGATGGAGGCTTCTTGGTTAAATCTATCTCTAAAATATGAAACAAAAGTTTCTATGTCTCCATCATAGGTCGTTGTTTGTATCTCCTGTTGAAGGATTTCTATTTTTGAATCATAATCCTTTGCTATTGGTTTAAAAGAAGAAGAGCGCAAGATTTCTACTTCTTTTATTGCCAAACCTGTTTTTGGTTTGATTTCATCTTTTTCTGGGCATTCTTCTTTTTTTTCTTTTTGACTTTCTTTATGAACATATACTTCCTCCCCTTTTGGAAGTTCAACTTTTTGCTCAATTTCTATCTTTCTGTCCTCTTTAAATTTTTTTTCCAATGCCAACTCTTCTAAAACATCTTCTAAATTAACTAAAAAATTACATTTTTTTATTATAGCATCTAAAGTTGCTTTGCTAATTTTGTTTTCTATTAAAAAATCAAAGGCTTTTTTAGTAAGCCTGATATTTTTTGAATAAAGATAATCAATATCCTCCTTCATATTATCAAATAAAATAAGAAGTTAAAATATAAATTAATTAGTATCAAAATAAAAAAGAATTATAAAAAAATTATAATGCTTCTAATTTGGTTAGAATATCCCAAATATAAGTGCGAGCATGCATTGGAAGATTAACATCTTCTGATGCTCCAATAAGTGTTTGTATTGTTGCTGAGACTTTAGTTTGAAAATCCTGCTCTGAAAGAAGGATTTCTTTTGATTCCTGAATTGTTTTTCTGATATTTCTTGGCAAAGAATTATCTCCTATTAAAAAATCCATAAGCTCTAGGATCTCCTTTAAATTTTTCTCTGCCATATGCTCCACCTTTTTAATGAACAAATAGATGATGTATAAAAATATTTTAGAGAAATAAGCTTTTAAATAAAACTATTTATTTTCCCAAAAACAATAGTATAGTTTCTTAGAAAGGGTATAGCTTGGTAAATCAGTTGGACTACAGGTTAATGGGTCTTGCTCTTGAGGTTGCTCAAATTGCCCGCAATTGGTATCATTAGAACCAAAAAATGGATAAATAGCATTAGAAGAGCTATAATCAATTCCAATAGATGAAATATAGGTATAATAACTTTCAGACCTTTCAGTAGTTATGTTTAGACAGCATGGTTCATTTAATGAAGCTATAATCTCAGGCATATCTGGATTTCCAAATAGTTCCTCTAAAGTATTAATATTTAGTTTGTTTAGATAAGTAAAATATTTTGAACTTGAAGGCATATAATAACAGGTGATTTTTTTATTATTAAATTTATCTTCGCATTTATTTGCTTGACAGTAAGTTTTTGATATACAGTTTTGTAAACACTTAAAACCATTGCTACAAGCAGTTCCATCTAAACATTTTGGATTACATACCTCTGGATCGTCTTTAATTAAAGGAGAACACTCTGAACATGCCGCCTGGTTGCAAGCTTGATCTTGTGCTTGAAGTTTTTTTACTTCGTTGTAAAAAGAAAGTTGTAATATATTTAAAGATCCATTTACTAAAGAACAAAATGACTGGCTTTGACTATCCCCCTGCTTATCTACTTCTAAGTTTTCTAAAACATTTTCTGGCTTTTCTAATAAGGAAGGAAGTAAAATCCCAACTACTCCTGAAAGAGTGAGATTTTGTTGAGAAACAAATAAAGTATCTAAAAATACAGGGTTAGAATAAGGACTATCAACAAATTTCCCATCAAATCTTAGTTTCCATAAGGTTGGTTTTCCTACATGGTATAAAACATATTTTGAAAGTTGGTAAGCATTTTCAATTGCCTTTATGTAATTGTCTTTGTTTTGCTCACTGAACTTGATATTTAAGACCAAAAAATCTACTTTTTTGTTATTAATTAATTCTGGATTGGGAGAGGGAGGAGGATAACCTAAATTTTCTTGTGCTTGAAGTTCTACTCCAAAAAATGCTTTTATAGTAGAATTTAGTCCTGAAGACTGATAAAACTCTGTTATATTAGTTGCAGAATCGATATTAAGAATATTTTCATATTCCAGACCTACTTGGCAATTTGGACAAAGCGATTTGGCATTATTTATTTTAGATTGGGCAGTAGAGGAAGAAAGAGTATCCAAAATAGAGAGTACTGGGCTGTGATCTTTGTTTAAAAATAAAAACAAAGCATCTGGAGGAAGAGCAATATCGCAACTACAATTTCCCTCTATACAAGAACCATCTGAATCAGAGTATCTGGTACAAGTACAATCGTATTTTTTTTGTTCACAATGAGGTGCCATTAAAAACTGATTAGAATAATCAAAACTAACCTGTTCTTTCCCTCCTACAGAGATTCCATCTTTTGCATATTCTTTTAAATCTAGAACAGGAATCACATTATTTTCTAGATAAGCATGGATTTTATTTATTAAATAAGAAAATTCAGGGATAGTAGATGGAGAGGCATTGGTGATATTTGGAAGAAAAACATTACCTGAGATTCCAGCCATCCCTCCAGCAATTGTTTTTGTGTTAAAAAAATTATAAAGGGAGGAGGGACAGAAACAGAGAAGAGACCCAGATAAACCGCAATCTTTTGGACAATAGGATGTTTGGGTTTTGCTTACATTTTGATAAGCAAGAGTGAGGAAGGTTCCACAGCTATTACATAAACCATAAGATTTTGTTTTAAGCAAATCATCATTATCTTTTTGGCATTTTCCAAAACTTTTTATTATCCATGTTTTATCAAATAAGTATTGGGCTTTTTTTTCTTGCTCTCCAAAATCTAATTTGTTTCCACCTGCTAATAGATATGGGTGAGAAGTTAAAGGAGTAATATATTGCTCTATTAAATAATGCTTTTGTAAAGGAATATCTTTGATAGAGATTTCAAGTATATCATAATCTCCTCCAAACTCATCTATTTTGTTAGTATGAGTTAAATCACATTTGTCAATAAATGAAAATTTTCTTTTCAAATCATTGAAGGAAACACTTCTGGAGGTTATAATATAAAGTTGCTTGTTTGATGCAGAAGACAGAGTGGAAGAAACTACAAAATTGGTTGGAACTACAAAAAATGTATAGCCCCATTGCCAGCGGATAACATCATTTTTTTTATCTTGAGAAGTCTTCTCATTAATTTTATACCAAAGGTGTTCAGCATTATCCTTCCAAACCACCCATTCTTGTGGCCCTTGTGAAGGACTGGTGCAAAAAGGAGAAGAGGTCTTTCCATTTGAGTCTAAACAGGTTTTTTTAATTGGGCTAAAGGAGTAACCTGGATTACATTTTGGTTGTTCTATTATTTTTTTGTCAGTGTTTAGGCAACCAAATTCCACGACTTTTCTTACAATATTGGAAAATTCCAGCTGTTGTTTATTGCCATCTTCCATATGTTTATATTTATTAAACTCTGAAAAATCATAAACCCCCCAAGTCCCATCCCAACTATTTGGTCCTATTACAGAAACAGCATTACTTTGACCTAATTTATAGAGGTATAATTTATCCAAATCAGCATAAGCATAAAGGTCATAAGTGGTTGGAGAGTATTTACACATAACTATTAATTCATCGTTAATTGAATTTTGCTCACATAAAAATTTGCCTGCTTTACACTCTGCCTCATCTATTGAATCTTGAGGGAATTTATCACATTTAAAAGCTTCTGAACAAGAACTTACTAAAGTGCAATTACAATCAACAGCATTATTTGAGTTATCAAAACATCTGCCTCGAAAGTACACATCCTTTCTGCAAGTATTAGAAAAACAATCAGAATCAGAAATGCATTCAAAAGCTTTTGCACCTTCTGGACCTATTCCTTTTTCTCCTTCTTTTCTATAATAATTTTGGGTATCTGGATAAAGTTTAAGGAGATTGGAATAGTAAGAGGATATATTTAAAAAGTAATGAATTATTGGATTTGTTTGAGAGGTAGAGGGCGGGGAAACATCAACAGTAGCAAAATTTAAATTCCTTAATGGGCAGCTAAACAACCTTGAACAAAAAGAAGTGCAAAGTAAATGAGAGAATTCAGCAGATTTTGGAAAGGCAATAGATGGATCATTTTTGCATATATAGTTTGTACCATCATCAAAACAAAATGAATCTTTTGTAATAGGAGAAAAAGAAGAAGTAGATGGAGAATAAATAAGATACCTTATAAAGCTCTCTACTACTGCGTTTTTGTTAAATGCAGAGCTACAAAAAGCATCTGAAGGTGGAAAATAGTATTTTGCAATTTCATAATCTGAAAATGAACCAAGGATGCCAAGGCGTATACTATTGACAAGCCACTTTTGTTCACTAAGCAACCTGTAGGAGGAAGCATTCATAAATCTAAATTCACATATTTTTCCAACTAAACCGCGTTGAACATCAAAGATTGTTTTTTTTCCACTTTGAGATTTATAATTATTTTTTAAAGTTTCTTGGTCTGATGTTGAAAAAGAGTACTCTCTTTTTACTGTTGGTTTTTTTTCACCACACATCCATACCTTACATTGATTTTGAATACATAAAACTATAGAATTATTTACACAAATAGGGTAAGTTGTTTTTGGATTAGTTAGAGAGTAACAAGTGTTTTTCTCATCTTGATTTGTACAATTTGCTTTATCAAAATTGCAGTTTTTAGAGCACATATTTGGTTGGATTGGATTACCATCATCATCTTTTATTACATCTTTATTTGCATCTAAAATTTCCCCTGAAGTAGAATTAAAAAAACTACATTCCTTTGATTTATAAACTCCGCAATTTGTTAAAGAATAAAGATCTTGAGTGTTTGCTACTGGATTTGATGATTTTTCGCAAGTATAAAATGTATCTGATTGATAGCAACAACCTCCACTAACAATATTTTTATTTGGATTGAGAGTACAACCAACCAAAAAAAATAAAGCAAATGATAATAGAATTATAAATAAAACTCTCATATCCCCCAACTCATAGATTCTTTGCTATGAAATGAATCAACATACCACTGTCTGCTGATAAAAATCCTGCTAAGAAATTTATAAAGATGACAGTTATTACAAGAGAAAGGAATGGATAAAAAAATGTGCCTAATGTAATTTCTACAATGAACTGCCCTATATCTGAAGAGAATTGTAAACCAGTAGTAGATGGAGGTTCTGGTTGCAAAAGTGAAGTGGAAACAAAAGGGCTAAATTTTGAAAAACAAACATTTTTTGCTAAGTTTGGCTTCTGGACTTTTTGTTCTTCTATTTTAATAGAAGGTTCTATAAAAAGATAGGTTAATGGAAAAATAAAATAAAAACCAATAACTATAGCAATAAACAAACTTCCAATTCCTCTTAAAGGAGGAAAAAGTCTAAGCAACAGGCCAACAGGTAAAAAGAAAGATAAAAGATTATTTTGCAAATAATCTATAAAGAAATACTGGGCAACTAAAGAGATAGAAACATTTGTCAACCTGTTTGCAATATAGTGATAAGTTTCAACTTCTCTATAAAGATCTGAATTCCAGATTTTGCATTCAGTAAATCCAGAAGTTCCATAACACTGCGAACCTTCAACTTCTTTATCAATATTAGCAATATAAGTAGCATTAAATAGGGAGTAAGCAGTAGAAAGATATTCTGAAATTTTACATTTGATAATTGTAAATGGTCCAGAATTATTATCCCAAATACCGATGATGTTTCCATTGCAAGAAACAGATGAACCAGAAGGGAGAAAATATTTTTGAATTAAATCAAAAGCAGCTGTGATACCAGAGAGAAAAAAAACAATCATAAGTGCTGTAGCAGTGGTTTGAAAAAATTCTGAAATAGCAAATTTTTTTATATTATCTAACTCAAATGCTTTTCCAAGCATAAATAAGATCGTATTTGCTAAAAAACAAATTAAGATAACTATTGAAGCAATGCTCAACCAAGAAATTTCTTGATTTGAGGTAGATTTCCAAGGAATATTAAATAACTTAAAATCTGTAGGTTGAATATTTGCACTTTTTGCACTTCCCCAATCTTGGGAAAAGACCATAGAAAATAACAATGCAAAAAATAAAAACAAATAAGATTTTTTAAGCCAGATACATAAGCCTTGAGACATCAATGTCACCTCCCAAAATCGAGGCAATATCTCTAACAAATGAAAGTGTAATTAGTAATATCACAGATGGGATAAACAGGACTAAAATAAAATTAAGAGCAGTTAAACTAAAGTATTTTGTTAAATCTGGATCAAAACTATCTTGTGATAATGGATATACTGGTTGCAATGATGCTTTATTTTTTTGAATTTTTGTTATTGAGTCTTGATCTGGAAAAGTATTTTTTGAAAAACTACCAACTTCTTCTAAATCTTTTTGATAATTCAATTTCTTGTCTTTGAAATCTTCCCAACCATTAGTATAAATAAGATTGCACTTTGGATTTTCCGAAAAAGAGAGTTGATAAATATTACAATCTTGGCAATGAGAATCTTGTGGAAAAATAGCACAGAAAGTTGAATACTTGAAATGATCGTTAGAAAGTATTAATCCATATATTACATAAGCTGCTGGAAATAAGATATAAAATCCAAGACCTATTGCAATAAGAACAGAACCAACATTTTTTATAAAAGGTAAACACCTAAACAAAAATCCAAATGGAAACAAAAGAACAATCATTCCTGTAGAAGAAGATAAAAAGAAAAGAATAAAGTAATGTGTTAAGGCACTAAATAAATAGGCGTTATTTAGTTGCAATAAAAAGTTAAATACAGATATTTGTAGATATAAACCTGAATAAGGATTTTCATTAAAACCTGTGCTAAAACCAACACCAAGAAAACTAACAATGTCAGATACGAAACTCGAATTAAAATGATAATAAGAGGCAAGTATTTGAAAATAGGATATATCTCTTCTTAAAATAGTTATGACAGTGTGTGACCTTTCTATTAAATCTAACATAATTTTTTGAACAAATTCTAATAAGGAGGCTCCTTTTTCAACTACTGTATTTTTTAATGGAAATAGGTTAAGAAATGAACCTATAGATATTTTTTCAGAACAAGAAAATAATAAAAATTGTGGAACTAAAGAAATGAAAATTCCTAACAAAATTACCTCTAAAATTTCTCTTTTTGACCATTCAAGCAAAGCAGGATGGGAGAGAAAAGAACCAACCATGTATCCAATTCCAATTATTAGGATCAAAGAGGCAAGAGCAACAGCAAAGAACTTATAGTAAGTACTGCTTAAAAGTTGTGTGGAATCACAAAAGGATTGTGGCTTATTTGGGACAAAAAAGTTCTTAGAATATATTATATAAGTTAAAAATTTACTTAAAGATGGGTTTTGATTTTGTTGTGTTTGTGACTTTCCCCTTATTTTATATATGCAGGCACCTTTTTTTAGATCAATATTGACAAAATACTCGTTTCCTGATTTAACTGAGCTAGAACTACAATCACCTTCTAAATATGGAGATAAATATTGATCAAAATTATATCCGTCTATATTATATGGTACTTTAAACACTAAATTTACCAAAGCTTTATCTTTCTCTCCTACATAAATACGCTTATTTTTAAGTATATCATCTTTTTGTTCCTCATTTATTAATTGGTCATCTATTTTCCATCTCTCTAATACTTCAATTGGGGGAGGTAGAGGAAAAGTAAATTCTTTATATATTACAGGTACATTTGGTGAGATTATACTGACATTTATCCAATTTATATCATAAGAAATTTTAATAGATTTAGCAGAAGATATCGATGAAACCTTTGAACGAACAATTGCATCATTATGGGTTTTGTATTTTATTTCTAAAGTTGGTGGTTTTTGAATATTTGTTAGCTGTTTTAGCTCAACAATAATATATTTGAAATTATCTTCTCTTTGAGTAAAATCAGATAGTACTATTATATCACCTTTTTGTGAGGGTGATGAATAAATAACTGCGTCCAAATGCGGGGTTCCAGCACACTTTCCGTTATATAATAACAATTCTTTATTCTCCCAATCAAACCCATAACCAAATAATTTTATTTTAAGCTTATTTTTATCCCCTTGTGGACAGAGTCGAGAGGTGTCTAAAGTAAGAGTGCTATTAAAAGAATTTTGGATTGGAGTAAATGTCTTTTGGTCTATTATTAAATTCCTAGCATTTGTTGAATAATCAAATTGAGCAGAGCTACATACACCACTATCACATACCCAGGAAAAATTATAACTATTTATAGTGCTACCTTGGTCATTCAAGACTTCTATTGTTAGATTTTTAAAAAAGTGATTATTAAAGTTTATCCTAGAAGTAGTTGCATTTGCTTCAATTTCTATTTTATTTGAAAAAACATGTGCTGAACCAAAAAGGTCATAGTTTTTGCTTACCCTATTGCAAAAAAAATTGATTAGTTCATATGGAGGGCCATTAACCATAAAATATTTTTTATAATTATTTAGAGTATAACTATAGCTATTGTGAGGGAATACAGTAATATTATAAGGAGAGTAAGTTGCCTTTAGATGTAAAATAAAGGTTGTATTTATAGGTGGAGGAGAAGGATTCAAAACCATTTCACGGGCAGAAAACTCAAAAGGATCGCAATTATCTTTCTCTTTGGGTGGGAAGTAACCTATACCACTTCCTGGATTGTATATAAAGTTGCAACTATTTGTGGAATTTGATAATGTAATTTTTATATAAACGCTATTACCATAACTCTCATCCAAATCACTTACAGAAAATTTTAAATTACAAAGAGGGGTGGATGTAAAGGGAAAGCTTATTTCTGGAGGGTGATGAAATATATTAACTAAATTGGATTTTTCAAAAATAGAGCTTGGCAATCCAGCTCTTCTTGCCTCTATTATATAAGAAAAATTTGCATATTTTTTGCTAGAACAAACAGCTGCAGACTTGGTGTTAGGAGGAATAGGGGAGGGATGCGTTATCCAAAAAGAATAAAGGGGATTAGAGGGATTAGAAGGGTCAAAAGAAAAAAAAACTCTCTCTCCGTTTGCAACTACAATTGGATTAGCAAAAGTCAGGGTATGAACAGTATCAATAGGAATACCATCAGGATCTGGATAGTGGCAAGTAAAATTGACTAAATTGATAGTAAAAATACAATCACTCTCACCCTCATTATAAAGAGGACAGTCTAAGATTAAATATGGAAAAAATGGTTTTAATTTTGTGATTTCAGTAGTTCTTTGAGGAGGATTAGAAGGGTCAATCACTGGGCTATCATAAACTTCAAAAAGTACATTTGGAGGTGGTGGAGGAAACTGAGAGAATAGCAGTCCGATCCAAAAGAATGCAAATAATAAAAACCATTTATTCATATTAACTCAACCGTGCCAAAGTTGATAAATCTATATCCAATCCCAAGAAATGGGCAAGATAAGAAGCAAATACTAGGGTGAATGAAAGAGAAAATAATAAAATAAATATGCATTTTAAAATGATAAAAAGCAAAATTTCTTTTAGATTTTTTAGTAAAGTCTTCATGATATTTGAAACAGTCTTATTCATATCTTGGTCATTTATATCACAGTCAACAGGAAGAGAGAAATATGAATTTAAATTGTTATATTGCTGCACAATGATGGAATCTTTAGATGTTTGTAAAGAAAGCTTCATGTAATAATAGTTATAGAGGTCATTAAATACCACAATTGCAGTTGGAAAAACAAAATAAAATGAGATAGAAAGAGCAATTAATAAAGACCCTGCTTTTTTTGTAAAGCTCAAAAGCCTTAGAAATATTCCGATAGGAAGAAGATAGCATAATAGATAAGATTGAAAAACTGAATTAAAAAATGCACTAAAAAATAATGCAATGGAAGCAGTAGCCTCAGCGTTTAAAAGTAAACCTACAGGTCCTCTAAAAACAGAATAAGTAGAACAAAGAGAATATCCAAAACCAAGACCAAGAAAATTTATATAGCTCATTTTTGAAGATTCAGTTGAAATAGAATTTCCAAAATTTATTGTCTTGATGGTTAAAATTTCAAGAAGTTGTTTATTTTCTTCTATTAAAATAAAAGCTTTTTGCTGAATTGTTAGTTTAGATGAATCTAGGTTTTCTAAAATATTCTTTGTAACTTTTAATACTGGGTTGTTTTGCTTGTCTGTACCCCAGTTTTTATAATTTAATCTGTCACTCCAACCATTTGAATCAAAGTTAAATATTTTGGCTAATTGCTCAGAAAAGGACAAATGGAAAAAAGAGAGAGATAAAAGAAAAAATACAACTAAAAACAATTCACCAAATTCTTTTTTTGCTAGGAATTTTAATTGTTCAAAATTAAATAAATATCCGAACAAAAAAAGAAGAGAAATTATTCCGATGCTTATTCCAAGAGCCAAATTAATGGACTTAGGTAAGCAAGAATCTTGTTGAGATTGGGCAAAAATTATTCCGAAACTAAAAACAAAAATGAGAAATATAAAAGAAATTTTTTTCATCTAAATCAACTTATACAAACCAGGTATTTCTATATCGCCTCCTAAGAATTGAGATAGACCTTTTATAAATGATACTAAAATTACTATTGAAAATGAAGGTAAAATTATAGAAGGTATTAGTAATAAGCCAATTCTTATCCAACCTGGTTGGGTAACAAGACCTGCTTGAGAGGTAGTAGCATCTAATAAGGAATTTGCACCAAAACTTGCAGCAGGATTACAGCTAGAACAATCTCTTCTTATATAAGGAAGTGATTGACAATCTGATTCACAAAATTCACTGCAACCATCACATAAATCCTCCCTTAAATTTATCCTGCAACTTAAAGCATGATAATCATCGCAAGCATATCCGACTTCTGGATTAACATAACTTTTTTCTTTTTGATCATCTATATCTGGATCACAGCCATAAGGAAGACTTCCATCTAAAGTTGCAATTCTGCATCTTAATGGGCAACCAATGGCTTTCTCGTATTTGAATTCACAAGAAGACGAATAGGGAGGGTTTATTTTTATATTGCACTTTTGACAATTAAGAAGATTTGTTAATATCCCAGGAATTCCCAAAAGATAAGCATCTTGCAAATTTTTGATTCTAAATACCACTGGGCATTGTTGACAATTATCAAAGTATTGAATATTTTGCTTTATTTGACCATTAACTTTAGTTGAGAAATCTCCGTTTCCTCCAATAGAATGATAAGCTAATCCAGGCATTGCCCTAGCATTGTAGGAAGCATAACATAAATCATCTAATGCTTTTATAACTGCTTTTGTTCCCCCAACATTTATACTATAATTTCCGCAAAAAATATAGTTAGGATTTTTGTTAGTATCAATCTCGCCGCATTCTCTATATTGAGAATAACCACTAGAAGAAATTAGTTCATCCAATCCTATATATTTATGCCCAGCAGAACAAAGGTAGGGAGAATAGCCACTTACCAAAGTGAAGTTTATATATTTGGTTTCACCGTTTTCTATATAGGTACAGCTGTCTTCCCACCAATCTTTAGCATATGGTTGATTATTTCGATCTAGATCTCCTTTTTTATAAGTGATTGATGAATTATATAAAACTACAGATTGATTACATAATCGGTTGCTATGGGATTTATTGATTGGAATGGAATTAATTCTTACCCAATAGGTTTGAGCTTGTTGTTGGGTACATGAATATGCTTCTGAGTTGCAATAGGATAGATCTGATGATCTAATTAAACCATTACAGAATGGCTCACAATTATGAGAGGGATTGGAAGAAGTAAATGAGAGAGTAAAATCACCACATATTTGTGGATTTTTTTGCTTCTTTAATTCATCATATCTGCATTCATATGGGCATGCTGAGCCTTTTATCATGGACCTGTTAGGATTTGAATAATCAATATAATTACCACAATAAGAAAAGTCTGAAGCAGAAGGAATTTTTAAAATTGGATAACAGGCAAAGTTAGAAAGATCAGAGCTTATTGAAGAAATAGAAGGGAAACAGCTTTGAACAGCTGATTTGGGCAAGTAATATTGTCCAGAATAATTCAAAACTACCATATTGAGATAATTGTAATAATAGCAGCCTTTTTGTGTTTCATTAAAATTGCAATTGGACAGAGCAAAATTTATTTTTGAAGTGATATTTGAGATATTTTCTAAAGCTGCAAAATTTGGCCAGGAGTTATAATAGCAGGATGAAGGACAATAAGGCGAAGAACAAAACTTTTCACTATCTTTATCTAAAGTACAAAGATGTGAAAGGTACTGATTTGCTTTTACAATAATGTGGTTGTTTTCATCAGACGATAATAAAACAAAATTTTGCAATTTGGCAATAAAATCCGGGCAGAATGGATTATCCCCTGTAGTTGGATAAATTATCTTAGCTGGAGAATAGGTTGGAAGTGTTTTAGATGAATCTGATCCTTCTTTCCAGTTACAATCAGTGTATATATTACCATTCCTCTCTGTAGGACACTCAACATAAGGTGATGAACTATAACTACAGTTTTGTTGAACAAAAGTTTTTGCATAAAATTCAGAAAAAATAGGAATATAACTTTCTATATTGTTTATATCAACTCCTGAGCTGCTCTTAATTTGAGCAGATGCAATAGAAGAAGGATTTGAAAATCTACAGGATGGGTCACATCTTGCACAATTCTTATTTATTGAATTATCCATCTGACCATTAGAAAAAGTAGGGGGGAGAGAGCAAGAGGGATTTTGTTGTTTTGCTATTTGATTTATTACTTCAGATGCATTTATTTTGCACTCTATAGGACAGCGGTTGCAAGCTTCAAAAAATTCACCATTTTTTTCACAAAAAGAACTAAAAACTGGGTCTTTATATTTATCAGTAGTGCTATCAAAATATATTCTGCAATCAATTGGGCAGATATTGTTATTTGGGGCATTTCTTATAGAGTAAGGTATTCCACAAAGCTGTTGGCAGTTTCCTACTGAAATCAAAGGAACATAAGTCATACAAATAGGGAGTTGGGTGGAAGGTTCTTTATAGTTAAAACAATCATCACAATTTTTACACTCTGCACTATCCTTATTTAAAAAGAAAAAAGTTCCATCGTTTTTTTTGGAATAATATCTACAAACTGGAGGGCATTTTTCACATTTGGAACTACAATTTATAGTATTTTTTAAATCTGTTCTGGGAATGATCCCAACACCGGTTGGATCTTTTGGAATAAAGGAAGGATCAGAAGAATAACGAATTTCCCTTAATTGGTATTTACAAGAATCTGGGCAATTGGAACAAACACTTTTGTTAGAGCAATATTGAGAATTTTTTTGATAATATGAGGTATAGTTTTCCAGTCCCATAGACCTGATTATTTTACAGGCTAATGGAAGAGCATCGCAATGTTTTTCTTGTTCCTTGCAAACTTGAAGATTTAAAGGAATTTCTCTGCAAGATTCATCACAATTTTCTGAATCATTTACACTAATTATTCCAAATTTTTTAGTTTTATCACTATCAGTAACAAAACAAGGCTGAATTCCCTTTTCAATTAAAAATTCAAATTGATTTTTATTCTCTGGTTTTTCTTTTAAAATTGCTGCTACTTCCTCAAGAGTAAGCATAGTCTCTGGTTTGTACTCTCCTTTTGGATTAGCTAAAAAATTGTAAGCAACAGGAACTGGGATTTGGCATTCTTTGGGACAAAAAGCACTTTCTTCTCCTAAGTTTTGAGAACCAAATATTCCTGCTCGAAAGGTAAACCAGGAGATCATGTAGGTTAGAGGCCAGATCAAAAGCAAACCAAAACCTGCTGCTATTAATAAACCCCCAAGCTTTCTTGTAAAAAACAAAATTCTAAATAATAAACCAATAAATAATAAAAATATTCCAAAGACTGGTGCTATATAATTCAAAAAGGCTTTTTGAGATATTAGGCTGATTAAGAAAGAGGATAAAAAATGTGACTCTGCAGTTTTTATCTCCACATCTAACCTTTTAAATGCAGCAGGTCTGAAGGAATAATAACCTGAAAGAGGAGAAACAGAAACTTGATAACCTACTTGTTTATAGGTCTCCCTCCCAGCTTCTATTGATTCTTTTATATTTTCTTCCAATGCCTTGTCAGCCAATTTGATTAAAGAATCTAGATAACAATTTGCATATTGAATAGGTATTGGAATGTTTTGAGCATAAACATAATTTTCCCCGCATGGTGAAACCAAAAAATCTGCACTTGAAATTATAAGTCTATCTACAAAAATTATTATTCCAAATAAAGAACCTGCAAATATGGCAGTTAAAATTAATTGACCGATTTCTGTTTTAATAAACACCTTGGTTTCAGTTAAATCAAAAAAAGAAGCCCCAAAATAACCAATTGCTAAAATGAAAACAGCTAAAGCAAAAAGCAAAATCAACAAAGTAGAATAATTATTAAGAATAGAAGAAATTAAGGTGGGGGGGTTATTTAGGAGTTGGTCCTTAGTAAATTCGACAAGTTTAGTAATATCGTTTTGTTTTGTTGTTTGCGAATTTAATAAACCAAAAAAAATTATTAAAAGAATTAATTTTTTCAAATCCAATCACCCACTGAAAAATCCTTTTATAGCTTTATATAAAGCCATGGAGGAGGCGGTTATCACTACCAAAATCAAATTTGGAATAAACACTGCCAGTATAGTAAGAAAGGCAATAAAAGTTAAAGCATTTTCTATAGTAGAATCATAAAGATAAACAACAGAATTAAGAGCATCAGGAGAAAACGAGCCAAAGGTATTGGTAACAGAAGAAAATGTGGCAAAATAGATTATTGGCAGAAAGAAATAGATTGAAAGGCACACTGCTATTAAAAAGTCTCCTACATCTCTAAAAATTGGGATGATTCTTATAAATAGAGAAGTTGGTAGAACTATCTGCACTATAAGAGAAAATAAATTTTCAATTATGAATTTTTGAGCATAAATCATTCCTAAAATTGGAACTAAATAAGAGTTAAGAGTTTCTTTATATGATGCCCATTCTTTTTTTCCTGCCAGATAATAAATTCCAAATTGTGAAGTTCCAAAATAAATAGAAGATGGTGAATTTAGTTCCATAGAAGAAAACATATCATTAAATGAACTTTTTAAAAGATCTATTGAATAGCTTTTTCCTAATGAGAATATATTGTTTAAATAATTCGATAAATAAGAAAGCGGAGAAGTTTTTAAGTCTGGGACAAAAAAGGTTGCAATTGTACAAGAAAAAGTAATTGCTCCACTAATAGAGATAAGCAAAACCCCTGACCAAAAAACATTAACTCCTTCGGTTTTTGCCCAAACAAGTAGATGAGGATTTTTGAGTAGATTGCCAAAAAAATAGGACAAAACCACTAAAGAAATCATTATTGAAAAAACAATAGGAAGATTAAATGATTTTTGAGCTTCTGGATTAAACAATTCATCCAAAGAAAAAGAAAAACATTGCACTGGGCCATAATTTTGAGTGGATTGACTATAAAGAATGCATGCAAACAAAATCAAAAATAATAAATTTTTTAGCATTATCTCGACCTTAGAGAATTTTGTAAAGTGCATAGAGCTGGCCTTCTTGGCCAAAGAAATTAGATAGATTTCTCCCTAAAACTATTGTAAGAGTAAGTTGAAAAATAACAGAAAGAAGAATTACTAAAAAGTATAAACTTAAGGTTGGTAAAATATTTGTGACTATAGGCTTATAATAACTTTTTATAATATCAGCTGTGGATTTTGCATATTTAGGATATGTTCCTCCAATAGCAATTGGAATTATCTTTTTGACTAAATTAATAATATATTGAATTATTTGGGCAATTGGAGTGCTTGCACTAACAAGTAATTGAAAAAAGTTGTCAATAGAAAAACCTGGCGGTACTCCAATAAAAGCAAGTAAAGAAGCAATGGCATTAGCAATTACAGAAGTAGGGATAATGTAAAAAGGACTCAAAATGTAATTCCTAATAAGTTCAGCATTCAAATTTTTTATAGGTGGTCTATCAGAGTATTCCAAATTTGGAATTGAAGAAATAAAACCATCTTTTTTAGCTTTTTCTAAAACCAAAGAGGATAGGCCTGCACTCAATTGGGCTGCAAAAGGAAACACAAATAAAACTGCTAAACAATAGCCCACAATAAATCCACCTGCTTTTTTTGTAAATGGAAAAACTCTAAGAAAAATGCCTAAAGGAAGAAGAAAATTTATTGATATAAGAACTAAAAAACTAAAAATTAGGAAGATTGAATTAAGAAGAAATAGTATATTAAAACAGTAATCTATCCCAAAGAAAAGTTGGTTTAAAATTATATTAGAACCATAACCAGGATATTGAGATGAGGATAATCCTCCACCAAAATTAAACCATTGTGGGATTGATATTGGTACTAAATCCGAGACAGACAAACCAACTTGATAATTATAATTGTAAGATGAAACTGCAGAAAAATAAAAAACATTTGTAATAAGTTGAGTGGAAAAGTTGGTTAGATCCTTATAAAAAAAACTTTCTGGCCCAAATGAGTTAGATACTATATTTATTTGGTCATCAGAAGAAAAATTAGATAAAAAAAAGACAAGAATATAAAAGAGTGGAACAATAAAAAGCAAATCAGCTATTTCCTTTCTTGCCCAGCCTTTTAAAGGCTCTGAAGAAAACAAAGAGCCAATCATATAAGTCAATGCAACAATTAAAGAGCTTAAAGCAGTTCCTACATAAAAATATTGGGTTAATAATTCCACCATAGAGAAACCTATTGATTTTTATTTGCTTTTTGTAGGTATTCCTCAGCTAGCTTGGTTAATCTTATAGAAATAGAATTTAATTCTGAAATGGAAAGCAAGTCTAGTTTTTTTAGATTAAATTGTTTTTCCAATCTATCTAAAAAATGGATAGTTAAAGAAAGGTTTTTTTTATAGAAATGATATGCCCCTACCACTGCACTCATTGTCTGATAATAAACACTAAATTTTAAAGAAAGTTTTTCAAATCTAGACTCTAAATTTTCTAGATTTTTTATGTTTTCTTTGACAAGTTTGGAATTAGAAGTTAAATTTTTGAGAGTTTGCTCAAGGATGTGATTTATTGAAAGAAAAACAAAAAAAATTTCTGGAACTATTTTTCCATATAAAAATAAACCTTGATTTTTTATAAAAAAATAACCTTGAAATGAAGAAAGGCTCTTAACAGTAATATTTTTCCATGTTTCCAATCTAGAAGAATTTTCTTTTTTGTAGTTTTCTAATAAAAACTTAATTAGATGATTATCTTTCTTTTCCAAAGCTTGATAAAATTTGCTAAAATCTTTCATTTAAACACCTTGTCACCTACTTTGGGTCATTTTAGTTGTTTGTTGCCACTGTTGTATAGTGTTACTCAATGATGTTTCTGGATTGGAAAAAACTCCGTTTATATAATCTTCCCATTTCGGATTACTAAAAACAAGACCAAGTCCCAATTTTCCTGTAAGATAGGAACCAAGTGTTGGAAGCACTGCTTCAGCCAGCATGGAATTTAAGGCTGAATTTAAACTTTCTGTTAAATTATCCTCACTTACATTCCTATAAACAATCTTATAGAATTTATCTAATGGGAAATTTTCTTCCCTTAATTTAGCTTCTATTACTTCATTTTCTGCTTGTGGAAAAACTTGCTCTTTTTTATATTTATCTATAATTGCGTTTTTAATTTCTTGGTTGTTTAATACCTCATCAATTTGCTTTTTTTTCTCATCAGAGGGAATTTCTTCCCATTTTGCTTTAGCTTCCTCTCTTAATAGGTTTTGTTTTTCTGTCTCTATTAATTCCTCTTTTTTCTTTTCTAACTTCTCTTTTAATACGTTATCTTTTTC
>JBKBMW010000001.1:0-32610 GCA_046295675.1 Candidatus Anstonellaceae archaeon | reverse complement strand
TTTTGAAGGGAGAGATCGGGAGACTCCTAAATCAAAAAAAAGTAGTGGATTTCTTCCCATAATAAAAGTAGCTGCGAAAATCAGCCCTGCTATTATAGTACTAAACCAGCACACAGTAGTTGTTTGTTTTTTTTCTCCAGGCACACAATACTTTAGTTGATTTAATGAGGGTAGATATTCTTTATGAATAGAAGGGTTATTAGAAATAAAGGATTGACATGAAGGGTTGGAAGAAATCTTTGAATAATCAGGAATGAATTTAGCAGAAATAACATAACAAAAACCAGGCTGAGAATTAAGAAAAACAGTTGCTTGCCCACTTTCGTTAGTTACAACATAGCAAGATGTTTCTTGTTGAGATTGCTGTTGAGATAATTCTTCTTTTTGGCTTATTAGGATATAACCATACTTGAGAGGTTGATAAGGTTCAACAAAAGCATTACCTAAATTATTTTGGTCAGGCTGAGTTTTTCCATATAGGGTTAGATAAAGCTTTGTTTGATCTGATTTTATATCATGTTCATAATACATTTTTAAAAATGAAGACAGGGGAGGATTTTGACAAGCTGGGTTTTGTGATTGAGCAAAGATGATAGTAAAAGATACAAAAAACAAAAGAAGAAATTTAGCCCCCAACTTTTTATAGATCATAAAATACTTATCTCAAGAAAATTTTTAAATGTTGAGAGAAAAGTAAGAAAATAAAAACTATAAAAGTTTAAGGTTTAATTTTAAAATTTGGAAAAACAGTGCTAGATTAAAAGAAAGCTCTACAGAAAAATTAGCCCTTGGATTACCTCTTATCTAAAGTAGTTGTTTACTAATTTTTCTTAAAAGGTTGCCTGACTTGGAAAATTTATTTTTTAGGGGTAAGGTTTTTTTCGTTCAGAGAATCTTTAGGAAGGCCAACTTTACGGAAAAGTTTTTCCGTAGCCTCCAGAGAATCTTCAGTAAGGCCAAATGCTTTAAGGATACCATTCCATTTTTTAATGAAAGAAGAGTCATTAGACAAAAACCTCTTCTTGCGTATATTTTTGTACAAGCTAAGCTGGAGTCTTAATTTTAGAGGATTCTTTGAATCAAAGAGAGAAAGTTCATCAAAAACTTCTTCATCGATGGAGGGATCTCCTGTTAGGGAAATACCCTTAAATTTCCTTCTTATTTCAATATCCGGGCTATCAAAAAGATCATAAATCCCATGAACACTCTTACCTTTAGGAGAAATGTATTTACATACTTCTTTTAAATTTTCTCTAAATTTAGATTGGGTTTGAAGCTTATCCAGAACGAGCTCCTTAAGGTAATTAGAATTAGAAGAATCAGCTAGAAATACAATTAATTTTTCTAAATTAGAGCTGAATTCTTCTTCTCCTTTTTCTTGACAATAAAATAGGTACTTATAAATAAATTTTCCTAAAACAGAATCAGGGTTAGTAGAGGTAAAATAATTAATTATAATTGGTATTGCTAACGAACTAGTCTTTATTTTACGACTTAGGTCCATAAAACTGTTAGCAAGATCCTTCAAATCAGAAGAGAGATGCCATGTATCTGGAGAGGGATTGTCATCTATGTAGTGATAAAGAAAAAGGGATCTTCTATTATAAGCGGAAATATTATCATCTCTAAATTTTCCCCAGGCTTCTCTAGATCCACACTTACAAATTTCACTTAAATCTTTATATTGAGTTACTATCTGATTTAATTGTTCTTTTTCTTTTTCTATATCTAGACTTTGTCCTTTAGAATTTGTTTTTTTCATCTCAATAGAATTAAGCAAACTATCAGCTTGTGGTTTTAGCTCTTTATAATATTTTTCGTAAACTGATGGGTACTCTTCCATAAAAGGGGTCTTTAAGTTAATCCTGGATCTAAGAACATCACACTCAGTAGTACAGCTATTTAACCCCAAAGAAAGACTACCTGCAAGAAAAAAAGCCATAAATGTTTTTTTAGCATTATTTAGTGTTTTGTTTTTTATTTCAGCAAACCTTGATTCTTTAAATTTCATACTAACCCACCAAATATAAATTGGAAAGAAAAAGTTTTAAATGTGATGTAAAAGATTTGTTGAATTTCTAAAAAGCTAAAATCTAGATTTGCTACAAAAAAATTTTATTTTGCTTTTATAGCTGATAAAAAGAAAAAATTATTAATACCTTAATCATAAAGAAGATTATTGAATGGCCAAGATGGTGTAACGGCAGCACAAGGGATTGTGGAAGCCCTCTGCTTAAATATAAGCAGCCTGCTGCAAAGCTCCCTTAGTCTGGGTTCAAATCCCAGTCTTGGCCCTTTAGATTTTCTTTGTTTTTCTGATTTAAAAATTCACTAAATTTAAGATATGCTTTAGTATATTGTAAAATTTTATTGCTTTCTTCTTGCATATTTAAACTTTTTTCAAAGTATAGCTTAGCTTGTTCAAATTTTTGTAAATAAAAATTACAAAGGCCTAATTTAAAAAATAAAAAGGAGGTGGAAGTTTTTTGCGAACTTAGCAATAAGGCTTTAGAGAAATATTCTATTGCCAATTTAAAATTTTTTTCTTTTTCTTTAGGCTCTTGGGAGTTGAAAGCTAGGGAGAAATAATACATACCTAGCCTCTTTAAAAGAATAAAAGAGTTTGGATATAAATGAATAGCCTGGGAAAAATATTTCAAAGCTTTAGAATAATTTTTTTTCTTAGTATAAGCTTTTCCAAGATCAGCTAAAATCAAAACTTTTCTTATAGAGGCTTTAGGTGGGCAGGAAGACTTTGCTTTAAGCAAAAAATGTATTGCCTTTGATATATTCTTTTTTTGAAGATATGCTCTTCCAGTAAGCCAAAAAAGTGAAGAAGATTTGGATTTGCTTAATGCTTTATGACATAAATCCAAAGCCTTTGCTACTTTGTTTTCTTTTAACAAGCTATAGATATAAATAGGGTAAATATAAATTGGAGAGTGGTTGTTTACAATGTTTTTTAGTTCATTTATTACTTCATTATATTTTTTATTTAGAAAATAAGCAAATGCTTTTAGAAATCTAATTTCAAATTGGGATAAAACAGTAGAAAGTGAATCTATATATAAAGTAGAAAGATGGAATGGTTGGTTTTTAATCTTTTGTAAAAATTCTTTGGTAAAAAATGGTTTTGAACATTTTTTTTGCTGTAAGGAAAAACCATTTTCCATAAATATAAATTCTGAAGATAAGATTTATTAATTTATGTTTTTAAAAATATAAATATGTGGTATAAAAATATTAGAAAGCTTCCTAATTTTAACTTTGAAAAAGTGCATCTTACTGGAAGATATGAAGCAAATAAAGAAAAGGCAAAAAAAATGGGAATAAGGTATAAAAGATGGGGAGAGGTTGCAAGGCATTGGCTTGCAAACCCAGGTATAAATAGGCCTTATCCAAAATATTGGACAGAAGCCATAAAATATTTTAGAAAAATTAAAGACTTGCATGCTAAAAAAGAATTTGAAGAGATTGCACAACTTCAGGCTCAAGGAGTGGAAAGTGTTAGAAACAAAATAAAAAAAATTTTTGAATTAAAACCAAATGAGTATAGTATAATTTTTGATTCAAATGGTTCTATGCTTTGTTCCACTATGGCAAAAATTTTTAAAAAGAAAGAAAAACTATCTTTAACCTTTTCTGATCAAGGAAGATTGGTTTATGCTGCCTTGGTTTTTGAAAGTAAAACAATAAGAAAATTTGTAGCTAATTTTGAACAACAGATAGGATTATTTGAAGCCCCTCCTCCTAAACAAAAGATTAATATAAAAAGACCTATTCCAGATAATTTGATTAGAATAGAAATATTTAAACCAGATCTAACTTATTGCTCAGATGCAGAAATAATTGACCAATACCATAGGGCGATACAAGATAACAGGATAGATTTTGTTTTATTATTGCATGTAAGCAGGACAGGTAGAATTTTACCAGTAGAGGATTTAATTAAGATTACAAGAGATTTAAGACCAGACCTTTTAGTATTTGTAGATGGTGCGCAAGCTATAGGACGAATGAGTTATGAAAAAATAAAGAATATAATAAGAATGGCTGATGGATATATGATAGTTGGACATAAAGCACTTGGGGCTATGGTTAGTGCAGCATTCATAGTAAAAAGTGAGTTGAACTCTTTGATAAAAAAAAGATTGGAAAATACAGAATTTTATTATCAAAAACTATTTAAATTTGAAGGCGAGGAAGAAAATTTAAAAATATTAAAAAAAGCAAATGATGAAGGCAAGCCATATTTTTTTATTTCATTACCAGAGATTATTAGTTTAAAAAATGCTCTTGAGGATAACTATCAAAACTTTTGGGAATTTCAAAAAATAATTGCAGAACAAAAAGAGGATATAACAAAATTTTTAAATCAAGAAAAAAATATTTATTTTAATGTAAATAGATTTAATGCAGTGGATGATATTATTTCTTTTCATCTAAAAAATCCACAAAAAGCAATCTTGTTGAAGGATTATTTGCAAAATTTAAATCCCCCCATAACAATAGGCCCTTTGACTGAAAATTATGCAATAAGAATTGGGATTGAGCCAAAATTACCAAATATTAAAAAAACCATTGCATATCTAAAAGAAACTTTGAGAAATTTTTTAAAGTCTGATTAAAAAAGTATCTAAATAAATTTTTTTTCCATCTCTTCTTTGGCCAACCAATTTTGAAGTGCGTAAAAATTTTATTTTCTTTTCTGAAAAAATCTGCAATAATTTTTCTTTTTCTGATACAAATAAATTTTCTCCTTCTTTTAGCATTTCTTCTTTAATAATAAAAATATCGTAAAAAGAAAAGTTTTTAGATAAAAATTTTTTAAATTCTTGGATCTTTTCTTTAGGACCACGCAACTGAATAATTGATTTAAAGCCTCTTGAGTTTTTTCTTTTACATTGTTCACAAAAACTAGGAGAAAAAATAAGCTTTAAGTGGATGGAATGATAGAGGTTTTCTATTTGAAAATGCAAAATATTATTTTTTAAATATGCATGCTTTATATTGAGCTCTTTGAAGATTTTTAATTTTTGAAACAAAAAGTCAAAAAATTCTTTACTTTCTTTTTCCACCCATAAAATTTTTTTCTCTTCTTTTGAAAAAATTTTAATTTTTTTACAAGAAGTACAATAAAAAAACTTTATTTTTGGTTGTGGAAAAGAAAATTTTTGTTCTAGCCCATGTTCTAAACAAAAATCTCCTAAAATATTTATAGAAGAAGATATCTTACCGCATTTTGGACAGTACCTGGCCACATATAAAATAAAAATACGAGTATTTATAATAGTTTAGGAATAAAAATTAATTATGGAAGAAGAAAAATCAGAAAGAGGAGAAATAAACAGCGAAATTAGATATTTGACATTAGAATTAACTAAACTGGCAAAAAAAACAAAGATACCTTTTAGAAAAATTGCACAAGAATATGTGAAAAATGTTTTTATGCTTGAAGAAATAGTTATAAAAAATGTAAAAGAATATTACAGAAAAAAGGAAAATCAAACAATAAAAAAAGGAAAAAGAAGCAGATACTAATTTGGTAGTTATGGAAGCTGCAAAAAAAATGCTTGATATAACAAAATATTTTATTTCATTACCACCTTCTAGAGAAATAATTTTTTTGATGATAATTACTGCTGTTTTTGGTGGAATAGCAATAAATTTTTTTTTGATAAAAGAATTTGAAATAAAAGAAATTTTTTATGGAGCAGGGGCTGGATTAATTGGGTTAATCCTACCTGCATTTATCAGCGCCGCAATATTAAAGATTTTTAGAAGAAAAATAAAATTAAATCAGGCTCTTTTTCTGTCTTTTTTAGGTATGCTTAATTATCTTTTTTTTATTTTATTAACATTTTTATTAATACCGATTTTTGGACAGATTTCATTTAATTTAATCTTTGTTGGTTTTGCATTTTCTTTTTTGCTTTGGTTTTTTAGCCTTAATATGATAATTGGATTAAAAAAATCTGCTGTTATTTTTGCTAGTGCACAGCTCTTGTTATATCTTCTTTTTTTTAGTTTTACTTTTTCTTTTATAAAACTGGAAAAAACCGAAATTGCTATCAAAATTATTTTGACTGTTGCCTCTTTTTTTGTGCTTCTTTATCTTATTTTATTTATAATTTCAAGGCCTTTGAAAAAAAATCTTAATGTGAGTTCAAACGAAATGATTGAAATGTTTTTTTCACAATGGCTTTATAAGGAAAAGGATATGGAGGAAGCTTTAGATGAACTTGGGCAAATGGCTAAAACGTGGATAGGTGTTGCTGGTTTTAAAACAAAAACAAAAACAGTATATCTAATTGTACCATATTTTCATTTTGGACCTTTTGGAAGTCTTGGTGGAAGTGAATTTTCTTATAAAATAGAACAGATGATAAAAACTCCAAAAGAGGAGGTTTTTGTATTCCATGGCACTGCTACACATTCCATGGACCCTGTGAGTTCAGATAGTATAAATATGGTTGTAAAAAAATGTCAAGATGCAATTAAAAAACTAAAATATCGACCTGCTTATTTTGATTTAAAACAAAAAAAATATAGAGAGACAATTTGTTATCTTTTAACAATAAATGATACGATGATAGCCTCTTACAGCCGAGCACCACACTCTACAGAAGATATAAATTTAGCTGTAGGATGGGCTTTGATGGAGCATATGGAAAGAAAAACTTCCACAGCATTGGTTATTGATTGCCATAATTGTGAAACTGAGAGTGTAGATTATATAGAACCTGGCTCACCGAGTGCTATGGATATGCTTCATACCTTAAAGCTTTGTTTAAAACAAAAATCTTTTTTAACAAAAATGAGGATTGGAACAGCTGCATTTTATCCAGAGGATATAGAAGGAATTGGTTTTGGAGGGATAAAAGTACTCTGCATGCAAGGAGAAAATAATAAACCTAATTTTTGGATAGTATTGGATTCAAACTCTATTTTGGGGGAAGTAAGGGAGGAAATAATTGAAAAAATAAGTAAAGAATTTTCAAAAACAGAAATGGTAGAAGTATTTACTACTGACACCCATCAACTCAATACTAAGGTTGGAGTATTTAATCCTGCTGGAAAAAACCAAAAAGAAAAATTGATTGAGATTTGCTTAATGCTATCAAAAGAAGCATATGAAAAATTAGAAGATGCTTTTTTTGATATGAGAAAAGAACAAATTGAACTAAAAGTTATTGGACCATATCAAACTATAGAAATCACTGCTACATTAAATGCAGTGTTAGCAATTACAAAGATAATGGTTCCTTTGTTGATAGTTGGCTCCATGGTTATAGTGATTTGGATGTTAAATAAGATATAGTATAGTATTAGTATAGATTATCTAATGATTATCTAATAGTTGATAAAATAGTTTAGTATTTAAAATTCTAATAAAAACCAATAAAAACCTAATAGTTTAAATATTTACCTAAGTTAAATAATAAATAGAAAAGAGGGTAAGAGTATCCTATTTAAATTAGAGGTGTGATAAATGTATCCGGCAGCAACACAAGGCTATGATAGAGCAATTACGATTTTTTCTCCTGATGGCAGATTGTTCCAAGTGGAATATGCAAAAGAAGCAGTAAAAAGAGGCTCTACTGCTATTGGGATAGTGGCTGAGGATGGAGTATGCTTGGTAGCACATAAAAATGCTCCTTCAAAATTAATAGTTCCAGAATCTGTAAAAAAAATATTTGAAATTGATAACCATATAGCAGCCACTGCAGCAGGGCTTATTGCAGATGCAAGAAGATTAGTAGATAATGCAAGACTTGAGGCTCAACGCCATGAAATAGCATATGGGGAAAAAATTAAGGTGGAAGCAGTTGCAAAAGAACTTTGTGATTTGATGCAAGCATATACCCAGTATGGAGGAGTTAGGCCATTTGGAGTTTCTCTTTTGATTGCAGGAATAGACGAACAACCCAGAGTATTTGAAGCTGAACCATCTGGAGCCCTCACTGGTTATAATGCATGTGCAATTGGAGCAGATAAAAAAGAAGTTGAAGAATTTCTGGAGAAGGAGTATAATGAAAAAATTAAGCTAGATGAAGCAATTGCACTTTCACTAAAAGCAATAAGAAAAAATACTGAATTAAGAATTGATTCAAAGACAATTGAGATTGCAGTTTGTACTACTGAAAAGAAAAAATTTGTGCCTTTGAATGAAAAAGAAATTGAAAAATATCTAAAAACATAAGGTAAAAAGATATGACTGGAATAGATAAGGCAATAATTGCAAAAATAAGAAAAGCTGGACAGGATTTTGAAATTTTGGTTGACCCGGATCTATCTTTGATGTATAGACTGGGACAAAAAAAAGAATTAAACAATATTTTAGTTGTAGAAGAAATTTATAAAGATGCTAAAAAAGCTGAAAGAGCCAAAAGTGCTGATTTAAAAAAGGCTTTTGGAACTGAAGATGTATACAAGATAACAGAAATTATTTTAAAGGAAGGTGAGATATCTCTTACTACTGAACAAAAAAGAAGAATGATTGAAGAAAAAAAACAACAAATAATTTCTTTGATTTCTCGAGAGGCAATTGATCCCCGCACTGGAGCTCCACATACCATCTTAAGGATAACACAAGCTATGGAAGAAGCAAAAATAAATATAGATCCGTTTAAGGAAGCAAGCGAGCAAGTGCAACAAGTATTGGATGCAATAAAATTAAAAATACCTATAAAAATGATGAAAAGAAAAATTGCATTAAAAATTGGACCAGAGTATGCCCAAAAAATTTATGGGTTTTTGAAAAGTTATAATATTGAAAAAGAAGAATGGACTAAAAATGGTGAATTTATTTGTGTAGTTAACATACCTGCAGGAATAAGCAGTGAGTTTTATGATAAACTAAATAAACTTACTTCTGGTTCTGTACAAACAAAAATTCTTCAATAAATGTAAAAAATTTCAAAAAGAAGGTGGAAAATATGGCCAAGATGATTATGCCAGGAAATGAAATTCCAGATTATCAGAAAAATAATTATACTTACAGCGATGAAAAAGGTACTTATGTAACTGTAATAGCCCTTCAATCAGAGGATGGTAGAATAATACCATTAGAAGGACCATATCAACCAAATATAGATGATTATGTAATAGGAAAGATAAGCGAATTGAGATTTGGCGGCTATGAAGTAGATATAAAAAGCCCATATAAGGCATTTCTTCCTATTGAGAGGGGAGAGCAACACAAATTTGGTATTGGTGAAATAATAATTGCAAAAATAACGAATGTGAACGAGATTAGAGAGATAGAGCTTACAAATCCAATTTTATTAAAAGGCGGGATAGTAATTAGAATTTCTCCATTAAAAATTCCTCGTTTAATTGGAAAAAATAATTCAATGATAAATATGATATCCTATGCTACTGGTTGCAAGATATACATTGGAAAAAATGGTTTGGTATTTGTTTCAGAAGATGGAAACTATCCGTTAGCTGCACAAGTAATGAAGATGGTTGAAAAACAAACTCATACCAGTGGATTGACTCAAAAAATTAGTGATTTTTTAGCCAAGGAAACAAACAAAGAAATTTCTATTGAAAAAATTCAGCAACATGCTCAAAATCAAAGCCAAGAATCGGGTAATAAAACCGATCAATCTGGCTTTAGAAGAAAAGAAGGATATAATCGTCCTCAAAGAAGGTCCTTTTTTAATAGAACAAGAAATAGATATAGAAGATAAATAAGGTGAAAAAATGGAGATTCCAAAACTACTTGATGAAAATAAAAAAAGAATAGATGGAAGAAAAATAGATGAATTACGCCCAATTGCAATAAAAGCAAAGGTATTAAACAATGCAGATGGTTCTGCATATATAGAATGGGGAAATAACAAAATATTAGTAGCTGTTTATGGCCCAAGAGAATGCATTCCAAAGCATGAGTCTTCTCCTTATAGGGCACAGCTAAGATGTAGATACAACATGGCTCCATTTTGTTCATTGTCTGAACATGGAAAAAGTGGACCTTCACGAAGAAGTTTAGAACTTTCTAAAGTTATTTCTGAAACTTTTGAAAAAGTAGTGATAACTGAACAATTTCCGAAAACTGCAATTGATGTTTTTATAGATGTGCTTCAATCTGATGGAGGCACAAGGTGTGCAGCTGTGAGTGCAGTATCAGTTGCATTGGCAGATGCTGGAATTCCTCTAAAAGATATGGTGGCTGCAGTTGCAGTTGGGAAAATAGAGGATGAAATTGTTTTAGACTTGTCTAAAGATGAAGATAATTATGGCCAGTCTGATAATCCTATTGCAATGAGTATAAGGGATGAACAAATCCTGCTTTATCAAATGGATGGAATGCTTACAAAGGAAGAAATAGAAAAAGGACTGGATATGGCAAAAGAAGCAATTAAAAAAGTTCATAAACTTCAATTAGAAGCTTTGGAGCAGGCATATGACATAGAACATAAAACTATTTTAGAATTTGGTTTGCCTGCTAAACGAATCTAAAAAAGGTGAAGAGATGGAAATTCAAAATGAAATCAACGGAGAACTTATCAAAAATCTTCTAAAACAAGGAAAAAGAGCAGATGGAAGAGGAAAGCTTCAATATAGAAAGATTGAAGTAGAAAAAGGAATCATTCCAAATGCAGAAGGTTCGGCAATATGTAGAATTGGAAGCACACAGGTTTTAGCAGCTGTTAAAATAGGCATAGCAACACCTTATCCAGATAGACCTGATGAAGGTATATTGAGCACAAATGCAGAATTTACTCCTATTGGAGCATCACATTTTGAACCTGGACCACCTCCAGTGGAAGCAATTGAACTTGCAAGAGTAGTGGATAGGGGGATAAGATCCTCAAATATGATTGATTTAAAAAGCCTCAAAATTGAAAATTCAGAAATGGTAAAAGCAGTATATTTAGATTTATGGATTGTAGACTATGATGGAAATTTATTTGATACTTCTACTATTGCGGCTGTAGTTGCATTAAAAAATACTTTAATGCCAAAAATAGAACACGACAAGGTAATTTATGAGGAGAGAAAGGAAAAACTTCAAACTCTTGCTTGTCCAATTAGCTGTACTTTTGGAAAAATAGAACGCCATCTTATACTTGACCCAACATTTTCAGAGGAAATGGCTTTAGATGGAATGATTACAATAGCAACTGAAAAAAATTTTGTCTGTGCTGTACAGAAATCCAAAGGGGGCGGATTTTTAAAAAAGGAAATAATTGAGCTGATGGAAATATCCTTCCAAAAGAGCCAGGAAATAAGGCAAATGCTTAAATTAGATTAGGTTTAAAATAGTAATACAAAAAATACTTCAAAAGTATGAGTGTGATTTTTATGGTAGATGACAAAGTAAGATTTGGTCCTGGATTAAGGGAATTATATGAAAAAAGAAAAAAAGATAAAAGAGCAATTTATGTTTGCCCAAAAAGTGGAAAAAAACTAAAAAGAATTTCTTTTAGTATTTATAAATCATATGCAGGGTATGTTTATGCTGGAGGAGCATATAGCTTTACTACAAGTGCAGGAGAGATCTTTGATAGAATGCTAAAGGAGTATAAAGAAAAAGAAGAAAGCAAAAAGCAATAAAAAATTATCAGGATAGAGGGAAAAAAATGTATAAATGCGGAAAATGTAAAAAAGTAATAAAAGAATTGGAAGAAAGATTTGTAAGATGTCCAGAATGTGGATATAGAATTCTTTTTAAAGAAAGACCACCTGTAGCAAAAGAGATTTCTACTGATTAAAAATATTAGTGTTTATGATATTGACAACTTCCAAGAATTATACTAAAGAAAACAGAAGATTAGTTAAGAACTTGAGTTCTTTTATTTATGGCTTGAAGTATCATTCAAGAAAAGATTTTTCCTTAGAAGACCTTGCAAAAAAAGCAATTAAAAAAAATTATTTAGGGGTAATTGTATACTGTAGAGGAAAAAATCCAACTTTAAGCAAATATTATTATGATAAAAAACTTAGAGTGTTTAGATGGTGGAAAAATTTAATGGAGATTAAAAAAATAAGATTTGCTACTTCTAAAATAAATTTTGAAGAACCTTTAAGAGTTGAGCTAAAGAGTAAAGAGGAGAAAAAAATTGCACAATTTTTTGAAATAAATCAAAACCCACTTACAGGGATCTATTTAAAAGTAGATAATGTTTATAGAATTAAAGCAAAAAAAAATAAAGTGAAATTTTATTATAATAAAAAAAAGCTACTGGAAATTGAGTATAGGTGGATAAATGTTTAAAGATGAAAAAACCTTTTTGATAGCAACTAAGATAATAAAAAAACATTTGAGTTATTTGAAAAGAGGGGGGCTAAATATAGAGATAAAGCAAAAAAATAATGAAATTGAATATGAGATTAACACAAAGAAGATTGGGAAAGAGTATATAAAAAAGAATGCTTCTAAACTAATGGATTTATTAATAAAGCTTGATGATATTTAAATTAGATAGGGTGAAAAAATGGCAGAACCTATAAGAGATCCTGTAAAATTGCAAGAGCAGGTTAATCAGTATCAAACATTAGGGCAACAGCTTCAAATATATGATGCTCAAGAACAACAAATTAGTTTTTTGCTTGAGGAATTAAAACAAGCCGACCAAGAATTAAAAAATAGCCAAGGAAAAATATTTAGAGCAGTTGGGCATTTGATGATTGAAGTAAATAAAAAAGATGCTACAGAAGATGTTATACAAAAGATAGAACTTTATCAAACAAGATTGAATACAATTAAAAAACAAAAGGAAAACATTAAACAAAAAATGGAACAATTAAAAGAAATAATAGAGAAAAGTTTAGAACAAAATAAGCAAACAAAACAATCATAAGATAGAAATGGAATATTCAAACAAGCCATCAAAAAAATTTAAAGAAGCTTTTTTAAAATTAAAAAATATTCCAACAATTATTACATTTCATTCTTTTGGAGATTTAGATGCTTGTAGTAGTGCCATAGCCTTAAAAGAATTTCTTGGCCAGAAAACAATAATAGCAGTTCAAGATACGATTAATTCCCAAGCAAAGATTGTACTAAAGGACTACTACAAAAAATTTCTTAAATTCGAGCAAGCAAGAAAAATTTATAAAAACGCAAAAATAATTTTGGTGGATTGTAATCATAAGAGTTTACTTAGGCATGAAATAAATGAAGTGGATTTTTTAATTGACCACCATGCTATTGGAAAGGATAGTCTTAAGGTAAAACACTCTTTTGTTTGGCCTGAAGCAAGTTCAACTGCAGAGCTTATTGCAAAATTAATAAAACCAAATCCAAGAACTGCAAAACTACTAATAATGGGAATTTTGGCAGACTCTTCTTTTTTAACTCATGCAAACGCAGAAACATTTTATATAATGTACAAACTTTTAAAAGAAAATAATTTGGATTTTGAAAAAATATTAACAGATATGGATATAATAGAAAGTTCCAAAAAAAGAGTAGAAGTACTTGAGGCTATAAAAAATATCAAAATTGTTGAATCTAAAGGTTATGTTTGTGCTTTTGGAATAGTAAAAGAATATCAAGCAATAATTGCTGAAAATTTGATTAGAATTGGAGCGGATGTTGCCTTTGTTGCAAGCAATAAAGAAGATTGTGTTATATGTGCCAGAATGCATAAAAGAAATTTGTTTAAAGTAGACCTTATATCTATAGTTGAGGAGATTGGAAAGATTATAAAAGGAGAAGGCGGTGGGCATCCATTAGCAGCTGCTGTTTCAGGAAAAGAGAAAAAAAAATGTCAAATTGCATTAGAGAAAGCAAAAGAATTATTTTTTAGTCAATTGAAATAACAAAACAAATTAAAAAACTTCTCTAAAAAAAATAATTATGAAAATAAGTACTATAGATGAAAAAGAAGAAGAAATTGAGAAAAAGGTTGAAGAAAAACTTAAAGAATATCATTATTTGATCAATGATGAACAAGCAAGGTATTTAATTTCTTTAGAAGAATCTTCAGATTATTTTAAACCAAAAACCATAAAGGAAGCAAAAAAAAGCCTTTTTCCATTTGAACTTGAAGTAGAGGTTAAAAAAGTTTATCTTTTACAAAAAACTCTAAAAAATAATCAGGACTTTACAACTCTGAGAATTTTAGTTAAAGATGAGAGCGAAGAGGCAACTGTTGTATTTTTTGATTTGGCTGCAATAGAAGTATGGCAAAAACTAATGATAGGAGATAAAATTCTAATTGGTCCAATGAAAAATTTTAATGATGAATTTAGAATGCTCAACAAAGGAAAAATTAGGCTGCTTAAAAAAGCACCGACAATAACTAATATAAAAAATGGGATGATTGGAAATTTTGAGGGAAAAATAAAAAACATAGAGGATAGAACATATAAAACAAAAAACGGAGAAACAAAGATGATGACTACATTTTATATTAATATAAATAAAAAAGATTATCGAGTAGTCCAATGGGAAAGTGAAGGATTGAAAGGAATATTGACAGAGGATGCACATGTTAGGATTGAAAATGGATATGTAAAAAATAATGAAATTTGGCTTAAAGCAAATTCTAGACTTCTTTTTCAACCTTCTAAAAAGAAAAAAATAAAAATAAAAAATTTTCTTCTCCAAGAGGATAGGGCTATAATTGAAGGTGAAAAAGAAAAGATTGTGTTTAAAAAAATAGAGGATTTGGCAGCACTTTTAGGAATAAAAAATTTAGCCCAAGATATTAATTTAAAAAAAATTTTAGAAATAAAACTTAACTCTATGATTGGAAAATTCCTTCCAGAAAATTATGAAAGATATGTTTAATTATTGTTTATTTTGCCAAACATAAATATCCATATATCCAATATATTGAGGAGTTTTCACTGGCCCAAAAGAATAATAGATGTAAACTGCCCTTCTTACCTTTGCTATTTGGTTCTGCTTTGTTGGATCAAAATTTAGTCCAAATTGTTTAGTGAAGGTAGGAGGAACCGTTGTAATTAAAGAGGAAGGTGAATAAAAATTAAATTCAACATAAAAATCCAAATAAGTGCCAAAAAGTGCTTTTAGTTTTTTGTAGTCTGGATCAGAAGAACTGGAAAAAATTTTTAATTTAGGATTATCAAAACTTGGATAATTTGAACCTAATTGTGCAGATTTGGGAGAGTAGATGATTTTGTTTTTCATTCCTTCTACTCCTAAACCAGCTCTAATTGCATTATCAGGGTCATCATACCAGTTAACCCATTTCATACTCCCTGAGGAAATTATGGACTTTCCAGATACATTGTAATCTCCAGGGCTTAAAAGAAGATCTGAAATTCTTAAAGCTTCCGAATAAAGAAAACCTTCCCCTCCTTGACTTTTAAGACCATGCCAGTAGTTAAGTAAGATGGATAAGGAAAAAATAAAGATTATTATTGCAACAACAATATCAGCTGAAAAATATTGCCCTTTTTTCATTTATTCAACCTCAATTTTATTAGAAGTATAATTTAAAAAAATCCAACCCTTTGATGGATCTATTTCTATAGTCTGCCCATTTACCTTACAGGATGGAACTAAAGATGGAGGCTGATTTGGATTGCAAACAAAATTTTTAAATCCAATTGGAAAAGAAAACCAAGGAGTGTTAGTATTTGTGCCAGTGGAAGATTTAGTTACAATATATAGCCAACCATTTTTGTTTGATATAAGAATAGAAAAATTTGATTTTTGGCCGAAAGGATAGGAAAGATATGGTTTAACAGAAAATTTAAAAGTTGTTCCTGGCCCAGAATTTAAAACAAAAAGAAAATATTGTGCTATCTGCTCCCCTTCTTCCCTTAGCAAAAGATATTGTCTATTTTTTATCTCTGAATTAAAGTTAAGCAAAAGATAAAAAGAAAAGAGTACAAAGACTAAAATAAGAAAACTAATATAGGCCATCACTTCTACTGAAATCTGTGCTTTTTTTCCCTTCATGTTCCTCCCCTTGTTATCAGAACATAGTCTCCATTGTGAACTTCCCCATTAATTTTTTCTGATATGTATTCAAAATTTAATCTTCTCATTCCAGAAGGAAGATAAATATCATTTGAAGATTTAAAGTTTAATGAAAGATCTGGAGCAATAGACATAAAGCGTTTACTGTTTTTTATTGGAGATGAACAATAATCCACGAAATATTTCTTCTTATTAAAAAGCTCGCTCTCTATTATGATTTTTCTTTTATTTAATTCATTTTGTTGAGTATTAAACAACGATAATTGTGAAACTGTGTCTCCACCTAATATGATGTTTTTAATTCCCATCGGATAAAAAACTATGATTGATTTCTTTGCTCCTGGTCCTTGATACCAAACCTCTGCAGCAGTGTCACATATTTGATTAATTAAAGAAAGAATTTGATAATCTCCTATAAAAGAAAGTTTTTCAGATGAAAAAGAAAGAAAATAAAATAATAACGGGATAATAAAAAATGTAATAAATCCAAGAAGTATTAGAGATTCAGAGGCTACTTGAGCTTTCATAAGTAAATCACCTACAATCACTTTGAGGATAGTTTGTTGGAATAGTTAAACTAAAAAGATTGTACCTAAATGTTGGATTAAATGACTTATTTGTTAATGAAAATCTTCCAGTAGAATTAAAGTATGGGTCTAAAGAAGAACACATGTTGCTATCTTTACAACCAGGCATTCCTTTAATGTATATCCCCCTACAATAAGGATTATTGACTGGATCATTTAATAAAAAGTGATAATCTATACGAGAAGAAGTTTCAAAAGGAGAAGAGGATTGTGCATCTTTGGAAAGACCATATTGAAAAGATAGATATCCCCCAGCCCAAGAGCCTACATCAAAAGATTCTATTCCGTATTTGCTTATTGGTATGGATGGAGAAGAAGAAAACTCAAGATTAGTAAATCTCTGCAAATAAGATAAGCCATATTCAGATGGAAGATAAAATCCGCAAATTGCCATATCTCTTGGGCCATCTAAATTATAAAAAGATGCTTTAGAATATTGGTTATTTTTGTAAGTTAGTTGCTTGCCAGAACATTTTGGAGGAGTATCCTTATAATCAGAGCAAATATCTTGAATATTAAAATTGGAGGTTATTAAAACCTCTTTTAAGCCAGTACGATAATTTGGTTTAACACTACTTAAAAGTGTTCCAAGCTGTAAATTGGTTATAATAAAGGGAATATCTCTTTTTATCGGATATTTATAAAAAGAGTAGATAGTGTTTGATCCACCTGGAGAGAGAGTGTTTTCTATTCTTATGCACCAGATACAATTTTGTTCTTCAGAAATTCTTCGTCCTTGTTGAACCTGATTGGTAGAGCTAAAATAAGGTGTTACTCCGTATAGAATAACCGCTCCAAAATATTGTGATTCTCTTCTTGCTTCATCAGGATTGTTAGTTGCAAAAATAAATTGATTTATTTTTGATTTGTTATATATTGGATCAGTATCAGAAAAGAACTTGTGGCTTTTTGTTACCACTGGCCCATAAAACCAACCAAGTCCTTGGGAACCAGAGGATATGAGTTTAGCTGCTGCTTGGGAAGGATTTTGATAAGATGAAAAATAAACATTTTTATATGGAACTGGCTTAGGGCCATAATTGATTGGAGTAAAACCATTAGGAGGATTTAAAGAACCAGATGGATTATAAGTAAAATCTAGTCTTTGTCTATATCTTACAGCTAAGTAGGGATCAGGAAGCCCATCGATTGCAAAGGAAGTATTAACTTTTATTTTTTTGTCCATATTGAAATACTTAGAACTTAGTTTTACAGGAATATTAAAAATCACTCTTAAAGTCCTATAATCATCATGTTTTATTGAAAAACTTTCTGGTTTTCCCCAAGAAAGATCAAAACCAAAACTTTTTGCTAATGCAGAAGTTCTATCAAAATAGTTTGAGAGAGTATAAATTTTTTCATCTGTATTATAGGTTAGATTTTGCTGCGGTAATTGATAAAAATATTTTTGGGGAGAGGAGAATTCGTCCAAAAGGTACCCAGAAGTGTTTCCATAAAACATAAGCTCAAAGATAGAACTATTTACATACATTATACAATCATCTCCACCGCTTTGAGAAGAAACGCAATTAGCAGGTACTTTAATTCCTTTTATTTTCTCTGGATGCTGAATAAGGGCATCAGCCAATTTATTAACTGCATAAATTGCAGAAATATTTGCTATTTTATTTACATTATTTTCAGATATAAACGAAAAGGGAAGTTGTAAAGAGTTAACTCTAAATTTCTCGCTATCAGATAAATATTGAAGTGAGGATTGCTCGGACCATAAAAACAAAGATAACGCCATAAGGCTTAGTACCACCAAAGCAATAACAATGAAAAAAAAACCTTTTTTTATCCCCATACGGTTAACCTCATCACTCCAATAGTTACATTTCCTGGGTCAAATGTTGTACCATGTTTTATATCACAAGGAACTTGAGTACAATTTTGTGGTTTTGAATACTTACCTGTAGCTAAATCATAACCTTTGCATTCAATATTACAATAAGGAGAATCACCTTTTATTAGTGGATCAAGATAAGAAACTTGTAAAACATAAGAAGAAGCCATTACTTTATAAAAAGAAATATTTCTTGCTGGGATAGCGGTTGCATTGTAAATTGGAATCCATGTTCCAGAAGAAAAATCATAAAAATCATAAGCATATGAATAAGTTGGCGGTATAACAATATTGGAAAAAGATATTAACTCATTTGGAAATGAGCCATAACCATAGGCAAATCTGATTGCCTTTGAAAGGAAGTTGTTTGAACTATTTTCATATTCAAGCAAATAAAGAGAATTCAACGTGTCTGATGCTAAATATTGTGCTTGCCTAAGAGAATTAAAATAACTATAAGGAGAATAACTTAAAAAAATTAAGTATTGTAAAGTGAAAAAAATAATGATGGAAGCTATAAAAGCATCTAAGGAAAAAATAAATGCTTTTTTGTATCTAAGAATCATAAATATAGTAAAAAAATGAAGTTTTTAAAGTTTATTCTAAAAAGAAAAAGAGCCAAAAAAAGATTGTTAATAAGAAGTAGAAAAATTTAAAATTATTAGTTCTGATTAAACATTGGTGAAAGAATGAAAAAAGGACAACTCTCTGCTGAGATGCTTATTGTTTTAGTATTGATCCTTGGATTGGTTTTTATAATCTATTCACAACTTAGCTCAAATGTTAAAACTCTAAGCCAAAAAACATCAGAAAGAACAGAGAAAATAGCAAACATGACTGATGTTTCCCCTTCTGATATATTTTGTACAAAAGATAGTGATTGCGAGAAAGTCAATAGTGAATGGAAATGTGATACTACCACAAGTACATGTACTGCTTAAAATGAGAGAAATATGAATAGAAATATTTTAAAACAAAAACTTGGCCAAATAACAATTGAATCCCTTCTTATTTTTTTAATTTCCTTAAGTGTGATTATGATTGCCTTTGCAACAGTTAGTGTGCTTGATAAAACCCAGCGAAAGGTAGCATATGGTTCAATATTAAATATGCAGGCTGATCAGATTGAGGAGTTTGTAAACCAAGCTTGTATATTGGGCGATGGAAATTATTATACTCTAAAATTAGCAAATATAAATCTAAAAATTAGTCAGCAGGATAAAAAAACACTCAAAATCCAAACAGGTACTTCCTCACTTAGCAGGACCTTTCTATGTGATATTGAATTAACAAATAATGGGGAGTATAAAGGAAAAGCTTTTGTATGGTATGAAAATGGAGTGGTGTATTTTTCAGATAGACCAAAACAATAAGGAAAATATATTTTGTAAGCTTATCCTACTTTTCTTAAAATTATTCCAAGGACTTTGATAAATAATATAGATGCTAAACTCACAAGTAAAATTAACTTTGGTTCTATTTTGACTCCACCTAAGTTTGTATTTGGACTAAATCCAAGAATACCTGCTTGAGTGTAAATCTGAGCTGTTGGTTTTGCCATTGATTTATATTATATAAAGGAAGTTTTTATAAGATTATCTTTAGACTAATCCTTTAAGCCTTCTGAGGTTATTTTAAATACACATTCACCCTCTGGCATTGATGGAGAATCCACTAATCTTGCAATTCTTTTTTCCTCTTTACTTTTTCTTAGATAGATTCTATAGGTTGCAGCATGAGCAAGTACATGCCCACCAACAGGAGTAGTTGGGTCCCCAAAAAGCATTCCAGGATTATCCATTACCTGATTGGTGACATAGACTGCTATATTGTACTGATCAGCCAATTTTTGCAAATGATGGACATGCTTGTTTAGTTTTTGCTGTCTTTCCCCCAACGAGCCTCGTCCAACATAATCTGATCTGAAATGGCTAGTAAGAGAATCTACAATAATAAGTTTGATGTTGTGCTTCTTTATCATTTCTTCTGCCTTTTCTATCAAAATAATTTGATGGTCAGAATTGATTGCCTTTGCAACAAAAATATTTTTAAGTACTTTTTCACCATCCATTTTATTGGCTTGGGCAATTTGTAAAATCCTCTCTGGTCTAAAGGTGCTTTCTGTATCTATAAAAAGTACTCCAGAATCTTCACCTAAACCACCTTGTTCTAAAGGCTTTTGTACATTTACTGCCAACTGAAAACCAAGTTGAGATTTTCCTGAAGCAAATTTTCCATAGGCTTCAGTAATTGCCATTGTTTCTATTCCGCCACCAATTAGAGCATCAAGATTTTTTGAGCTAGTAGTAATTTTTTTGATATTTTTTCTTTTTGTGAAAATAATATCTGCAGTTTCATAGCCCATTTCAAGAGCATCTCTTGCTGCTGATATTGCTTTTTTTGCCTGCTCTGGCCCTATTTCTGCTACCTCTGCTAATTCATATGGAGAGGAAGCAGCAATTTTTTCTATGTCAACATAGCCTGCTTTTTTTAATTTTTCTGCAGTAACTGGACCAATTCCTGGAAGATCCTCTAAATCAGTAATTTTTGGTTTTTTTGATTTTTCTTCTTCTTGATTTTCCAATTGAACAGATTCCTCTACGCTGTCCTCTTCTTCATTTATTTCTGATTTTTTAGCCATAACACACCACCATATTTAAGAGGCAATTCTATAAAACTTAGAACTTACCTTAATCTTTGGTTTTTAAACATCAACAATCTTAAGTTTCCGATTTTAATAGTATAAAATTCTTTTCCATCTTTTGAAATATTTTTCCAGGCAACCCCAACCTCTTTTAAAACACTTCGCCCTTCTTTCTGATTATATTCTTGTTGTAAGATTCTAAATTCTGGCTGCTTAGAGGGTTGTTGTTCTAAACTTTCTCCTTCGTTTTCAGATAAAAGAGAGGTTGAAGGAGCTTCATCAATCACTATTGAAGATTCGTTATTTTCTTCTTCTTCAAAATTCTTCATTTTTTTCACCTTCTTTTTTGAGAGACTTTTTCCCCCTTGTCTATTCCTAATCTATATATAAAAGGAAGTTTAAATATTTGGTAGGGGGTGTTTTCCACTTAAAGGATGTGGACAAACTCAAAAAACTCTACTAAAAGATAAAAAAACTCTTAAAAATAACCATTGAGATAAAAATAAAAATAGTAGCTTCATTAAATAATTAGTTTATTTTAATGGTGTGAGGATGGTAGATCAAGAAGGAAATCTAAAATTTGTTATTGCAGGCATAGGGGGAGCAGGATGTAATAGTATAATTCGCCTAGGTGAGCAGGTTTTCAAACAAACAACCTTAGTTGCATTTAATACAGATAAGAAACAATTAGATTTAATAAATAATGCAAAAAAAGTTTTGATAGGAAAATCAATTACAAAAGGGCTGGGAGCAGGAGGAGATCCTGCAATAGGAGAAAAATCAGCACTTGCTTGCAGAAAAGAAATAAAAAAAGAACTTATTGATACAGATTTGGTTTTTTTAATCACAGGAGCAGGTGGTGGTACTGGGTCAGGAGCAGCCCCTGTTATAGCCCAGATTGCAAAAGAGGAGACAGATGCAATAGTGATTAGCTTTTGCTATTTTCCATTTAAATTAGAAAGAGCAAGAATTAGAAAAGCTCAAACAGCAGTTTCAAAATTAGCAGATTATTCTGATAGTTTGATTTTAATAGAAAACGACAAATTAACAGAATGGGCAGGGAATGTTCCAATTAACGAGGCATTTAAAATGGCAGATGATGTTGCTTCCAAGGCAGTGGAAGGAATCATTCGAACCATTACCGAACCTTCATTAATCAATCTTGATTTTGCTGATTTGGCAGCAATTACTAAGGGAAAGGGACTTGGGATGATATCCTATGCCTCTGATAGTGGACCAATGAAGGTCCATTCTCTTCCTGAACATGTGTTAAATACTCCCCTGCTTTCTGTAGATTATTCAAAAGCCTCTGGTGTGTTGGTGCATCTTACTGGAGATAGTTCTCTAAGATTAGGAGATGCAAACGATATTTGTGAAAAGATAACTTTTAAAATATCTCCAAATGCAATGGTTAGTTGGGGGGCAAGAATTGTCGAAGAAAGAAGGGATTTTTTAGAAGCTTTTGTAATTTTTACTGGAGTCCCCTCTCCGATTTTATTGGATCCTGAGAAGTACAATCCAAACAATTTATAAAATTCCTTTTATTTATCTTTTTTATGTTTGATATTAAAAAAATAAAGGATTCTGCTTATCTTACAAAAAACAAGGACTTATTTGAAAGCTTGAAAACCTCTGAAAATGGATTAACAGGAAAACAAGTAGAAAAAAGAAAGGAGTACAAAAATATTTTGTTTGAAATAAAAACTCCCAGTGCATTAGAAATTTTTTTAAGACAATTCAATAGAATGACTTTTATTTTAATTGTTGCATCTGCGATTGCATTTTTTATTCATCATTATTTAGATGCTATTGGAATATTTATAGCTGCTCTTACTGCTATGTTTTTTGGTTTTATTCAGGAATATAAGGCAGAGGAACAATTGAAGTATTTGTATCAATTAACCAAACCAAAAGCAAAGGTAATGCGAGATAAAAAAGTACAAATGATTGATTCTACAGAGATTGTACCTGGAGATATATTGATATTGACATCTGGAGATTTAATTCCTGCAGACTGTAAAATACTTTTGGGAGAAAATGTTTTGGTAGATCAGGCTATTTTAACAGGAGAATCTGAACCAGTACAAAAATCCTCGTTGGAGATTACAGAAAAGAGAGAAGTAGCTGAAAGGGAAAATATTTTGTATGCTGGAACGCACATTTTAAAAGGAGATGTAAAGGCTCTGGTTATTGCTACAGGAAAATTTACTGAATTTGGAAAAATAACTTCTGCCTTGACTACAATAAAACAAGAACCTTCTGAATTATCAAAAGATTTGGAAAAATTAGGAGATCAACTAGTCAAAATTTCTGTTTTTTTAGTAGTAGTGATATTTTTGTTAGGAATAGAAAAAAATATTGAAATAAACGATTTACTTATTAGCTCAATTTTATTGTTTGTTGCAGCAATTCCAGAAGGCTTACCAACAGTACTTGCTATAACATTGGCATATGGAGTAAAGCGATTAGCACAACAAAATGCAATTGTTAGAAAACTTTCTGCAATTTCTTCAATTGGAAAAGTTTCTTTAATTTGTGCAGATAAGACCGGCACACTCACAAAAAATCAGCTTAAAATTGTAAAAATTTTTTCCTGTTTAAAAGAATATGAAAATATTGGTTTGGGAGATTTGAAGGAGCTTAAAAATGATAAAAAAATAAAAAAAATAATTGAAACAGCTATCCTTGCCTCTAAAATTATTCCAAAGAAAAAAGAAATAAAAAAAGAGGAAATGGAATCTTTTGGTGATCCATTAGAAGCAGAGATTGGAAGATTTTATCAAGATTTGGGATATGACACAGAGTTACTTTATTCAAAATATCAAACCCAGGCAGAGTTTCCTTTTGATTTTAAAAGACGAAGTGCATGTTATGTAAGAAAAAGAAAAGATCAAAAAAAAGTAATGATTGAATTTAAAGGAGCTCCGGAGGAGGTCTTGCTTTTTTCCACTCACTATTTAGATGAAAATATGGAAATAAAAAGGCTAAGCAAGGAGATATTAATTGAATTGGAAGAAAGAGTAAAATTTTATTCCTTGCAGGCTATAAGAACAATTGCAGTTGCGTATAAAGAGGAAGACCTAGAACCTACTAAAAAATATAAATTTGAAAAATGCTCCTCTAATCTTATCTTTATTGGGCTAATAGGATTTTTTGATCAGCCAGTGGAAGGGGTAGAGGAGGCAATAGAACAAGCCAAACAAGCTGGTATTTCTATTATTATGATTACTGGAGATTCGCCCCACACTGCAATGGCAGTTTCAAAACAGATAGGACTAGTAAAAGAGAATGAATTACAAAAACTTCCAATTTTAGGAAGTGAACTAGAAAAAATGAGCGATGAGAAGATTGTAGAAAAATTTTTGGAGGCAAAGGTATGTGCAAGAGCCTCTCCTGAACATAAACTCAAAATAGTTTCTGCATTTCAAAACAAAGGATATATTGTTGCACTTACTGGGGATGGAGTAAATGATGCACCAGCATTAAAAAAAGCAAATGTTTCAATTGCTATTGGGAAAGGTGGAAGTGAAGTTGCAAAATCAGTTTCAGATATAATATTAGTGGATAATAATTTAAGAACGATTATTAGAGCTATTGAATATAGCAAAGCCATTTTTTTAAATATTAGGTCTTTTGTTTCCTACCAATTAACTACTAATCTTTCTGCACTTTCATTGATGTTTTTTGCTCAATTTCTAAACTTTGGAGTAGTATTAAAGCCATTAGAGTTATTATGGATTAACTTGGTAATGGATGGTCCACCTGCACTTGCTTTAGGCTTGGAAAAACCAAAAAAAGATGTTTTAAAACCAGTAGAAAAAAACGACCAAATAGTAAATAAAGAGGTTTTATTTACAATGCTTTGCAGTGTTGTTTTTATAGTTTCTGTTTCTTTGATTGTTTTTGAGAATTATGTCAAAATAGATCGAATAAGTGCATTGAGTAATCTTTTTAATATATTTGTACTTTTGCAGCTTGCAAATGCATTTGCAGTACGTTCTTCTGGATCTTTTTTAAGAGAGATAAGTTCAAATAAGTACTTATTGGCAGCTGTTGGAGGAGTATTGATAGTTCATATTGCAATATTTAATACTGAGATATTGAGAGAATTTTTTGGAGTAAGGGAACTAGATTTAAACGAGTGGATAACTTCTTTTGCTATAATTTTGGTATTTTTAGTCTATACAGATTTTATAAAAATAATAAAAAAGAAAATTTTTAAATAAGAAAGTTTTTTAAAATTAGGTAAAAAAAAATGATAAAGTCTTTGGAAAGTATTTTTCAACATATTGGGGAATTTATTAAAACAATTTTTGTTATAGTAGGTTTTTCTTTTATCTTTGGAAGTTTTGTTATCTGTATTTCCAGATAATCTGCAAATTCAAGGGTTAAAAGGGATTTACGAATTTCTTTGGCATCTATTAATTGACTGGAGCTCTCCAGACCCAATTCTGTGGATTATCCGAATAATTATTGTAATCGCTGCGGCGGTCGGAATATACTCGATGTCTCAAACAAACCGTGTGTAAAAATTTTATCTCTAAAAATCCAACTAAGATAGGAGATTAACCAAAAAAATCTAAAAGATTGGTTTGTTTTGGCTTGTGTTTTGTTTCTTCTTTTTTTTCTTTTTCCTTTTCTTGTATGTTTTTTTGCCTGCCTTTTGTATTTTTACTTTGTTCAGCTAATTCTTTAACTATTCTTTTCATTTTTTGCTCTTTTTTTAATGCAGACCAATAAAAGCCTTCATCTCTAGTATTTTGTGCAATAAGTCCAAAAATTCTTCCAAGCTTTGCCCTTCCAGCCCTCCCTCTTCTTTGTATTGCTCTTATTTCCGATGGTACAGGCTCATAAAAAATTACATTATCTACTGATGGAATATCCAAGCCTTCTTCACCAATAGAAGTTGCCACTAAAATATTGAATTTATCTTCTCTAAATTCTGAGATGATTTGGGCTTGTTGCTTTTGGTTAAAGCCCTCTTTTTTTCCCATAAATGGCTTTGCAGCTAGCCCATTCTTTCTTAGATGCTCTACAAGAAAATTAACCTGATCGCGGTATTGACAAAAAACAATAAATTTTTCTTTTTCTTCTCTTGATTTTATAATCTCAAGCAACTTGTTGATTTTTGGATGCTCTTTAGCAGAGTATAAAAGCTTTTCAAATTCAACAAATAGTTGATCTTTAAATATTCTTTTTAATGAAGCGCTTTGCTTTCTCTTTTTTAATTTATCTACAAACTTTTTTGCAGCCTCCACTCCTTGGCTTTCTGTAAGCTCAAGAAGATGAACCAAACTAAAAACAGTAAAATAAAGCGAAAGGGCATGGTATTTATAGCCTTTGTTTAATGCAAAAATTTTCTCTTTTAATTCAAGAAGCTTTTTTTTGCTTTTAAATGGTATTGAAAAACCTAAATTTTTTAGCCCTTCGTAATTTTTTTCAATCATGGTTTCAAGAAGCCTTTTTAGTTTTAATAGTTCTGGACTAAGAGGCACCCTAATCCAGCTTATTTCCATTGGCTTAATATAGGGCAAAACATCCTTATCTTGATTGGTTCTAATTTCTACATTCTCAATCCCTAAAGCTTGCACAATCTCCTCTATTTTTTTCTTCTGCCCTCCTGGAGATGCTGTTAATCCCAATAAAATTGCTTTTTTTTCTTTTGCTATGTTTGCTATATAAGTATAGGCGTATTTTCCAACAGCTCGATGTGCCTCGTCAAATACCACTAAATTAAAATACCACTCCAAGCGATTTTTTTTTAGATCATTTGCTATGGTTTGTGGAGTAGAGAGCAAAAATTTTGGTTTTAGTTGATATAATTCTTGTCGCTTTTTTGCAGGCAGTTGCCCGCTTACCAAAACAATTTGATCCTCCTTCAAGGTTAAAAGCTCTTTTGTGGTTTTTTGATGTTGGGCAATCAAAGGCTTTGTTGGAGCCAGGAAAAGAACAGAACCAGAATCTAAAATTTTGTCTGCGACCAATAAGGCAAGATAAGTTTTTCCCATCCCTGTTGGAAGTACAACTAAAGTAGAGCCGTTTGTTAAAACCGAATTAGCGATATTTACTTGATAATCTCTTGGCTGCGGAGCATTCTGACTTAAAAACCCCATATGAAAACTATAGCATTTTGTTTTTAATATTTGTTTGCTCTATTTTTTTATGCAAACTTTGTCTATGTGGGAATATTCCCTTATTTTGAAAGAAGGAGAGGAGATTTTAAATCAAAGGCTAAAAAAAATTTATCAGATCGGAGAAAAGAAATTTCTTTTTTCCTTTGGAAAAAAAGGCTTGGTGATTAACCTTGGACAAAATTTTTATTTTTCATCTACTAAAAACACAGCTTTAAAACAAGCAAGCAATTTTGTTATGCTTTTAAGAAAACATTTGCAAGGAAAAAAACTTATCTCTTTTTATCAATATGATTTTGATAGATATTATATTTTGGAATTTTTTCCAAATTATAAACTTGTTTTGAAACAGTTTTCAAAAGGGAATATGATTTTACTCCAAGAGGAAAAAGTAATTGCTTTTTTTTATGCAGAAGAAGAACTAAAAAAAGGCGATTTTTTTTCTTATCCTCCAAAAAAGGAATTTGAGCAAAGAATATATTTTGGAAAGAAGTATGAAAATTCTCAAGAGATAGATAAAGGCAAAATCAAGGACATAAAAGAATTTTTGGTTTATAATAATGAGGTTTGGGCTATTGAGCCAAAAGATATTGGTTTAAATATAACAAAAAAATTTTCAAGCCTATCAGAGGCAATAGAATTTTTGGATCGAATAGAGGAAGAAAAAAAACCAAAAGAGATGGATGTAGAAAAAGAAAAAATAAAGCAAAAACTACAAAAAAGACTACAAAATCAAAAACAAAACCTTGAAGATATTGAAAAACAAATTATTTTTTTCAAAAAAGCAATAGAACATATAAAACAGAATATGGAAAAAATTGAACAAGAACTTCAAACAGCCAAAAAAGAGGGAAAAAAATTTATAAAAATAGCCTTTTGAGATTTTAGTAAAAATTGATTTAAATAAAGGTTTTATATGGATTTTTATTTTTGATTAATTAGGAATTTTAAGACAAAAATTAATGCTTTCCATAAAGGTTTTCAAAAGCCAATCGAATATCTTCTGCTAAAATGGTTTTTCTTCCTGCATGTGCAGCATAGGTTTTTGCTTGTTGAGAAATCTCCTGACTGATTTTTTCTAAGATGTTAAGCAATTCCAAAGAAGCACCATCTGAAACCCTTTCAGCCCCAGCACTTCTAATTAATTTTTCCACTGGTGCTTTTGGTAAAATCATTTTCTCACCAATTTTATTTAACTTAAAAAGCTTTTTAATCTTTGCTTTTGGCAAAAAAAGGTTTTTTTTGCCTTTTTAGATAAATTTTAAAATTATAAATACTTCCAGATTGTTCCGTGTTCTGTATCTTCCAAAATTATTCCTTTTTGTTGTAATTCTGTTCTAATAGCATCTGCTTGTTCAAAATCTCTTTCCTCCCTTGCCTCCTGTCGCTTTTCTAAAAGCTTTTCAATTTCTGTTTTTGAAATTTTAAGTTCTGGTAATGGGATCTCCACTCCTAAAATATTGAAATGCTCCTTGATTTTGCTTGCTTTATTAGATATTAGAGAATAAGGACAAAGACCTGATTCGGCTGCTTTTGAAATTTCTTTGGAAGCAGCAATAAGAGAAGAGCAAGCAAGAGGAGTATCCAAATCGTTTTCCATAAACTTATCAAATTCTTGGATTTTTTGATCTATTTTTTGTTCAAAATCCCTTATATAATTCGTAGAGGGAGTAATTTTTAGAAATTTTTGTTCTGCTATAAACAAAGAACGCTTTAGATTTTCAAAAGTCTTTTCTACTCCTTCAATGGCATTAATAGAAAAATCTAAAGGAGAGGAATAGTGGCTTAAAGCGAAAAACAGCCTTAAAACAGGAGTTTTCCATTTTTGCATAGCTTCAGAAAGAGTAATAAAGTTTCCTAACGATTTTGCCATTTTTTCTCCATTTACTGTTAAAAACCCAGTATGAAGCCATTGATAGCAAAAAGGAATATAACCTGCAGCATGGGCTTGGGCTATCTCGTTTTCATGATGAGGAAAAATCAAATCCCTTGCACCGCAATGCATATCAAGTGGCTTGCCTTTTGTAGCTGCCATGGACATTGCTGAACATTCTATATGCCAACCTGGTCTTCCCTCCCCCCAGGGAGAAAAAAATGTTGCTCCTTTAACTTCTTCAAACTTCCATAAAGCAAAATCAGAAGGGTCTTTTTTATCTTCTTTTGGTTCTATTCTTGCCCCAGACTTTATTTTTTCTAAATTCTGCTTTGAAAGAGCACCATAAGAACCAAAGGCTTTGTTATATTTTAAAACATCAAAATATACCCCACTCTTACTTACATAGCCAAAACCTTTTTGTAATATTTTTGAAATAAAATCTAAGATTATGGGAATGCTTTCAGATACTTTTGGCATAAAAGATGGAGGGAGAATATTTAATCCTAATAACTCCTGACGACTTTTTTGGTCATAAAAAGAGGATAGATCTAATGGGAGCATGTTTTTTTGTAGTGCTCGATTGATTATTTTATCGTCGATATCGGTCACATTTTGAATATGAAAAACCTTTTGCCCTTTATATTCTAAATATCTTTTTAAAATATCTATTGAAGCAAAGGTTCTTGCATGACCAAGATGGGTATCATCATAAGGAGTAAGCCCACAAACATACATAAGAATTTGGTTAGAGCTTTTTGGATAGATTTCTTTCAATTGTTCATCTAAAGTATCTTTAAGCTTTATCATAAAATAATTTTATACTAAAAGTTTAAATTTTCTTGTTTCTAATTTAAATTGTTATGGCTCAGATAAAAAATAAGAAAATAATTTGCACTAAAAAAGAAGAGATAGAAAACCTCCTTTCTGGCTCATTTGGAAAAATAGATGGGCAAAACTTGATACTTCACCCATTAGAAGCCGCTTATTTGACAGAATTAAGATTAATTGAAGTTGTAAATAGTTCAATGAAAAAACAAAATTGGAAAAAAATTTTGGATTTGATAAATGATGATAAAAAGCAATTTAATTTAAATCCAGAAGAACAGTATTTAATATATAAAGAAATTCGCTCAGTAGGAAGAGTGGTAAGATTCAATTCTTTTGACCCAAACTACTGGTTTGTATACTCTCCTGGAGTGGGAAGGGAGGAAGAACGAGCGCAAATTCTTCTTAATTTAGTAGATATAAAAAACCCTATGCTTTTTGAGGATTTAGAAGCAAAGTTGGCTTTAGCAAGGCAATTTAGAATGGAATTTGTATTCGGATTTATTAAAAATTCTATTCCATCATTTATAAAGCTTTCAAAATTTTCTTTTTGAGGATTGCTAACTATTTTCTTCTGCTTTTTGCCTAAGCTTCATAGTGTTAGATTTTATTGTAACTGGGATTGGAACTGCCACATCCATTAGTTCTACAGTAAGCTCGTCTTTTTTATCATCAATTCTTAATACTTTCGCCCGCTCACCTTTAAATGGTCCGCTTATCAATTCTACAATATCTCCTTTTGAGATTTTATCTGAAATGGATTTCATTTTTGTGGAGAAATGCCCTTCCAAATCTTCAAGCCTAAATTCTTGGGCTTTTCCTCCCCTTGAAACTAGTCCTTTGATATGATGAATTTTATTTGCTGCTTGCCTTGCTGCCATCTCGTTTTCTGCTTCTACAAACATATAACCCTTTATATCTTCAATATGAAGTATAGAATAAACACCCAAATTTTCGGAGGTTATTTTTTTAACTAGCATCTCCATTACTATTTTTTCTTGGCCTGCTACCACCTTATATGAATAGATTGGCATAAAATCACTCCAAATATTATTTTTATTTATTTTTTAATTTATTTAATTTATTTTTAAAGTTAATGATTCTATAGTAAATCTATAACTGAAAAGACTAATGAAACTATTAATCCAAATATTCCTAAAATGGAAATTCCGATTATGGAGATTTTTGCTATAAAAAAAAATTCCTTTTGAGATGGTTTAGTTGCTACCTTCAATACTCTAATTATCTTTTTTAGCTCATTTGAAAGAAACTCTTTAAAATTGCTTATTTTGTTTAACATAAAAACACTCAAACAACTAAATCTAAATCCATATCTTCAAAGGAAAATTCCTTATTTTGAAAATAGTTTAAATCGTATTTTGGAAATTTTGTTCCTGCTACCACAGTTAATACCCTCACCCTGTTTTTTTTGGAGTCTTTTTCTATTCTTGCCCCCCAGATGATATGGGCGTTTGGGTCAATCCTTTTTGAAATAGTATTAACAATTAATTCTGCTTCTTTTAAGGACATATCTTCCCCACCAATAACATTTATCAATGCTCTTTGTGCTTGCGAGATATCCACATCCAAAAGAGGAGAGTTGAGGGCCATTTCTGCTGCCAATAATGCCCTATCTTCTGGTTTTGCATCTATTGTAGATTCACCTACACCAACCACAGCACAGCCTGCACTGGAGAGAATTGTTTTAAGGTCAGCAAAATCCAGATTTACCAAACCTGCTTTTGTAACCAATTCTGTTATTGACTTTACTGCCGAAGTAAGTACTTCATCACAAACTTTAAAGGCAGTGTTTAAAGGTAGGTCTGGAGCAACACTAAGAAGCTTGTCATTTGGAATAATTATTACAGTATCAGCATGTCTTTTTAATTTTTCCAAACCTTCTAAAGCATTTTGCATTCGGATTTTTCCTTCTGAAGCAAATGGAAGAGTAACTACAGCAACTGTAAGAGCCCCTACTTGTCTTGCTACTTCTGCAATAATATGTGCTGAACCAGTGCCTGTCCCTCCCCCAAGCCCACAGGCAATAAAAACCATACTTGCGCCATTTAAGGTTTTTTTTATCTCCTCTTGGGATTCTTTTGCAGCATTTTCTCCAAGTAAAGGGTTGGAACCTGCCCCCATACCTTTTGTAGTCATCTTACCGAGGAGAATTTTTTTATCTGCTTTGATTTTTATTAAATGCCTCACATCAGTGTTCATTGCTATTAGAGTTGCTCCTTCAATTCCAACTTCTATCATCCTATTTAGAGTATTGCATCCAGAGCCACCAGTACCAACTACCAAAATTTTTGGTTTGGTTTGCTCTAAAAAAGCCAAGAGTTCTTCATCACTATTACCAGTGCTTGTTTTTTGTTGAGAAATTTGTTCTGCGATTTTATCCACAGGATCTATGACCATAAAATTTCCCTTACCATTAAACAGATAAAATAATTTATTTATTTTATAAAGTATTGTAATTATTAATATTTATAAAAATATCCAAAGCGAAAATAAAAAAAGATATCACTTTTAAATTGGCTCAAAAAAATAACAAAGATTTAAATATTGTAAAAAAAATAGTATAACGGAAAAATGAAAAAAAGACAAGCAATGTTTTATAATTTGGTCCAAAATTCACAACTAAAAAATTTGATTAGATGTCGTCTTTGTTCGCATTATTGCCTAATTCCTGAGAATAAAGAAGGGCTTTGTTTGGTTAGAAAAAATATTGAAGGAATATTGTATACTCTAAACTGGGGGAAGGCTGTTTCTTTAAACATTGACCCAA